>NZ_JAJSOZ010000014.1:0-88493 GCF_021282335.1 Bacillus sp. G16 | reverse complement strand
CACTTCAACCGGA
Source organism: Bacillus sp. G16 (assembly GCF_021282335.1). NCBI lineage: Bacteria > Bacillati > Bacillota > Bacilli > Caryophanales > Bacillaceae > Bacillus > Bacillus sp. G16. The sequence goes on along the minus strand of NZ_JAJSOZ010000014.1, from coordinate 88,480 downwards.
TAACTCACTCTTGTCCCCATAGAAAAAACACCTCCAAGTCTAATTTCGGATAACAATCATCCGTATTCAAACTTGAAGGTGTTTTTATTTGTCTCATCTTATGGGGTCAGTCCCCGGACTCCGGGTTTTTTTATTATTCCGCTTCGCTTACCACTGTGAAGCGTTCATTTTTGTGTGCCGGATGTTCAAGCTCATCCAATACGGCAATGGCATAATCTGCATAGCTGATATAACTGTCGCCTTTTGCGTTTACGATGACATTGTCTTTTCCTTTTTGGTAAGAACCTGTCCGTTTTCCTGCCGGGTCAAAAAATGCCGCAGGGCTGAGGAACGTCCAAGAAATGGAGTCTGTCTGCTGCAAGTCTTTCAGGTTCTCCCCTTGATTTGATGCAGTGGGCAGATATTCTTTCGGGAATTCCGGCGTATCCATTAAACGGGTTGTTTTGGCTTCATCAACAAACAGGCTTCCTGCTCCGCCGACGACAAGCAATCTTGTGTTTTTTGCATCCTTTAAGATGCTGATTAGGGCTCTGCCTGCTTCAACATGAAGATGTTCCTGGCCAGGCGCTGCTCCAAATGCGTTTACGACCACGTCGAAAGGCTTGATGTCTTGTGCAGTCAGTTCAAACACATCTTTCTCCAAAATCGCTATGTCCTGTTCCTGTACTTTTGAAGCGGTCCGAACGATGGCAGTCACTTCATGGCCTCTTGTTTTCGCTTCTTTCAAAATCTGGCTTCCTGCTTTTCCGCTTGCTCCGATAATTCCAATTTTCATTTTTCATTTCCTCCTTATTTGTAACATTTTTAGTTACATGTTGACGGTGAGAAGTCATCCCTTTTGATTAAAAGAGATGATTCATAACATCTTTTAATGACTTGCTTGCCAATTCATTTTCCATCGCTTTTTGCACACTTTCAAATGTTTCATCCAGTGCGTTCTGAATTTTTTTCCCTACCGGACATTTCGGATTCGGATTCTCATGAACCGCAAAGAGTTCTTCTTGCTTTTGGACAGCCCGATATACTTCTAATAGAGAAATATCGGCCGGATCTTTTTTGAGGCTTGCACCCGGCACCCCGGCGCGTGATGTGAGAATATCCGCCTTTTTCAGCAGGCTGATCATTCTTCGCACGACAACCGGGTTCGTGTTGACGCTGTCAGCAATGATTTCTGAAGATGTTTTTTCATCCATCGAAATGAGGGATAAAATATGAATGGCAACAGCAAGACGGCTGTTAATCATGTTTTTTCACCACCGTTGTAACTATAATAGTTACATTTAATTCGTTTGTCAACATCTAATATACACTAAATGCGGGGTTCTTGTGCACCGTTTTGAGTCAATAGTACGGCCGGATGCACTCCGGCCGCGTCTTGTCAGAATAAGAAATATCTTTGTCCAAGCGGAACATAATCGACAGGCTGGCAAGACAGTTCCTCTCCGTCAGCGAAGACCTGATAGGTTTTTGGATCAACTTCGATCTTCGGCAAAGCTGAGTTCAATTTCATATCCAGCTTGCTCAGCTTTCTGATATTCTTGACAGGAGAAATTCTTTTTTCCAGCCCTAAGCTTTCCGCCACACCCAGCTCTATGCTTGCCTGAGACATAAATGTAATGGAGGTTGAGCGATTGGCTTTTCCGTAAGACGCATACATTTGCCGCATAAACACCGGTTCCGGAGTCGGGATAGATGCGTTCGGATCTCCCATTTGCGCACGTGCAATCATGCCGCCCTTTAAAACCAGTTCCGGCTTTACGCCAAAAAATACCGGGTCCCACAGAACGAGATCAGCAAGCTTCCCTTTTTCCACCGAACCGACTTCATGGCTGAGCCCGTGAGTAATCGCTGGATTAATCGTGTATTTGGCAATGTAGCGTTTTGCGCGCACATTGTCATTTCCGTTTTCGCCGGCAAGAGCCCCGCGCTGCTTTTTCATTTTGTCAGCTACCTGCCACGTTCGGATGATCACTTCTCCGACCCGCCCCATCGCTTGGGAATCCGATGATGTCATGCTGATCGCGCCGATATCATGGAGAATGTCCTCTGCCGCAATGGTCGCAGCCCTGATTCTTGAATGGCTGAACGCCACATCTTCAGGCACTTTCGCATCTAAATGGTGGCAGACCATCATCATATCAAGATGCTCATCCATCGTATTAACGGTATAAGGAATGGTTGGCGTTGTGGATGACGGCAGAATGTTAGCATAAGAAGCGAGCTTCATAATATCCGGGGCATGGCCGCCGCCGGCTCCTTCAATGTGATAAGTATGAATGACCCGGTCCCCGATCGCGTCGAGCGTGTTTTCCAGGAAGCCCGCTTCGTTAATCGTATCGGTATGAATGGCGACTTGAATATCAGCCTCATCCACGACTTCCATACACGTTTTGATGGCGCTTGGCGTCGTGCCCCAGTCTTCATGAAGCTTAAGGCCGATGGCGCCTGCTTCGACCTGCTCGATCAGCGGCGCTTTATCGGATGCATTCCCTTTTCCTAAGAAACCGACATTGATCGGAAACTCCTCTGCCGCTTCCAGCATCCTTGCCATATACCACGCGCCGGACGTACATGTTGTCGCTTTGCTTCCTGTAGCTGGGCCTGTTCCGCCTCCCAAAAGGGTCGTCACACCTGAAGAAAGTGCAACTTCCATCTGCTGAGGACAAATAAAATGAATGTGCGTGTCCACTCCTCCGGCTGTTAAAATTTTTCCTTCACCGGAAATCACCTCTGTACCGGCGCCGATGACCATATGCGGATCGACTCCGTCCATGATATCAGGGTTGCCGCTTTTTCCGACGCCAACAATCCGGCCGTCTTTAACACCGACATCCGCTTTAACAATGCCTGTATAATCCAATAGCACGACGTTGGTGATGACCAAGTCCAAAGCGCCGTCTTTCCCTGTGATTCTGCCGTTTTGGCCCATGCCGTCCCGGATCGTTTTTCCGCCGCCAAAGATCATTTCTTCACCATATACGGTGAAATCCTTTTCGACTTCGATCCATAAATCTGTATCGCCCAATCTGATTTTATCGCCCGTTGTCGGGCCAAACAGCTCCGCATATTGCTCCCGTGACATTTTCATCGGATTACACCCTCCATCCAGCCGGCTTGTTTTAAGTTGGCTAACGTTTTTTCTTTGCCGCGTTCATCGATAAACGTGTCGGCCATTGCATTCAGGCCTCTTATTGTCTTTCGTCCTCCGATTTCCACAAGCGTGACCGTTTTCTGCTCGCCCGGCTCAAAACGGACCGACGTGCCTGATGGAACATCAAGGCGCATGCCGATCGCCTGCTCGCGGTCAAATGATAATGCCCCGTTGGCTTCTGCAAAATGAAAATGCGAGCCGACTTGAATGGAGCGTGATCCAGTGTTTTTTACCGCTACCTCCCGTGTCTCGCGGCCTTCATTAATCGTAATCTTTCCCTCAGCAATCTGGAATGCTCCCGGCTTCATGACTTCACCTCCGCAGAAATTGGCTGATGTACCGTGACAAGCTTCACTCCGTCCGGAAATGTGGCCTCCACCTGAATGCTGTCCAGCATCTCAGGCACACCCTCCATTACATCTTTTTCCGTTAACACATGGCGGCCGGCTTCCATCAGCTCCGCTACTCCCTTCCCGTCACGTGCGCCTTCCATGATAAAACAGGTGATATAAGCGGCAGCCTCAGGATAGTTCAGCAGAACGCCCCGCGCCTTTCGCTGTTTGGCTAATTCCCCCGCTGCAAAAATGAGCAATTTCTCTTGTTCAACCGGTGTCAGTTTCATCTGTAGTCCTCCTTCTTTTGTCATATAAAGTGGATGCGGTTACTACGAATTTGCGGAACATGCAGGCGGGACATCACCTCCCTTTCTTCAGAATGAAGATCATACAGTAAGATGCCTTTCAAAGCGGCGTGCCGTTTCTTCATCGGCCTTTCCATGGTCAACAACCGTTCCCCTGTCGATCACATAAAGGTAGTCAGCACAGGTTAACGCGTTTTCCAGACTGTGCTCGACTAATATAACGGACATGTCTTTTTTTCTGGAAATTTCTACGATAACGTGTCTGATTAGTTCGACAATTGAAGGTTGAATCCCTTCCATTGGTTCATCTAGTAAAATAATTTTTGGATTTCCCATCAGCGCTCTGGCAATTGCAAGCTGCTGCTGCTGGCCTCCGCTTAAATCGCCGCCTTTGCGGTCAAGCATCTCCTTCAAAACGGGAAACCACTGAAAAATCTCTTCCTTGATCTGCCCCGTCCGGTCCTTCCGCGGAAGCGGCTCTTCCCCGAGCAGCAGGTTGTCACGAACGGTTAAGGAGGAAAAGATGTCTCTGCCCTGCGGAACATACGCAATCCCCGCTTTTGCCCGTGTTTCCGCCTTTTCGTTTTGAACAAACGTTTGATTGAAACAAATATCCCCCTGTTTAGCAGGAAGCAGGCCTATGATTGTTTTCAGCAAAGTGGATTTGCCAACTCCGTTTCGGCCTAATACAGCGACAATTTGCCCTGGACGAACCTCCATGCTGAAATTGTGCAAAACCATCGATTGATCGTAACCAGACGTTACATTGCTGACGGCAATCATGACACACCGCTCCTTCCTAAATACACCGCTGCCACCTCTTCATTGCTTGTAATGTCATCCATCGACCCTTCACAAAGCACTTTGCCTTCATGCATCACCGTGACTTTTCTGGAAAATGAGCGCACAAAATCCATATCGTGCTCGACAATCAGAACAGAGCACGTTTTCGCGATTTCTTCAAGCAGGGCTCCGGTTTTTTCCCGCTCCTTTCCCGTCATGCCAGCAATCGGTTCATCCAGCAGCAAAAGCTTCGGCTCCATGGCGAGCTGCATCCCGATCTCAAGCCATTGCTTCTGTCCATGTGACAGGCTGCCAGCTGTTATATCCCGCTTTTCGTCTAACCCAACCAGCCGCAGGATGTCTATGATTCTGTCACTTTGCTGTTTCGTCATACGCGCTGTCAGCAATGAAAGGATCGTTTTTTTCTGTTTCATGGCAAGCTCGAGGTTTTCAAACACCGTCAGCTGTGTAAAAACACTCGGTGCCTGAAACTTCCGGGCGACCCCCAGTTTGGCGATCTGATATTCCCGAGCCTTTGTCAATTCATTCGTTTCCTGAAACAGAACTTCGCCCGAATGCGGCTTTGTTTTGCCGCAAATGATGTCCAGCAAAGTCGTTTTTCCGGCGCCGTTCGGCCCAATCAGAAAATGGATATCGCATTCCTGCACGCTGATATCAGCGCCCTGCAAAGCCCAAAACCCGTCAAACTCAACCCTTACGTCACGGCAGGTAAGTATCGGTTTCATAAGCAGCCGCTCCTTTCTTTTTCGAGGAAGAAAGCTGGGTTCTAAGCTTCTCGAACAGCCCGACAATCCCTTTTGGCATATAGAGCACGACGATGATAAACAGCGCACCGAGAAAGTACAGCCAAATGTCAGGATAATATTCGCTTAAATAGCTTTTCATGCCGTTCGTTAACAGCGCGCCAAGCACTGCTCCGAAAATGGAGTGCCGGCCGCCGATCGCCACCCACAGCACCATTTCCACCGAAGGGATGATGCCCATCATTTCCGGTGAGATCATCCCGTCCTGAAGCACAAACAGCATCCCGGCAATCCCCGCCATCGCAGCGGATACACAGTAAATAAACACTTTAAAATTGGTGGAATGATACCCGAAAAAACGGACCCTGTTTTCTCCGTCACGCACCGCCTGCAACAGCCGTCCAAAACGGCTTCTCGTCAGAAACAAAGCGAACATGACAGAAACACAGAGGAAAAAGACTGTCGTAAAATACAGGATCTGCTTCATTGCAGGATCGGCCAGAGCATATTGAAAAATGGTATAGAAATTCGTGAGGCCATTCGTTCCGCCGGTGATTTCCTGGCTGCCGATGAACAATGTGACAACCACCATCACAACAGCCTGAGAGATCAACGAAAAATAAACACCCTTTATATTGTTGCGGAAGGTAAAGTAACCGAGTAAAAAGGCCAGAAAGACAGGCACAATGACAGCCGCGGCAATCGCAGCAAAAGGATACCTGAACATTGTCCAAATCCACGGCAATTCATTGACGCCGGTCCACTCCATAAAATCAGGTATACCTGACGGCGAAGCCTCTATCTTTAAGTACATGGCCATGCAGTAAGCACCCAATCCGAAAAAGACGCCATGCCCCAAACTCAAAATGCCTGTATATCCCCAAATCAGGCAAATGCCGACCGCTACAATCGCGAAGCATAAAAACTTCGCCAACAGCCCTAATCGAAACTCCTGCAGAAAAAACGGAGCGGCGATAAAAAGGGCAAATAGCACCAGATACGGACTGAATTGTGAAAACCGCTTCATCCGGTTCCCTCCTAATCAAGTAATCTCGTTCTGACACTTGCAAGACCTGAAGGCCGCCATTGCAGAAAGAGAATAATAAATGCAAACACGACAACCTTTGCAATCGTAGCGCTTGTGGAATACTCAACGAATGTGCTCAGCAAACCGACCGTCACCGCGCCGATAATCGTTCCTTTTAATTTTCCGATTCCGCCTAATATGACGATCATGAAGGCATCAACAAGGTATGACGAACCGAGAGTAGGCCCGATCGAACCAAGCAAGGTGAGTGAGCTCCCCGCGATACCGGCCAGTCCGCTTCCGAGTGCGAAAGCCAATGTATCTGTTTTTCTCACAGATACGCCGAGACACGATGCCATGCTCCGGTTCAGCGTAACAGCCTGCATCCGCCGCCCCGCAGAGGTTTTAAACAAATACAATCCGAGCAGCGCCAGCGTAAAAAGAACGAGCGCCAAAATAAACAGCCTTTTATATGGAAAGGTAACGGAAAACAGCGTTACTCCGCCCGTCAGCCACTCAGGAGACTTGACGGCCACATTCGGCGCGCCAAAAATCGATCTGGCCGCCTGCTGCAGTATCAAGCTCACCCCCCACGTCGCCAAAAGGCTGTCGAGCGGACGGTCATATAATCGCCTGACAATCACTTTTTCAATGACAATCCCAATAAACGCCGCAACCGCAAACGCCATGATAATAGCGATTAAAAAATAGTAAGAAAACAGAGAAGCCGGCAAATAGCTTAAAAACAGCTGCTGAACAACATATGTCGTATAGGCTCCTGCCATAATCAGCTCACCGTGCGCCATATTAATAATGTTCATCAAACCGAATGTAACGGCCAATCCAATCGCAATGAGAATCAAAATAGAACCGAGACTGATCCCGTTAAATAATTGAGTCACGACGACAGACATGTTCCGCCTCCTCCCCCGCAAATGGCTTTGATTTATTTAGATAACCCCTTTGCCCAGTCGTACGTTTTTAGGTACGGATCAGGTTTTACAGGATCACCTGAGTTCCATACTTCTTTAAACTGTCCATCCCCCGTGATCTGTCCGATTCTGACCGTTTTGTAAAGATGCTGTGTATCCCCGTCAATTTTCACTGTGCCGCCCGGGGCCTTGAATGAAATCCCGTCAGCCACTTTCTTCACCTTATCGACATCAAAGGACTTGGCTTTTTCAACAGCCGCTGCCCAGAGATAGACCGCATTATAGCCAGCTTCAATCGGATCGCTCGTCACCCGGCTATCGCCGTTCATTTTTTTATAGTTCTTTACGAATGTTTGATTTTCGCTCGTATTGGTTGTCTGGAAGTAATTCCACACCGCATAATGTCCTTTTAGCACATCAGGGCCGATCCCCCGAATTTCTTCCTCAGCGACACTTGCCGACATAACAGGCATATCGTCAGCCGATATCCCCGCATCTTTCAGCTGTTTGAAAAACGCCACGTTACTGTCACCGTTTAATGTATTAAAAATGACATCGGGCTGTTTTTCTTTGATTTTGCTGACGAGCGTACTGTAATTCGTGTGGCCGAGCGGCGTATACTCTTCACCGGCAATTTCTCCTCCGGCCGCCTTCACTTGCGCTTTAATAATTTTGTTGGCTGTTCTCGGGAACACGTAATCTGATCCGATCAGAAAGAAGGTCTTCCCCTTCTTCTTCAGCAGCCAATCGACAGCCGGCACAATTTGCTGATTTGTCGTTGCTCCGGTATAAACAATATTAGGTGATGACTCCATTCCTTCGTACTGCACCGGATAGAACAGCAGCCCGTTGTTTTGCTCCACAACCGGAAGCATGGCTTTGCGGCTTGCTGACGTCCACCCGCCAAAAACAGCAGCCGCTTTATCCTGCTGAAGCAGCTTTCTCATTTTTTCCGCATATGTAGGCCAGTCTGAGGCGCCATCTTCCACGACGGGTTCAAGCTTCTTGCCGAGAACTCCGCCTTTTTGATTGATTTCGTTAATAGCCATTAGCTCTGCATCATGGACGGACACTTCGCTGATCGCCATTGTCCCGCTTAATGAGTGAAGAATCCCGACCTTCACTGAATCCCCGCTTGTGTCGATATCAACTGTTTTTTTCGCATCCCCGCTGGCTTCCGACACTTTCTTGGGCGCAGTACATCCCGTCATCAAAATCATGATCAGAAACAACAGAAAAACAGCCTGTATTCCACCCTCTTTGCTTTTCATTCAGAACCTCCCTTTGTCTGATTCTCACCAGTCGATGTTATAAAAGTTAACAACTTATGTCATTATTATATAGAAGAGGTTCGTTAATTCAAAGAATATTTAGAAATTTTAGATACCTTAACCAAATCGATTGCTTTTTTTGTTATATTTATTCACATCAACAAAAAAGGCAGGAAACATATCGTTTCCTGCCTCTTCCGTATGATTAATCTTTATCTGTGAATGTATCCTTTGCTTTCCCGATATCCTTTTGGATCTCGCCTTTCGCCTTATCTTTTTTGCCTTCTGCCTGCATATCCGCTTTATCGGTCATATCTCCGACTTTATCCTTCACTTCTCCTTTGGCTTTATTTAAGCCGCCTTTCATTTTATCTTTTACACTATCGTTACCCATGTTGTTCTCTCCCTTCAATTATGTGTGTACTTGTTACCTTCCCGATCTGACAGGCGGTAAACATTTGAATGTTATTTATCGATTTCGTAGCGCTCTCCATAGCGAAGCACCTTGTATATTGCCAGCCCGTCTGATGACTTTTTCTCTGAATACCGTACCGGAAGCAGGGCGAAAAACACGTAATACGTAGAAAAATAGACAAACTGATAGAAAAACACATTCGGCTTTAATACACTGTGTAAAATCAGCAAGTTGACCGTAAAAATCGTTAACAGGTTAAACAGGCAGCCTCCGGCATACACGAGTGCATGTGAGAACCGATTGTCGATTTTCAGCTCACCATACCGGCAAAAAGAATCCATAAAATAGATCGTTCTGATCCGTATCGGCCCAATCTTGAGCAGCGTTTTGCCCATTCCAATATCCAATGATCCTTTTCCGCCAAAAATAAAAGCCATAAAGCTGTGCCCTGAAACATGTATGATCGATACAAGCGGCAGAACAATGAGGAAAGACCACAGAAACTTCACCATATCATTGAAACCAAACATCAAATTCCCCCTCACGCTTGTCATAGACTCCGGCACCGTCTGGACCCTGCCATTTTGACGTTTGTGTTCAAAAGCAATATGTAGCGATTTTTCCTGTTCTCCCCGGAAATAAACGTTCCGATGCTCCCCTTTTTTTGCATATAAAAAAACCACCTGGCAGCAGATGGTTTCGTCTCACACTTGATATAAACAATCGTTCCTTTGAATCATCTCTCTCATGCTGACCGCTTTTTCATAAAAATACACCGCTTCTTTGTAGTGTTCGCGATGACTGAAATAGGAGGCAGCATCCAAAGCGAATTCTTCAATATATACGTAAAGGGCTTTTTCTTCCATATAGTCAAATACTTCTTGAATCATATCCAAATTGACAGATTCCACATATAAGGCCTGCAGAAATTTATATTTTGCCAGACTGAAGAAGTCGTTTCGTTTTTGGGCGATGGCAATCCCTTTTTCGTAGTACCGCATCGCAGCTTGGACATCTTGTTTTTTGAAAAGAACGCGAGTCAGGCTGAATAGCGCTTTCGGAAGCTGTTCCAGCTGATGCTCTTCAAAGACAGGAAGCGCTTTTTCAAAGTATTCCGCAGCTTGATCCAGCTCTCCTTTGTCATCATAGCAATTCCCGATGTTATAGAGGGCTGAGCCGATCAAACGGGGCTGCCCTTCCAATAAAGCCAGACGATACGCGTCATCCAAATGCTCCAGCGCTTTTTCATAGTTTCTGTAGTCAATGTAGTTTCCTGATATGACGAAATGGCATTGAATTCTTCTGACTCTGTAAAAATCGTTAGCCTTATACGTCTCAAGCGCCTGTACGGCGTGGTTCATGGAAAAGTGCGTCTGCTTCATGATATAAAAGACTTCCGCCACTTTAAAATGATATTCCGCTCTTTCAATTTCATCTTCTACAAACGCAAGCATCTTCTCAGCTTTCCGATAAAAGGATATAGCCGAGATGTAATTGTTCTGTTCAAATTCGTACATTCCTCTGAACAAGTGAAAATAATACTCAGATAATCCGGAGATGCTGTCCTGATTGCTTTCCAGCGTTTGGATCAATTCTCGATATTGAAGCTGAGATTCCTCGTGCAGGTCGGGCTTTACATAATCCAGCATAATTTGGTGCCGGTAACTGATCAGCTGATAATACAGGAGAAGCAGCTGATCCTCTTCCATATGTTCTATGTCCTGATCAATCTCTTTCTTCAGCTCAACGGCATCAGCCACTTGAAATGCTAAAATGTGCTTATACCACTTATTGATTTTCACTCCTACTTGAGATGACGGGATCTCGTACGCGGCCATGCCCCTCCAACCCTTTCTGTTTTCTAATTGGTTATATTTTATCATAATGTATGGCTTTGGAATTAAAATTTTCTTACAATGATTCCTTCTTTATGCCTATCCTTATATATTTCGGTTTTTGTATGTATTTTTTGCACATAAGCTTTTTCATCAAAAAAAGCTTACCGGACACGCCGATAAGCTCTTTCATTTCATATTAACCGCCAATATAAGACATTTCCACTTTCTTTTTGCCTGATGCTTTTGATAGCGTACGATCAACCGAATACTGATCGATCCGATTTTTCCATACGGTGCCGATCATCTCTGACAGTTCATCATCACTTAATCCCTTCCGAACCGGTGCTCTGAGGTCAAATCCGCTTGAAGCGAATAAGCAGGTAAACAGCTCTCCTCTCGCAGAAAGTCGAGCCCTGTTGCACGATCCGCAGAATGCATCAGATACAGATGATATGACGCCGATTTCTCCAGATCCGTCCAAGTAGCGGAATCTGGAAGCCACTTCACCTTTATAATTAGGCGCGGTCGGCTCAACAGGCATCTGTTCATTGATCAAATCAATGATTTCCGCCTTTGTCATGACGTCCTTCTTTTCCCATTGGTTGGTGTTGCCCACGTCCATAAATTCAATGAATCTCAGGATATGTCCTTTTTCTTTAAAATAACGCGCCATAGGCAGAATATCTTTTTCATTGACGCCCTTTTGGACGACCATGTTGATTTTCACACCGAGCCCCGCTTGCTTCGCCGCTTCAATGCCTTCCAGCACCTTGCTGACAGAAATCCCGCGTCCGTTTATCTTTTTAAACCGCTCGTCCTCTAAAGAATCAAGGCTGACTGTGACCCGTTTCAGCCCGGCTTCCTTGAGTCTCTCCGCATAAACAGGCAGCAGTGATCCGTTTGTCGTCATCGCAATGTCACGGACACCCGGAATGCGGGCCAGTTTTTTGATTAATTCGGGCATATCTTTTCTCATGAGAGGCTCTCCGCCGGTTAAGCGGATTTTTTCAACACCGAACCTTGTGACAAACAGCGTCGCAAGCCGTTCCAGCTCCTCAAATGAAAGCAGCTCCTCTTTCTTTAAAAAAGGATAATCCGGGCCGAATAATTCGGCGGGCATACAGTACGTGCATCGGAAGTTGCAGCGGTCTGTAACAGAAATGCGAAGGTCTCTCAGCGGTCTGTTCCTTTTATCCAACATCTGACGCGATTCTGTATTCATAGCTACAGCCCCTTCCTATCCCCCGATTCTCTCAGGGTGTGTATATACATTAAACGATCCGTTTCTGACAAATCCGATCGCTGTAATATTTAATTCTTCCGCCATTTGAATCGCAAGCTCTGTCGGGGCCGATTTGGAAATGACAATCGACACACCGATTTTTGCCGCTTTTAACAGGACTTCTGATGAGATTCTGCCGCTGAACACAATCAGTTTGTCGCGGACGGACATCCCGTTCAGAAGACAGTGTCCGTATAATTTATCAAGTGCGTTGTGCCGGCCGATATCTGTGCGCATCAGGAGCAGTTTCTCTGTGTCACAAAGCGCCGCATTGTGGACGCCACCCGTATCCTGAAACGTTCCGCTCCCTTGTTGCATGTCTTTCATAAGCGCCAGACACGCTTCAGGCGATATCTTGATTTGGCTGACAGCCGTTTTTGCGGTTTTGACATCCTGCTGAAAGTAAAAATGGCGGCCCTTTCCGCAGCATGAGCCGATCACCCGTTTCGTATAATCCTTTTGATCCAATGTCTCAGGATGAACGAGATCGACATAAACAAAACCGAGACTTTCATCTATTGTAAACCTTTTAATCTCTTTTTGAAATCGTATTACACCCTCTGATGCGAGAAATCCCATGACAAGCTCTTTGATATGCTCCGGCGTACAAACGAGCGTCACAAATTCACTACCGTTCAGTATCACTGTCAAAGGGTATTCCGTCACCATCCGGTCTTCTATTTTGCTGATTTCCCCTTGTTCATAGCGCCATACATCCCTGACCGCAGTTACTTTATCGTTCAATGTCTCTTCCCCTCCGCAATGTTCCTGCCTCTATATTTTTTCACACTCCTCGGATTTTGTCGAATCCTGAGACATAAAAAAGAGCCCTCTATATAAAGGGCTCTATGTTTGATTATGCCGATTCTTTTTCAGGATCGTAAACAGCACAACGGCCGCGATCAAGGTGAGCATACTGACAAAAAAGAAGGCTGCCAGTTTTAGAAAAACACCGAGCAATATGAATGCCACGGCGGCAATAAGAAAAATCATTCCTAATAATCTCATCTATTCAACCCCTTTTAAGGGTATCATTCCCGCACCGATCGTTTTTAAACCAATAGAAAAAGGCGCCTGGGGGAGCGCCTTCACTCAAACGATTACTCAGTAAATTTTTGTGCTTCTTTTTCCCAAGCCTGTTCAAACTCATCGGCGCTGTTTGCTGAAATATATTCTCCGCCGCCAGCAACAGCCGCCTGTTTCATCTCTTCATTTCCTTTGACATCAAAGTTGAAGCCAATGATGTTTACAATCGTATCCACATTCGCTTCACGAAGCTTTGCAATTTCCGCCGCTGGATCTCCGCCGCACGTTTCCTCACCGTCAGTGATTAAATACACCACGTTTTTCCCGTCAGCGTCAAATGCTTCAAATTCTTTTCTTGTATCTGAAAGTGCTTTGGCAATCGGTGTCCAGCCAGTCGGCTTGATTTCACTCAATGAATTGTCAAACAGCGATCCTTCATATGGGTGAAGACCGTAAATGGTTTCCGTCGTGCTGCATGAAAGAGCTTTGCCGGACAATTTATTGTTTCCAGCATGTCCGAAAACGCGAAGCATGAGATTTGTATCCTTCGGAAGCAGCTCGGCAAAAGACTTTACTGATTTTTTTGCAATGTCTATTTTGCGCTCTCCCCCTGTTTTTTGAACCATGCTTCCGCTTCCGTCAAACAAAACCGCTACATTTGTGTCAGCCTGTTTTTCAGCGGCAAAAGACGGAGATGCAAAGGAGACAGTCAGCAATCCAATGATACCGGCAGCCAGCAATTTTTTCATGTTTTTCTTCCTTTCTTTATCATATTTTCCAACTATAGTTGGATTCTTCTTTATGCTAGAATATGAAAATGCAAAAAGATATAGGACAAGCTGCCTTTTGTGCCGCTTTCACTTCCTGTACAAAATCGCTTGAAACGCCGATCTTTTTTAGACATTTTCGCCTAGAAAGCATAAACAGATTGTGACATCCTTCATTCTTTTTTCGCCGTAATCATGTTATAAAACGGAAATCTGCTACTATACTACAGGCAGACAGCTCATCACTTTTGAAAATTTTGTTACATAAAAAAAGAGGCTGACCTTCATCAGCCTCTTTTTTCTTATTTAGATAACATCAGTGATTGCTGAGTGAAGATTTTCTCAACATCTTTTTGAGTATAAGCAGGGAAGTATTCACCGCCGCCTACTTTCGCAATCGCGTTCAGCTGGCCTTTATATCCCTCTTTATAATCAAAACCGATCACATTAACAGTGATATTGTCTTTATGCAGTTCTTTTGCTGTTTTAATTGGATTTCCTCCGCACGTTTCCTCACCGTCTGTCAACAGATACACCACTTTTTCCCCTTTAGTGTCAAGCTGGTCAAAAGAAGATTTCGCCTCGTTCAGCGCTTTGGCAATTGGCGTCCAGCCAGTCGGCCCAATTGCATTGAGAGAATTGAGGAAGCTTTGCTCGTTAAAGCTTTGGAAACCGTATACGTTGCGGATGGATTCACATGACTGAACTTTTCCGGAATTTTTATTGTTTCCTTCTGAACCAAACACGCTCATTTTCACCTGAGTTCCTTCCGGCAGTGAGCTTGCAAACTTAGAAATTTCTTTTTTAGCTGAATTAAATTTAGATACACCGTCTATTCTTTTCGCCATGCTTCCGCTGGCATCAAGCAATACTGCCACGTTTGCCGGAGCTTCAGCCTCCGATTCTTTCTTTTCAGCCGCAAAAGCAGGTGAAGTTAATCCAAATAGCAAGCCTGTCATCATGATCAGTGAAAATCTTTTCTTCATGTTCGTACCCCTTTACAAGTTTGTTTCTGCGTGCAGATGTTCAACGCTGAACATAACTAATCGTAATCGACAAAAACAGAGAAATAAATAGGGCGGGCTTCCCCATTGCTGTTGTTTACTTTTGCATAGAAACCTTTGTTTTTATTAGTGATTTCCGCCTAACGCTATGATGAAAATAGATGATTGTCGGCCTTTCGGCTTTCGTTATATGAGTCTGTCGAAGTCTGTCGATAAATGTGGATTACTTTACCACAATCTCAAAACCATAAATCAGGAAAAGGGATTGATTCCCTTGTCACCCTAAAGACTGTCAGGAGCTTCTCTAAACAGTTTTAAGCGCCCTTAGATAAAAGACATTCAGGAACAGAAAAAGACGCTCAGTGAGCGTCTTTTTTTACTTCTTCGCCATATATTTATTCAAAAACGAATCTGCGTCTGAAATTTGTGTGCCTTGGTAATAGTACTTCACAATTTGATCAACCGTTTTGCCTTCTTTCGCCATAAAATTCGCGCCATATTGGCTCATCCCGACACCGTGGCCAAATCCTTTCGTCGTGACTGTAATCGTATCTCCGTTTCGCTCCCAATCAAAATCGGCTGAATTAAGGCCCAGCTTTTCGCGTATGTCTCTTCCTTTCAGCGTCTTGCCGTTAATAACGGCTGTTGCGACCTGATGGCCCGGTGTCTCTCCGGTAATCTTTCCGACTGTGCCAGACCCATCCAGCTTGACGCCAAGCTTTTGCTCAAATTCTGAAGCTGTAAAGGTTTTCGTTGCCTTATATTTCGGAGACTTTTTATCCCAAGCGCTTTTGACGCTTTTTAAATATGGGATGGCACTTGTCCAATAGGCTTCTGCATTTTCTGTGTAGCCGTTGCTTGTGGAGAAAAAAGAGGCTTCAATCGGCTGGTTGTTGTACGTTAAGATTTTGCCTTGCGTGCTGGCAACTGCATCTGTGATTTTCTTCAGTTTTCCCTCATAGCTCGCGCCCCACTGTTTTTTCAGCTCTGCTTTGCTTTTATACACCTGAAACATCTGTGTATCATCCACCAGCGAGCCTTTAGGAGCCTCTACCGCTGAATTTGAGACCATCAGTCTGACAATAAACGTTCTGGCGGCGAGCGCCTGAGCTTTCAGCGCTTCAGATTCAAAGGTTGCCGGCATTTCGGAGGCGACGACTCCAATCACATACTCTTCAAGCGGAATGTCTTCTACGGATTGATTTGCGGTTCGATAGACGGGAATAGAAACAGGCGATGCTTTCAACGTTTCCGCTCCTTTTGATGCTGGTTTCGTGCTGACTGCTGTCTTTCCTGATTCTACGCTGGCCCCCGCTTCTTTGTTATGCTGGAACGGTATGACCAAGAGTGTGGGAATCAAGAGAATCAATGCACATAGTACGGATAGTGTGATTACGAATTGTTTCATATTCAGCTGCCTCCTGCTCGGGATTCGACTCTAGTCTAGTCTATGGGCAGGGACAAGCTAATATGACTCTCGTTTTGGACAGAAACTTTATTTGTCATTTACGTATTCTTTTTTGCTATTTTGAGCATAATGATGATAATACACGAAAAATAAAAAATCAGTATGCCAGAGTGACATACTGATTTTTAGGTAAGTTTATGCGTTTAAGTCAGAAACGACTTCTTTGTTCTCTTGCTCAGAAGCAGACTCATCATTTACACGTTCGATGTCTGCGCCAATAGCTGCAAGCTTCTTATGGAAATCAACGTAACCGCGGTCTAAGTGCTTCAGTTCTGTAACACGTGTATGACCTTCAGCCACTAACCCCGCAAGAATCAGCGCTGCACCTGCACGCAAATCAGTCGCTGCAACTTCAGCTCCCTGAAGCTGTACAGGGCCATTAATGATGACAGAACGTCCTTCAATCTTGATATCACCATTCATACGGCGGAATTCTTCCGCATGCATAAAACGGTTTTCGAAAACAGTTTCTGTAATCATGCTTGTGCCGCTTGCACGAAGCAGAAGCGCCATCATTTGTGACTGCATGTCAGTCGGGAATCCTGGGTGAGGCATTGTTTTAATGTCAATCGGTTTAAGTTCTTTCGGGCCGATGACACGCAGGCCTTCACCTTCATCCTTAATCGTTACACCCATCTCTTCCATTTTTGCAATTAAAGAGGTGAGGTGTTCAGGAACCGCTCCTTTAACTAATACGTTTCCTTCAGTAATTGCAGCGGCAACCATAAATGTCCCTGCTTCAATGCGGTCAGGAATAATATGGTGTTTTACGCCGTGAAGCTTTTCGACTCCTTCAATTTTGATGGTGCCGGTGCCCGCTCCGCGGATTTTTCCGCCCATGCCATTGATATAGTTTGCTAAATCAACGATTTCTGGTTCTTTCGCCACGTTCTCCAGCGTTGTTGTTCCTTCAGCTAGAGCGGCTGCCATAATCAGGTTCTCTGTAGCTCCTACACTTGGGAAGTCCAGATAGATTTTTGCGCCTTGCAGACGGCCTTTTACTTCAGCTTCGATGAAGCCATTGCCGACTTTGATTTCTGCGCCCATTGCTTCAAAACCTTTTAAATGCTGATCAATCGGTCTGGAACCAATTGCGCATCCGCCCGGAAGCGCAACTCTTGCATGACCTGTACGCGCAAGAAGCGGCCCCATGACAAGCACAGATGCACGCATTTTACGAACATATTCAAAAGGTGCTTCAGTTTGCAAAGCGTATGAAGCATTTACAGTCACTTCATTATTCTCAAAATGCACATCTGCTCCTAAATGACGCAACACTTCGTTAATTGTATATACATCGGAGAGCGTAGGTACATCACAAATTACGCTTTTTTCTTCACTTGCTAATAAAGATGCAGCGATAACAGGTAAAACGGCATTTTTAGCGCCTTCAACTTTGACTGTGCCGTTTAACTTTTGACCGCCGCGGACGATGATTTTTTCCAAGGTATTCCCCTCCGCGTCCCTAAATTCTCTATATTAATATTCAGTCGTAACGATTGGTGTGCCAACCGTAACGGTATGTTTTCCGCCCATTCCTGCACTTCTAAGTGCAATTTGCAAATTCATTTTATGTTTCGAGGTCATGATGTACTCTTCCCACTCATCTGTAAACGCAGAAATAGAAACGAAATTTGGCTCAACTACATGTTCTACAGATCTTGCTTGAAATTCTTTTAATAACTGATTTGCTTTTTTTTGCAAAACAATATTCATATTATCATCTAAATGACCATTTAGACAAGTAAAAATAACTACTTTTTCTTGGAATATCCCGAGTGTCTCCCGTTCAAACTGTTCATATGTATCATTCCAGCTATTCGGTGTCTCAAGACTCATTTGCTCATATAATAAATACGAAGTTGGGTTGTGTTTTTTGAGGGTTGTGACAAGCTGCAGTCTAAAAGAAGTGCGTTTTTTTTTGTCAGTATATGTGCCAATTGCCTTTACGATTTTATCTTCCTGTGCAATCGCCCAATGATATTGACGATACTCTGATTTTAAACGTTGCACTTTTTTATAAAATTCTTTCTTGGTCAGCGACATGTTTTGTTTTGCATGCAATGTCCACTTATCTATTGACACATCTTGGCGTTCCATCCCCTCTGCAATTTGTGCTAACGGCGTTAACTCACTCGCATGAATTGTATGGAAAACAGCAATGACGAAGCTTAACATCACGGATATGATAATGGCGTAGCTTACTTGTTTTTTCTTCATGTTCATCTCTCCCCCTTATCCCCAGTCTTACCGGAGGCAAGAGGCGCCATACGTAAAAATCTTCGTCAAAACTCGAGCTATTCGCTTCAACCTGCTTCCCCAACCATTCCCATGATTAAGATGTTCAAAAACTATTAAAATAGATAGGGAAGCTGCTGTGAATAATTGAGGTAATCTAAAAAGAAATTCGCAACAGTTGTTCCAATGGCGATTGTCAGCAAAATCATCAGGAGTCTTGCCTGCACGACTTTGCCTTTTTTGATTAACGGATCGATATTGACGGCTTGCAGCGCCCACCAAGTCACCGCTATAAAAATCAGGTGAACGACAATGCCAATTGCAGCCTGCTGTCCCAATACACTCATCTATTCCACTCCTTTCATCCTTTCTCCGCGTTTATACCCTTTCTTATTATATAAGAAGCACAGATAAAGATGATACATTTTATACAGAATGGAATAATCAGCCAAATATAGGGCTAATCCCCGCTTAAAGTGCGATTCTTTTACATGGTATACTTTGTTGGAAAGGAGCTGGCAAATGTGAATCATTCTTTTTTTCAGCCTGAAAAGCAATTCGGTGAGGACCTGCCAATTTTTGATCAGGAATGGGAAGCAATTGCATTCTATCATGATTATAGACAGTCACAGATTGAAGAACTGAATGAATTGTGTCAGTTTTATAACATTTCTCTTACCTATACGAGAGAAAGCCTTGAAGAGCTTGAAAACCTTTATTTTCAAAGTATACAAGAGCTTTTGCTTGCTGATTGGAATCTTCCTATTGAAGAATTTGAGAAAATGATCAGTGTTTATCTTATAGATTGCGTGATTGCCCACCATGAAGATGCTGAATGGATCGTAAAGCCTTATCCGTATACAGACGGCGCTTATACAATGGGCTTTAGAAGACATCGCAAATCATGGCATACCATGAATTGCTGTGATCGTTTATACTTGCGGCAAAAAGAGAGTCAGCCGCTTTTGTCGCTGTTTGATTCTCTTGTGCGATCATAAAAAATCCTTCTCATAAAGAGAAGGATTTTTTCTTATTTCCCTGCTACATCCAATCTGTTCAAAGCCCGCTGTAACGCAAGCTCAGCCCGACGAATGTCAGTATCATCTGATTGAGAATTCAAACGCTCCTGCGCCCGCTGACGTGCAGCTGCAGCGCGCTCTTTATCGATACCTTCCGCTGTCTCAGCAGCCTGGGCAAGGATGGTAACCTGATCAGGACGGACTTCTACAAATCCGCCGCTGACGGCAACCAATTCAGTCTGCCCGTCTTTTTTCAGACGGACAGCGCCGATTTTAAGAGGAGCCACGGTTGGAATATGACCTGGCAAAATACCGAGATCGCCGCTTTCGGCTCTCACACTCACCATTTCGATATCCGCATCGTATACTGGGCCGTCGGGAGTAACGATATTGACTTTAACGGTCTTCATGCTTTTACCCTCCTAGGACCAGATTAAACTTCTACACCCATTTCTTTTGCTTTCTCAACAACTTCTTCGATACGGCCTACAAGACGGAACGCATCTTCAGGAAGATGGTCGTATTTGCCGGCTAAGATTTCTTTGAAACCTTGAACCGTTTCTTTTACAGGCACGTAAGAACCTTTTTGTCCAGTGAACTGTTCAGCCACGTGGAAGTTTTGAGAAAGGAAGAACTGAATGCGACGTGCGCGTTGAACGACAAGCTTGTCTTCATCACTTAATTCATCCATACCGAGAATTGCAATGATATCTTGAAGCTCTTTGTAACGCTGAAGTGTTGACTGTACTTCACGGGCAACCGCATAATGCTCTTCTCCGACAATTTCAGGAGCAAGGGCGCGAGATGTAGAAGCCAACGGATCAACCGCAGGGTAAATACCCATTTCAGTTAACTTACGCTCAAGGTTTGTTGTCGCATCCAAGTGAGCGAACGTAGTTGCCGGCGCCGGGTCAGTATAGTCATCGGCAGGCACGTAGATCGCCTGGATAGATGTAACTGATCCAACGTTAGTAGACGTGATACGCTCTTGAAGCTGACCCATTTCAGTTGCAAGCGTCGGCTGATAACCAACCGCTGAAGGCATACGGCCAAGAAGGGCTGAAACCTCTGAACCCGCTTGTGTGAAACGGAAAATGTTATCGATGAAGAACAGTACGTCCTGTCCTTGTACATCACGGAAGTGCTCAGCCATTGTAAGGCCTGTCAAAGCAACACGCATACGTGCGCCCGGCGGCTCGTTCATTTGTCCAAATACCATGGCTGTTTTGTTGATTACGCCAGAGTCGCTCATTTCGTAGAAAAGGTCGTTCCCTTCACGAGTACGCTCCCCTACACCGGCGAATACAGAGATACCGCCGTGCTCTTGCGCGATGTTGTTGATTAATTCCTGGATTAATACGGTTTTACCTACACCGGCACCGCCGAACAATCCGATCTTACCGCCCTTGATGTATGGAGCAAGCAAGTCAACAACTTTAATACCTGTTTCAAGAATTTCAACTTCTGTTGAAAGCTGATCAAATGAAGGCGCCTGTCTGTGAATCGGATCCTTTTTCGCATCCGCAGGGACTGGCTCATTCAAATCAATATTTTCTCCGAGTACGTTAAATACACGGCCGAGTGTTACATCACCAACTGGTACTGAGATTGGTGCTCCTGTATCAACAGCTTCCATTCCGCGCTGAACACCATCCGTAGATGCCATTGCGATTGTACGGACTGTATCATCGCCTAAATGAAGAGCGACCTCAAGCGTTAAATCAATACCTACTTCATTTTCACTTGCAGCTGGCTGTGAAATTTTAATCGCATTATAAATTTCAGGCAAATGACCGTCTTCAAAACGCACGTCGACGACCGGTCCTAATACCTGGCTAACGCGTCCTTTCTTCATCGCTATCCCTCCTGACAAAATCTTTCTATTCTAAAGCGGCTGCTCCGCCGACAATTTCCGTAATTTCTTGTGTGATGGCTGCTTGGCGAGCGCGGTTGTAAGAAAGCGAAAGTGAATCGATAAGTTCCTTCGCGTTGTCTGTCGCGTTTTTCATCGCCGTCATTCTTGCAGCGTGCTCACTTGCTTTACTGTCAAGAAGCGCACCAAAGATTAAGCTTTCTGCATATTGAGGAAGCAAAACCTCCAGAACCTCCTCTTCAGACGGTTCAAATTCATAAGACGCCGTTCTCTTTCCGCCGCCGCTGCCCAAATCAGATAACGGCAGAAGTTTTTTCTCCGTTACTTCTTGAGAAATGGCGCTGACGAAATGGTTATACACAAGGTGCAATTCATCAAACGCACCATCTATAAACATTTGGATCGTTTGTCGGGCAAGGTCCTTAATTTCTGTAAACGTTACTTCATCTCCAAGTCCTGTTAACTCAGAAATGATCGGAATCTCACGTTTCTTAAAGAAATCACGGCCTACTCTTCCGATGACGATCACCGCATACTCATCCTTAGACTGATGACGTTCTTGCATGGCCTGATAAGCACTTCGTAAAACCGAACTGTTAAAAGCGCCGGCAAGACCGCGGTCAGACGTAATGACAAGGTATGCCGTCTTTTTCACTTCTCTGCTGAGAAGCATCGGATGCTTTACGTTGCCGGAAACTCTCCCGACATTTGACACAACCTCTTGGATCTTATCCATATATGGCACAAATGATTTTGCGTTGTTTTCTGCACGATTCAGCTTAGCCGCAGATACCATCTGCATGGCTTTTGTAATCTGGCTCGTTTTTTTTGTTGACGTGATCCTTGACTTAATATCGCGTAATGAGGCCAAAGATTTCACCACCTTTTCTCTTCATCTGCGTAAAAAGAGAGAAAAAGAGAACCTTTTTCTCTCATCAGCATTCGAGTTAGTTGCTTGGTGCAAATGTGCGTTTGAAGCCTTCGATTGCAGCATTGAAGTCTTCATCAGCAGGAAGGTTTCCTGTTTTCGCAATTCCGTCAAGCAGTTCTTTATGGTTTTGGTCAAGGTACATGTAGTACTCTTCTTCAAAACGTCTGATATCCGCTACAGGAATATCATCAAGATGTCCTTTTGTCAGCGCATAAAGAATGGCTACTTGCTTTTCAACCGGAAGCGGCTTGTTCAGATCCTGCTTCAGCACTTCAACTGTACGCGCACCGCGGTTCAGTTTCGCCTGAGTCGCCTGGTCTAGGTCAGATCCGAATTGAGCGAATGCTTCCAGCTCACGGTATGACGCAAGGTCAAGACGCAAAGTTCCTGATACTTTTTTCATCGCTTTGATTTGCGCTGAACCGCCGACACGGGATACAGACAATCCGGCATTGATCGCTGGACGTACGCCTGAGAAGAACAAATCAGATTGCAGGAAGATCTGTCCGTCGGTGATGGAAATTACGTTCGTCGGAATATAAGCAGAGATATCTCCGGCTTGTGTTTCTACGAACGGCAGAGCTGTAATTGATCCTGCGCCTTTCGCGTCGCTAAGCTTTGCTGCACGCTCAAGCAGACGGGAATGAAGGTAGAATACATCCCCAGGGAACGCTTCACGGCCTGGCGGACGGCGAAGAAGCAAGGACAGCTCACGGTAAGCAGCCGCTTGTTTAGAAAGATCATCGTATACAACAAGAACGTGCTTGCCGTTGTACATAAATTCTTCTGCCATTGTAACCCCTGCATACGGAGCCAGGTACAGAAGCGGTGCCGGCTGTGACGCAGACGCCGTTACAACGATTGTATAATCAAGCGCGCCGTGCTTACGCAATGTTTCTACTACGCCGCGGACTGTTGATTCTTTTTGACCGATCGCAACGTATACGCAGATCATGTCTTGGTCTTTTTGGTTCAGAATCGCATCGATCGCAACAGATGTTTTACCTGTTTGACGGTCACCGATGATCAGCTCACGCTGGCCGCGGCCGATTGGGATCAGTGCATCGATCGCTTTAATACCAGTTTGAAGCGGTTCATGAACAGATTTACGGTCCATAACGCCTGGTGCAGGGCTTTCAATCGGACGTGTTTTGCTTGTGAGGATCGGGCCAAGTCCGTCTACCGGCTGACCTAATGGGTTCACAATACGGCCGATTAGTTCCTCACCGACAGGAACCTCCATGATGCGGCCTGTTCTTTTTACTTCGTCTCCCTCACGGATCTCACTGAAAGGTCCTAAGATGACGATACCTACGTTTGATTCTTCAAGGTTTTGAGCCATACCCAAAACACCGTTTGAAAACTCGACAAGTTCACCGGCCATACAGTTGTCAAGGCCGTGTACACGAGCAATACCGTCACCGACTTGGATGACTGTACCTATGTCTTGAACTTCAATATCAGATTGATAATTTTGTATTTGCTGTTTTATCAGCGTGCTAATCTCTTCAGCTTTGATGCTCACTTAGGTTTCACCCCTTCTATCGATTTTCCCCGGCTAGTTGACGTTCAATGCGCTGAAGCTTTCCGCTTACGCTGCCGTCAAAAATCCGGTTTCCAATGCGGACTTTAATGCCGCCTATTAAATCCGTCTGCACTTCATTTCTGATTCTAAGTGAAGCGACTCCGGCTTTATTTGCAAACACTTGTGATAATGATGAAATCTCCGCATCCGTCAGCGGTTTCACTGAATATACGATTGCGTCTTCTGTTTGGCGAGCCTCATTTGCGAGTTTAATAAACTCATCTGTGAGATCAGGCACAATCGCTGCCCGATGGCGGTCAATCAAAAGAAAAATCGTATTGAGCACGGACTGTGACAAAGAGCCAAATGCATTCTGAATCAGCTCTTTTTTCTTCGCAGCCGGCACCTTCGGATGGTTTAACACATCATTAAGCGCTTTTTCATTTTGAAATACTTGTTTTACAACGGTTAGCTCTTCTTCTACTTGATTCAGCTGAGCGGACTCATTGGCAATATCAAAAAGAGCTGACGCATATCGTTTTGAGACAGCTGATCCACTCATCGGCTTTCTCCTACCTCTTTAAGATAGTCCTGGATCAATTTCTCTTGAGCTTGTTCATCCAGTTCTTTTTCGATCACTTTCGACGCAATCATGACAGAAAGAGACGCTACTTGCTCACGGAGAGCAGAAACCGCCTGTTCTTTTTCCTTCACGATTTCAGTTCTTGCTGCTTCTTTCAGACGTTCAGATTCTGCACGCGCAGCCTGAATAATCTCTTCTTTTTGCTTATCTCCCAGTTTCTTTGCGTTTTCGATAAGAGTTTGGGATTCCTGTCTTGCTTCTTTTAAAAGAACGCGCTGCTCATCAATCAGCTGCTGCGCTTCTTTATTTTTTTCTTCAGCAGACGTAATTTCTCCAGCGATGTGGTCTTCACGCTGTTTCATTATGTTTAATAGCGGCCCTAAAGCGTATTTCTTCAGAAGCGCTAATAAGATTAACATAGCTAACAGTTGGAACAGGATATCTCCGCCGTTAAACGAAAATCCTAGTTCAAGTGGTAATTGAGACATCTACTACGGCAACTCCCTTCTGCAGGTTTTTCTTTGCTGATCCAGCAGCCGCACTTGTCTCTTTTCAGCCGGCAAGGCGGGATGCTTATCAGACATAAAGCAATGGCGAAGGTTCTCTTGGAATGATCTTCGCCATTTTTAGTTCATATAAGGCTTTTATGCTTAGCCAAAGAACGCTAAGAATGCGATAACGACAGCGATAATAGGAAGGGCTTCAACTAATGCGATACCCATGAACATAAGAGTTCTAAGTTCTTTACCTGCTTCCGGCTGACGGGCAATCCCCTCTACCGTACGTGAAACAATCAAACCGTTACCAATACCTGCACCAAGTGCGCCTAAACCAATTGCAATCGCAGCTGCTATTAAATTCATGAAAAAGTTCCTCCTTTAAAATGTTATCCGTTTGGATATAATGTTTTAATGATCATGACTGATTTTATGAGACATGTACACCATCGTCAGCATTGTAAAGATAAACGCTTGGATGGCACCTATAAATAAACTGAATGCCTGCCATGCCAGCATCGGCAGAATGGCGCCGAGTGTACCGACAAGACCGAGAGCCACGCTTTGTGAATAATGGCTTGTCGCCAATCCCGCAAGCAGGCCGAGAAGAATCTCACCGGCGAAGATGTTACCATAAAGCCGCAACCCGAGAGTCAGCGTATTCGCAAACTCTTCGATGATTTTCATCGGGAGCATGAATGGAACAGGTCTTAAATAGTCTTTGGAATATTCCTTGAGTCCTTTCATCTTCACACCATAGTAATGGGATAAAGCAACAACCATCACGGCTAGCGTTAATGTAATGGCAGGATCGGCTGTCGGAGATTTCCACCAGAGCTCATGTCCGATTGTAATAGAGAACGGCAGCCCCAGCATATTCGACACAAATATGTACATCAGCAATGTGACACCAAGTGCCAAGAAGTTAGCCCCTGTTTTCAAATCCATTGTACTGCCGATAATATTGCGGACGAAATCAACAACCCATTCCATAAAATTCTGGGCTTTTCCGGGACGGATCGAAAGCGTTCTTGTCGTTAATATAGCAATCAATAAAACAATCACACTCGCCACAGTAATCATCAGAATGTTTGTCAGATTAAAAGTAAGACCTAGAAATTCAATAGTTCTGTATTCATGATTCAAAGGGTTTTCACCTCTCTTCCATTGATGAACGTTTAAGCTGGATAAAGGAATCTATCATAATGACAGGGTATATTGTCATTAATCCAATAACTGTACTTGCCATATGAAAATGCTCGGGATTTTTATAGGCGACAGCCGCAGCAAGAATCGCATTGCACCACCGCGCTGCGCTCCCAAGAGATCGTATGGACTTTCCTTTCTCAACGGCTCTGTCAAAGGCGTTCATTCTCCTGACGAGCAGTAAAAAATTAAACAAACTGAAAACAGTTCCCAGAATAAGGCCTAAAAAAACGGTTTTATACGCTGTTAAACCATAACCCAGTACATACACTGCCAAAATGAACAATAAGTATTTGCGTTGTCTGCTAAATGTAAGCTTGGGATCGTCCATCAATTATCTGTCTCCTGATGAAAAAATAATGTATAGCTTAGATACGGCATAAATCAGCGGTTAACCCTAGTAGAAGACCTTTTTTGTCCGGCAAAACGGGCCTGTTCGAAAAAATCATTCATCCGCAAGCCTTGCAGGGATGCTGTTTCATTCGCTTAAATAAATCCTCATAATACGGGTTTGCTGAGAGGATTTACATTGAGGATGAGGACTATAATGAAAGCTATGAAAACCTTCTCATAATACCCTCGTTTAGCATACAATAGCCCCTAACATGTGTCAATCTGTTTAAAGTTAAAAAACTTTTTATACTTTACGTCTCCACAGAATGTTCACATTTTCACCTATAATTGTATACAGATTCACCGAATAGCAAAAAACTGGATAAAAAAAGAAACCCCCTTTCGGGAGTTTTCCTTTTATTTTGTTCCAAACATACGGTCTCCTGCATCTCCGAGACCGGGAACGATATAACCTTTTTCATTTAATTTTTCATCAAGGGCCGCGATGTAAATATCCACGTCTGAATGATGCTTCTGCAATTCTTCCACACCTTCAGGCGCAGCTACGAGACACATGAAACGGATGTTTTTCGCACCGCGTTTTTTCAGGCTGTTAATCGCTTCAACTGCGGAACCGCCTGTAGCCAGCATCGGGTCAACCACGATGAATTCACGTTCTTCCACATCAGAAGGAAGCTTCACATAGTATTCCACGGGTTTTAAGGTTTCAGGATCACGGTACAGACCGACATGTCCCACTTTTGCCGCAGGGATCAGTTTTAAGATGCCTTCAACCATTCCTAAACCTGCTCTGAGGATAGGAACCACTCCAAGTTTTTTTCCTGAGATGACTTTCGATTTCGCAGTCTGAACCGGTGTGTTGATATCCACTTCCTCTAGAGGGAGATCACGGGTAATTTCAAACGCCATAAGCGTGGCTACTTCGTCTACAAGCTCTCTAAAATCCTTCGTGCCTGTCTCTACATTCCGAATATATGTCAGCTTGTGCTGAATTAAAGGATGATCAAATACATAAACCTTTCCCATACAGTGTTTCAGCTCCTTTTTTATTGTCCCATCGACAATTTCACACTTCTATTGATTCTACAAAAAAAGACATTGAGTTTCAAGGACATCGTCAAAAAACCCGCCGGGCATAAGCCCGAGCGGGTTTTTCAATCTTAGTAATCTAATTCTTTATATAGAGGGAACTTGCCAGTCAAAGCAGCTACGCGCTGTCTTGCTTCTTCAAGTTTTCCTTCATCTTCGTGGTTTTTCAATGCAAGCGCAATGATGGCACCGACTTCATCCAATGCATCTCCGTCAAAACCGCGGCTTGTCACAGCAGCTGTACCAAGACGGATACCGCTTGTTACGAAAGGTTTTTCCGGATCGTATGGAATTGCGTTTTTGTTAGACGTAATACCGATTTCATCAAGCACATGCTCTGCAACCTTACCTGTCAGTCCGAGAGAACGAAGGTCAACAAGGATCAGGTGGTTGTCAGTTCCGCCTGAAACGAGCTGGATGCCCTCTTTCGTTAACGCTTCAGCCAGGCGTTTTGCATTTGAAATGACGTTTTGTGCATATGTTTTGAAATCGTCCTGCAATACTTCGCCGAATGAAACAGCTTTTGCGGCAATAACGTGCATCAGCGGGCCGCCTTGAATTCCAGGGAAGATCGATTTATCAATTTTCTTGCCGAACTCTTCACGGCAAAGGATCATACCGCCACGAGGTCCGCGAAGTGTTTTATGTGTTGTTGTTGTAACGAAATCAGCGTAAGGAACCGGGTTTGGATGAAGGCCTGCCGCAACAAGTCCTGCGATATGCGCCATATCCACCATGAAGTAAGCGCCGACTTCATCAGCAATTTCACGGAATTTCTTAAAGTCGATTGTACGAGGATACGCACTTGCTCCTGCTACGATAAGCTTCGGCTTATGGGCAAGGGCTTTTTCACGCACGTCATCGTAATCAATATATTGAGTTTCTTTATCTACGCCATACTCAACAAAGTTATATTGAACACCGCTGAAGTTGACTGGACTTCCGTGTGTTAAATGGCCGCCGTGGGAGAGGTTCATCCCAAGTACAGTATCGCCTTGCTCCAAAATCGTGAAGTACACTGCCATGTTTGCTTGTGCGCCTGAGTGCGGCTGAACGTTTACATGCTCCGCTCCAAAGATCTCTTTCGCGCGGTCACGAGCGATATCTTCAACAACATCGACGTGCTCACATCCGCCGTAGTAGCGTTTGCCCGGATATCCTTCAGCGTATTTATTTGTCAAAACAGATCCTTGTGCTTCCATAACCGCTTCACTTACAAAGTTCTCAGAAGCAATCAATTCGATCTTAGTCTGTTGGCGTTCACGCTCATTTTTAATGGCGTTAAACACTTGTTCGTCTTGCGCAGGTAAATGTTTCATCAGCGAGATCCTCTCCTATCCGTATCCTGTTCTTTGTTTTTACCACCACTATTGTACATGGTTTTTTAGGCCGATGTAAAAGATTATTTTTAAAAAATCAAAATTTTTATTGGTAAAAACGAATATTGATAACTTAAATTTAAATTAAAGTTCGGGATTTATTTTACTGCCTTAAAAATAAAAGAAAAGACTGGCCACGCAGTCCTTTCATTCGCACCCATAAACCGCCCGCACTCCGCCGATCAGTTTCGGCCGCGTGCGCGCTAATGTCACATGTGCTGACCCGAGACTGTTTTGAGCAACACGCACAGGGACAGCTACCGGCTTCAAATGCATGCCGATAAATGTATCGCCGATGTCTATTCCGGCGTCAGCCTGAATGGTTTCGACAAGAACAGGAGACTTCATCTGCTTAAACGCATAAGCAGCCATCGCCCCGCCCGCTTTTGGAACTGGTACAGCAGAAACGGCCGGAAGCCTAAACAGCTGAACCGTCTCCTCTTCAACTACAAGCGCTCTGTTCAAATGCTCACAGCATTGAAATGCCAGATGGATACCCGTTATTTCCTTGAGCTCAGCAAGTCCGCTGTAGATGCTTTCCGCAATGTCTTCGCTGCCTGATGTTCCGATCCGGCTGCCGGCCACTTCACTCGTGCTGCATCCAAGGACAAAGAGCTGATCTTGTTTCAATCCTGCTTGTTCCTGAAACTCAGACAGCATCGTCTTCCACGTTTGTTTGATCTCACTCATCGAACAGCACCCCTACAGGTTTTTCTCTTCATAATCTGAGATTTTCCCGATGCGCTTTTGATGTCTTCCGCCGGTAAACTCAGTAGTCAGCCAGATTTCTGCGATTTCCCGCGCCAAACCAGGGCCGATCACCCGTTCACCCATCGCGAGGATGTTTGTGTCATTGTGCTCTCTCGTTGCCTTTGCGCTGAATGTATCGTGCGCCAGCGCGCAGCGGATGCCTTTGACTTTATTAGCGGAAATGCTCATGCCGATTCCTGTCCCGCAAATTAAAATGCCTCTGTCAACTTCGCCGCTAACCACTTTTTCGGCCACCGGAAAAGCATAATCCGGATAATCGACAGATCCGCTGCCGCAGTCACAGCCCATATCAATATATTCAATTTGCAATTCGTCCATTAACTCTTTGATTTCATTTCGAATGTGAACGCCGCCATGATCCGATGCTATGGCTACTTTCATCAGCTTTTCCTCCCCAGCGTGTGTGATGCGGCCCGCTCGCTTTGTTGACCGCGCAGCCTGTCCGCTCTTTGATTCACACCATATGATGTGCTTTTCACTATATTCTACTCCTTCACGCAGGATTTGCAAATGACCTGTTTGCAGATTTTCTGACAACTTACCTGCTGTCTTTTTTCAGCTGTTTTGCCAGCTGCCGAAGAAGATCTTCAAGCTCATCTCTCGTTTGTTTATAGATGTCAATTGAGCCGCCAAACGGATCGATGACATCCCCATAGCTGCCTGTGACGTATTCTTTTAGCGTGAATACTTTATCACGATAACGTCCAAATTGGCTGACAATGATCTGTTTATGCTGATGGGTCATAGCCAGAACCAAATCAGCCGCTTCCATATGTTCTTCAGTTAATGGAGAAGATACATGATTAAGGGCAATGTGTTTTTCAAACAGCGCTTCGACTGCATGAGGCGTCGCTCTCCCATTAGGCGAAGCAAACACGCCTGCCGAGCGGACACTGACATTCAGCCCCTCCGCTTCTGCAATTGATTTAAAAAGCGCCTCAGCCATTGGGCTGCGGCACGTATTTCCAGTACAGACAAAAATAATGTTCATGTCAGTCACCCCTTATTTTTCTCTATTATATATGAAGAAAAAAGAAACGGCGACTTCGTTTCTTTTATTGGTATATTAAATTGGCAAAAGCAGCTTTAGGCCGAATGCGATTAATATGATGCCCCCGAGCGCTTCGCTGTATGTGCCAAGCCATGACTGCACTTGTTTTCCGATCAGCAGGCCCAGCCATGTCAAAATCATGCTGAACAGCCCGAACAGGGTAATTGTGAGGAGCGGATGCGAGCCGTATATCCCCAAGCTCAAACCGACGGAGAAGCTGTCAAGGCTGACGCCGACGGCAAACAGCAATAAGCCCGGCCCTGCCGGCGACATAAGTCGTTCTTCTGACTGTTTAAAAGAAGCCATAAGCATTTGAACCCCAAGAACAAAAAGCAGCGAACCCCCGATATAAACCGCTAACACGCCGAGGAGCCCTGACAGCATGTTACCGGCCGCCATCCCCCCGAGAGGCATGATAACGTGAAAGAGGCCGATGATAAAACCAATATAGAATATCTGCTTTTTTCTGAGTTTGACCATGCCCATTCCGAGACCGACAGAAAAAGCATCCATCCCTAAAGCAAACGCCATGATGCTTAATGTAATCAGTTCGCCTATGAACAAATCCGACATACATAAATAACCCCCTTGGACACGCCCCGCTTTTTTAGCCTATGCGTGTCCAAAAAGGGTTAGAACATCTGACTGTGTTCAGCGAAT
Source organism: Bacillus sp. G16 (assembly GCF_021282335.1). Taxonomy (NCBI): domain Bacteria; kingdom Bacillati; phylum Bacillota; class Bacilli; order Caryophanales; family Bacillaceae; genus Bacillus; species Bacillus sp. G16. Next base: position 56,936 of record NZ_JAJSOZ010000014.1, on the reverse strand, counting down.
CACTCTTCCTCCGGCGGCTTTCATCAGCCTGTTCATAATGGCGAGTCCGACGCCAGTGTCCGGAAAGGATTCTGCGATAATAAAATCCACCTTCTTCTCATCAAAGCTGCGTAAAGCATCATACAGCCCTGCCGCAACAGTCTCAAGCTGAGCCCGTCTGCCGCAGCTCTTCACATAATCAGCGGAATAAACGCCCGCGTTTTCTTCTGTCGTCAGGACACCGACCCGTCTGCCGCCCTGTTGATATTCTTGAATGAGGTGCTGAATGCGCTCCGGGTTGCCTTCGCAAATCGCAAGCGGCGCTGTCGGCGCGTAATGTGTATATTTCATCCCCGGGGAAATCGGCTTCTCATTTTGATCGCTGAGCCCTTTATCCACAAGGATCGGTCCGATCTCCGCTTCAATTTGTTCTTTCGTAATGCCGCCCGGGCGCAGAAGAACAGGGATGTCGCCAGCACATGAAAGTACGGTTGATTCAACCCCAATCCCGGTAGGGCCTCCGTCCATAATTCCGGCTATGCGGCCATCCAAGTCATAGGCCACATGTTCCGCCTTTGTCGGACTTGGCTTCCCTGATAGATTGGCGCTCGGTGCTGCAATCGGCAACCCCGACTCGCGAATCAACGCAAGAGCAAGCGGATGATCCGGCATTCGAATAGCAACCGTTTCAAGCCCTGCCGTTACACGAGGTGAGAGTGCACCAGGTTTGCAAGGCAGAATGAGCGTGAGTGCTCCCGGCCAAAACCGTTTTATCAATGTTTTCGCTTTTTCCGGCGCTGGACCCGTTAAATCATCAAGCTGGCTAATGTCCGCAATGTGGACAATCAGGGGATTATCGCTCGGCCGCCCTTTCGCTTCATATATTTTTTTGACGGCATCTGTGCTTTTCGCGTTTGCACCGAGGCCGTATACCGTTTCTGTCGGGAACGCAACAACCTCATTTTCCCGGAGCAAAGCGGCTGCTTGTGCAATTTGTGGATCATTTGTGGATAACTCATCAGTTACATCCACAAACCATCTTTTCGTTTTCATTTCTGACCAAACTCCTTATTCACAACAATAAAACGATAGTTTTACGCGTGTAATCCTTTTGAAAGTATAAAAGATGTCCTGTAATAAAACAAGCGTTATCCACAAATTGTGGACAACGCTAATGAAGAAGTGGATAAGTATGTGTATAAATCACACTGATCCAGACGGTTTTTTCATCAAGACGGCCCCTTCCGTTTGCCGCGATTCACAGAAATGATCAGAAGAAAACAGCTCTTCCGGTACGCTTTCAGCTCGTTCAAATCCCATGGCCGTCAGGAAATCAGCAGAGGAATGCTGATTCGCTATTAAGTATACTGTTTTGATCTGATGCTTTTCGCACAGCAACTCCATGCTCTGAAAGAGTGTCACAATATGACCTTGGTGAAGCTTGTCCGATATCACAAGTGATCGCAGCAGCCCTTGATCACAGCTGATTTTTTCAATTCCGAGACATCCCGCAATGTTTTTCTCGCTGTCCTCCAGCATAAGAAACTGGGTGAAGCCTTCTTTCACGCCTTCATAATTGGTTTTCGCCTGTTTTAGAAATTCCTCGAGCACATCTCCGTCTTTTTCCCTTGCCACCCGCAGTTGATAAAACATCCGTTCACCCCTTTTTTGCATTCTTTCTTCCAATCTATGAGGCAAATCTATTTTTAGACCAGGTGATTAGGAAAAAAGGTCGGAAATCCATTCGACTAAGAAGAATTTCACTTCTGTGCCGTCTTCATTCTCTTCCTTCTCTTCTTTTTTGGCTTTTTCCGCTTTAGCGGTTACGTCCTCAAGCACTTTTTCAGTCTGCTTTTTTGAGGCTTCTTGATCTTCTTGTTCTTTTACGGCTTCTCCGTTGGAAAAATCGAGAAAGCAGAGCGGCGGGAACAGCACACACCACCAGTTGGCGCCGTCTCCATTTCCAAGCGTAATCAGAATCGCTTCATACTCGCCAGCGGGATATACCATATTGCCGTAAAGCTTTGTCGGAAATGAGATTTTGTCAAAATCAACGGATATCGATTGGTTTGCTCCTTCTTCTTCCATTGTTTCCTTTGCAATTTCTTTGATTTCAGGCAGCTTTGAGCGAATCACACGCCGCGCTTCTTCTATAGAAGTGATATCCTCTACCCAGGTTGTGATTTCTTTATTGACCGCGTCTCTGATATGCCGCTTTAATTGCTGGTCCTGATTACTATCGCTGTTTGCCAATATTCTCAGGCGAATCGCCTCATCCGGTATGACCACCGGCTGATTTTCTGATTGCTGTGCCGTCTCTTCTTTTGCCAGCCCTACAAGTGCTCCGGATAATAAAAGAAAGATATATATACAAATGATTACTGTTTTTTTCATCGGTCCCCACCGTTCCTCTCCGTGCTTTATTTCTAGCCCTATTATGGACAAGGAGAGCCCGGGGTAAACGTGCAGAGTGAAAAAAATCTAGCAAGCTGTTAATCTTATTTATGGTACGATAGTGTTTTAGGAGGTTTAAAGATGAAATATAATTATACAGTGCTGTTATCAGCCTTCACAATGTCGGTTCTTTATTCAATTATTTATATCCATTCATTCATCATTGCCGCTCTCATAACGATGGCATTTTATTTTCTGTTTCCTTATTTGATATTCGCTCTGCCGCTTCAATTCATGATGAATAAAAAGCCGAAACGGTTCAGCCCTTTGTATCTGCTGTATTACCTTGTAGCAGCTTTTATTGCCAACGCGATCATTTTCGGCGTGCTGCAGCCTTCGGGACAATCTCTGCTTCAAAATATGGCCTTCTATCTTTTCGCTGTATTAACAGCTCTTGTCTATTGGATATGGGATTCTGTTTTACTCCAAAAAAAGGAAGCCTAAGAGGCTTCCTTTTTCATTAAAACAAAACCGTCAGCAAATAACATAGAATAGAAGGTATCGCCGCGACAAAGAAAGCAGCCGCCATTTTCAAGCGGGATGTACGGCCTTCTTTGGTTTCTGAATGGTAGTTTGCCCGCTGATCACTTCCGCTTACAGCCAAACCCGATATGATGATCGCGAGCCCAATCAAAACGAGAGACGCAACGCCAAAAATCGCTTCATATGAAAGAGCCTGCGGAAAAATGGTGCCAATCATGCTCTCAATCGCAATGAACAAGATTCCTGCTGTCAGGGCCTTTTTCATCCTTTACATCCCCTTTGCTGGTGTTAAAACAGCTTGATTCATCAACTCGCCAGCAAGCTGCTTATTTATTTTTATGAATCACAGCGCATATGGTTCTGTCTTTTCCGTTAATATCTTTCAGCACTTCCACTTCCGCATGTTTAAACGCCTTGAGGATCAGTTCTTTGACCGCTTCGCCCTGTTTCCATCCGATTTCAAAAACGACAAACACTTTCTCCTTCATGACAAGCGGGATGTCTTCCATAAACCGCTTATAAAATTTCAGCCCGTCTCCGCCATCAGTGAGAGCGTGCAGCGGCTCATGAAAACGGACAATCTCTGATAGGTCAGCCATTTCTTCTTCTGAAATATAAGGAGGATTTGAGACGACAATATCCGCTTTTTTTCCTGCCTTAATAAAAGGCTCAAGCAAATCACCCTGATAAAAGCGCACATCCGCTCCGAGCTTTTCCGCATTGGCAGAGGCGACTTGCAGCGCTTCTTTTGAAATATCAACCGCCGACACCGAAAAGTTTTTGTTTTCAAGCGCAAGCGTGACGGCTATCGCGCCGCTTCCTGTCCCGACGTCGACGACATCAAGCCGCCCGTCTTCCGAAAAGACATGCCGATATTTTTCAAGCAGATAATAGACAACCTCTTCTGTTTCCGGCCGCGGGATCAGCACGTCATCATTCACCATAAATTCCCGTCCGTAAAAAAACTCTTTTCCGATAATGTACTGAACCGGGACGCCCTCTTTATGCATCTCAACGTGACGCGTAAAGCGATACAGTTCGTCTTCGCCAATCGGTTCCTGTAAGCTGGCGAGCAGCTTGCTTCTGTCCATTCCGGTATCATAAAGCAAAAGAAGCTCAGCCGCATTTTCTTCTCTTCCCGCTTCGGTTAAATAAGAAGAAGCCCATTTCAGGGCTTCAAATATCGTCTTCATCTTAACCTTCCGACTGCTGAAGCTTGCTTGCCTGATCTTCAACAATCAGCGCTTCAACCACTTCGTCAAGTTTTCCTTCAAGAATCTGATCAAGCTTTTGAATCGTCAGGCCGATTCTGTGATCCGTCACACGGTTTTGCGGGAAGTTGTATGTGCGGATACGCTCAGAGCGGTCACCTGATCCAACTGCTGATTTCCGTGTTTGATCATATTCAGCTTGGGCTTCCTGCTGAAATTTATCATAGATTCTGGCACGGAGAACCTTCATTGCTTTTTCTTTGTTCTTGATTTGAGATTTTTCATCCTGGCATGATACAACAACACCTGTCGGCAAATGCGTCAGACGAACGGCAGACATTGTTGTGTTAACGCTTTGTCCGCCCGGTCCGCTTGATGCAAACGTATCGACTCGGATATCCTTCTCATGAATGTCAACCTCTACCTCTTCTGCCTCAGGAAGACATGCTACTGTTGCAGTTGATGTATGGATACGGCCGCCTGATTCTGTTTCCGGAACACGCTGTACGCGGTGGGCGCCGTTTTCATATTTGAGTTTAGAATATGCGCCGCTTCCCGTAATCATAAAGATGATCTCTTTGTAGCCGCCGGTTCCGGTTACACTCGCTTCCATGACCTCTGTTTTCCAGCCTTGAAGCTCGGCATAACGGGAATACATTCTGTACAGGCTGCCCGCGAATAAAGCGGCTTCCTCGCCTCCCGCAGCTCCGCGGATCTCCATGATAACGTTTTTGTCGTCATTAGGATCTTTCGGGATCAGGAGCACTTTCAGGCGTTCTGACAGTGTTTCCGTTTCCTTCTGAAGTTCAGAAATCTCTTCCTTCACCATGTCGCGCATCTCAGCGTCCAGCTTCTCTTCTAGCATCGCTTTTGCATCAGCCAGCTGTTCTGACGCATCTCTGTATTGTCTATATACGTCAACTGTTTCTTGTATATCAGATTGCTCTTTTGAATATTCTCTTAGCTTTTTAGGATCGTTGACTACTTCTGGATCGCTTAAAAGCTCATTTAATTTTTCGTATCGTTCTTCGATTGACTTTAAACGGTCTAACACGGTCTTCACCTCTGTTTTCCTGTGCGTAACATTCTCATTATAGTATAGTGATTAACCCCAGTCAAAAGCATTTCAATCCCAGCTTGAAAAGCCTCCTCTGCTATACTGGGAATCGAGGAGGGATGATGTTGCTGAAATCCATACATCACATTGCAATCATATGTTCAGATTATGAAAAGTCGAAAGCTTTCTACGTACATAAGCTTGGTTTTCAAGTCATTCAAGAAACGTACCGCGAAGAGCGCGGCTCCTATAAGCTTGATTTGTCGCTTAACGGCACGTATGTCATTGAGCTGTTCTCGTTTCCCGATCCGCCCGCGCGCCTAACCCAGCCTGAAGCGGCAGGCCTGCGCCACCTTGCCTTCACAGTCAGCAGCTTGGATAAGGTAGTTCAGAAGCTTCATGAAAAAGGAATCGAAACAGAGCCGATCAGAATAGATCCGCTGACCGGCAAGCGTTTCACCTTCTTTTTTGATCCGGACCAGCTTCCTTTAGAGCTGTATGAACAGTAACGGTTTTTGAAGAAAAAAAGGAGATACCCACTTTCTTTGCCGAATCTTTTCTTGTTTTGTCTAATAGGAAGGGAACCGCATTCTATGGTCGAATACCTAGCTAAAAAGGAGGTATGGGATCATGAATACAAATATGGTAGCAAGTGAACTCGGCGTCTCCGCAAAAACGGTGCAGCGGTGGGTGAAGCAGCTGAATCTTCCGGCCGAACGCAATGAGCTTGGACACTATTCGTTTACGGTAGAAGATGTAAAGGTTCTAAAATCTGTTCAAAAACAAATTTCTGAAGGCACGGCGATTCAGGATATTCATGTGCCGCAAAGCACTAAAAAGCGCACAGGCTTCCTTGTCCAAAAAACAAATGGCGACACAGAACGGAGAATCGAACAGCTCGAACAGAAGCTCGACACCCTTTTACAGCAAAAGCAGGACGAAAACGAGCTGCTGGCAAGGATCGGGGAACTGGAACGCCAGCTAAAACAAAAAGCCGATGAGGGTGTATCTTATCAGCTGCTTCAGCACCGCAGAGAAATTGATGACATCCTTGCAGACCTGCAATCACTGACCTCGCAAATAAAAGAATTCACCGCCCAGCCGATCCCCGAGACTGCTGCTTCTTCTGAAAAAACAAAAACAAGAAAAAAACCGCTTTTGTCACTTTTCAAATTTCAGACCTAAAGTAAAAAAGCTCCCTTTACGGGGAGCTTTTTTGATTACGCAGTAAGCGCGATAATAATCGGAAGTGAAATCAATGACAGAATCGCACTGACCACAAACGCAGTCGCAGTTTCTTCTTCTTGTTTCTCGAAACGAGTCGCAATCATGGCTGCTACGGCAGAACCAGGGAATGCAACAAGAAGGATCGCTTTTGTCATTTGGTCAGCTGGAAGTCCGACTGCAAGAGCAATCAGGAACATTAACGCAGGCTGAACCGCAACTTTTAGTAACGCAATACCGATAGCCGGCATACTGAGTTTGATTTTACGGATACCAACAGTAACACCGACAGCGAAGAGAGCAACACCAGATGTTGTGCTTCCAAGCTGATCAAGCATTTTAACACCCAGCTCAGGAAGAGTGAAGTTGAAAACCAGCACTAAGATCATACTGATTAACGGAGCAGCTGCAAGCGGCTCACAAAGGCCATGCAGGATTGATTTTCCTGTCATCTTCCAGAAGCTGTCGCCGTCCTTTTCGTTTTTCTTAGAAGACTCACCGACAGTAGCGATAATAATCGCAAGCGGATCAAGAATCGCGTTTACCACGATACCTGTAACCGCGATCGGAATCGCAACTTCATTCGCCCCGAACAAGCTTCCCAATACAGGAATACCCATAAATGCGAATGTTGGCTGTGCAGAGTTCAAAGAAAATACAGATGAGTTCGTTAAATCATACTTCAAGATAAATCTGCAAACCAAAAGAATGATGATATAGAAACCAACAATCCCAATAATTAAAGAAACCATCAATGGAACTTGTGATAAAAATTCACTTCTGGAAGTTGTCAAAATACCAGCGATAAAGTGAGCTGGAAGTGCGTATTTCGTTACTAACGTACTTACCCCTTTTGCCGACTTGGCATCATAACTTCCAAAATGTCCTGCAAACCAACCCAGCACAATAACAAAGAATATCGGTGCCAGGAGGATTAAGATATCTAAGATGCTCAAAATATTCTCCTCCAAATCCTATGTCCGTATACTTTAGCTTTACAAAAAGCTTTCCCTCGGACGAAAAAATTTACTCGCTAATTATTTCGCGATGACTTTTTTGTATTCAGGTGTCCACATTGCATCAAGGACAGCTTGTTTTACATCTTCAGGCTGACGATTTGCTACGCCTTCTTTAATTGCTGCTTCAGCAACGGCAATCGCAACTTGAATAGAAACTTCTTGAAGCTTATCGATGCTTGGAAGCAATCCTGCTCCAGGTGTTTCGAAGTCAACCATTTCAGCAATCGCATCAGCAGTTGCAGCAAACATCGCAGGCGTAATGATACGCGCTTCAGCTACAATTGAACCAAGTCCAAGACCAGGGAACGCGAATGCGTTGTTAGATTGTCCGATTTCATAAGAAACACCGTTGTATTCTACATTGTCAAATGGGCTTCCTGTTGCAATAAGCACTTTTCCGTCAGTCCATTTGAACAGATCTTCAGGAACTGCTTCAGCAAGGTGAGTCGGGTTAGACATCGGCATGATAACCGGACGGTCTACGTGAGATGCCATTTCTTTTACAATTTCCTCTGTGAACGCACCTGAAACCCCTGAAGTACCAATCAAGATCGTTGGTTTCGCTTGGCGAACCACTTCATCGAATGGAATTTGGCCTTTTTCATCGCGCTTCCAGTCTTTTACTTCATCCGCACTGCGTAGGTAAGGTTTTTGGAAATCAAGGATGCCTTCGATTTCTTCAGTCAGCAAGCCTCTGTAATCAAGTGTGTAGAAGCGTTTGTTAGCTTCTTCTTCAGATAATCCAGCAAGCACCATTGTGTCGCGGATTTGGTCAGCAATACCGATACCAGCAGAACCAGCACCGAAGACAACAACACGCTGATCTTTAATAGAAGCGCCAGTTTTCTTCATCGCCGCAAGCACACCAGCAAGTGTGATCGCTCCTGTACCTTGGATATCATCATTAAATGTAAGAATTTCATGATTGTATTTTTTCATGATATTACGTGCATTTTTGTTACCAAGGTCTTCCCAGTGAAGAAGCGCTTTAGGGAAGAATTTCAATGCCGCTTTTACATAAGCGTCAATGAAAGCTTCATAGCGTTCGCCTTTAACACGCTCATGCTTGTTACCAATATATAAAGGATCATTCAGAAGTTTTTCGTTGTTCGTACCGACATCAAGCACAACCGGGATAACACGGCTAGGGTCAATACCAGCTGCAGCAGTGTAAACAGCCAATTTACCGATTGCGATGTTAATACCGCCTACACCCCAGTCACCGATACCGAGAATACTTTCAGAGTCAGTAGCAACGATAAGATCAATATCTCCTGCAGTCGCATGAAGGTTTTCAAACGCTTTTTCAATACCGTCAATGTTGTCGATTGACAAGTAGATACCTTGAGGTCTTCTATATTCATGGCTGTATTCCTGAATCGCTTCACCAACTGTTGGTGTGTACACAACAGGAAGCATTTCGCGAAGATGGTTTTTCAGCAATTTATAGAAAAGAACTTCGTTACGGTTTGCAAGATCACTTAAGTAAACATTTTGACGAAGGCGGTCAGGCTGCGCTTGGAATTGCTCGTATGCGCGTTGTGCTTGTTGATCAAGAGAAAGTACAGTTGGCGGCAGAAGTCCTTCTAAGCCAAGTTCTTGTCTTTCTTCTACTGAAAAAGCAACGCCTTTATTTAAAGTAGGAATAGATAAAACTTCTTTCCCTCTAAGAGTTGTTTCTAAGTGGCCTTCTTTCGTTTTTTTTATGTTATTCAAGCAAATCTCCTTCTTTCTTGAAATAGTTAACCAAGTTAAGTAATAACCCATCTAAAATATGACCGATCATGATCTTTATGCGACTTTGTGACAATTATTCGAACAATGTCTCAAAACTATTTACATTACGTTAGTTATTTTATGCCTGTCAAAATCAAAATTCAAGGGAAGAAAATTACTTAATTTTTTAATACACTTAATTAAATTTTTTAATTGGATGTTATCAGAATATAAAAAAAACACCGGTGTTTTTACACGGTGCTTTCTATCTTTTTACCCATGTTTTGGGTTAATTTTTAGATTTTCCTGGGACTTCGTGATGATGTCTGCATCTTGCTTCATACGATTCGGATGCGCCCACCTTTATGACCGGATCATCGTAAGAAGCAGGTTTGCCGTCAATCAGGCGCTGTGTTCTGCTCGCCGGTGATCCGCAGACGGAACAGACGGCTTGCAGTTTCGTCACACTTTCCGCAATCGCCATAATATCCGGGACGACGCCGAACGGCTCTCCTCTAAAATCCATATCAAGACCCGCTGCAATCACACGGTAGCCTTTATCGGCAAGAGATGATAAAACCTCAACAATGTCCCGATCAAAAAACTGCACTTCATCAACCGCAATCACATCCGTACTTTCACTGATGTGATCCCAAATGTCCGCAGCAGAAGAAATGGCATAGCTCGTCATGGATGTTCCATTATGGGAGACAACAGCATCTTCGCTGTAGCGATTATCAATCACAGGCTTAAATACCCTGACTTCCTGCTTGGCGTAAGTCGCTCTCTTCACTCTTCTGATCAGCTCTTCAGATTTCCCCGAGAACATGCTGCCGCAAATCAGCTCAAGCCACCCGCTTTGTTTCATTATGTACATAGGCTCCGCTCCCCTCTCTCTGCCAGCTGTGTTTTAGACAATATAAAAAACAGGCAAGACTGCTTCCTGCCTGTTGAAAAATCTATTATTACTTAAGACCGTATTTTTTGTTAAAGCGATCAACACGACCATCAGCAGAAGCGAATTTTTGACGGCCAGTGTAGAATGGGTGGCATTCAGAGCAAATCTCAACGCGTACCTCTTCTTTTACTGAGCCTGTTTCAAATTCATTTCCGCAAGCGCATTTAACTGTTGCTTTTTTGAAATTAGGATGAATTCCTGCTTTCATTGTATCCATCTCCTTCCGCCCTGAATCCCGTGTGGAAACAGAGTTATTATTTCGGAGCATTGTCCGAAACGCATATGAGAAAATTATATCAGTGATTTACTTCTTTTGCAAATACAATTTATCTTCTAGCAGATGATAGATTTGCCTGTTTCCATTCTTGATTGAGAATATCGAAAAATTCCTGGTTTGTTTTGGTTTTTTTCATTTTTCTCATGAATTTTTCTGCGAAATCAGGTGAATCAGACATTGTTTTTCGGATCGACCATAAACGATCAAGATGCTCTTTAGGCACAAGCAGCTCTTCCTTGCGCGTTCCTGAACGGCGGATATCGATAGCCGGGAAGATGCGGCGCTCTGCCAGAGAGCGGTCAAGGTGTAGCTCCATGTTGCCTGTTCCCTTGAATTCTTCATAAATGACATCATCCATACGTGACCCTGTATCGACAAGAGCCGTAGCAAGGATGGTTAAGCTGCCGCCCTCTTCGATATTTCTCGCTGCCCCGAAGAAGCGTTTCGGGCGGTGGAACGCTGCTGGGTCAATCCCTCCGGAAAGCGTTCTTCCGCTCGGCGGAATCACTAAGTTGTAGGCGCGGGCAAGGCGTGTGATGCTGTCCATCAGGATGATAACATCTTTTTTATGTTCCACGAGACGCATTGCGCGCTCAAGCACAAGCTCGGCCACTTTGATATGGTTTTCCGGCACTTCATCAAACGTTGAGCTGACGACATCACCAGCTACAGAGCGCTCGATATCGGTTACTTCCTCCGGTCTTTCGTCGATCAAAAGCACGATGAGCTCTGCTTCAGGCTGATTCGCTGTAATGCTGTTGGCAATTTCCTTCAGCAGCATCGTTTTTCCGGCTTTTGGCGGCGCAACAATCAAACCGCGCTGTCCAAATCCGACCGGCGCCATCATGTCCATAATTCTTGTAGACAAGAAGTTCGGCTTTGTTTCAAGCACCATTTGACGATCTGGATAAAGAGGTGTAAGCGCCGGGAAATGCACACGCTCTTTTGCTGATTCAGGATCATCTCCATTCACTGCTTCAACGTGCAAAAGTCCATAGTAACGCTCATTTTCTTTTGGCGGGCGAACCTTGCCTGAAACTTTGTCTCCGTTTCGCAAATCGAAACGGCGGATTTGTGAAGCTGAGATATAAATGTCTTCTGAGCTTGGAGAGTAGTTGATCGGTCTCAGGAAGCCGAAACCTTCAGACTGGATGATCTCAAGAACGCCTTCCATAAACAGCAGATCTTCCTGTTCTGCATTCGCTTTCAGAATGGCGAAAATGAGTTCTTTTTTTGTCAGTTTGCTGTAGTAGGAGATTTTATAATGTCTTGCAAGTTCATAAAGCTCTTTTAATTTCATATTTTCCAAAGAGGAAATAGATACGTCTTTCATAAAAACACCACGCTTTTCATAGTCAATATCTTACTCTGCACATGTAAATCTGCTGCTTTTGCACAACATCCGCCAAAGCACATTCTTTTTTTAACATAAAGGAACTTCTATCGGTAACACTTCCACCCATGATCGGCGCTTTTGTTAAAAGGATTGTCTTAATGAGTTTTGAAGGAAGCGAGGACAAAAACATGAGAAGATCAATACTTATATCGTCTGTATGCGGTAGAAATTGAAACTTTCCTAGTGCTTAAAAGAAGGAATTACGCAGTAAAAATCGCAGCACTCTTTATTTTTACCTTATTTCAAAAAATTATTCAACTGAAATAAGGTTTTGACACGGAATTGATAGAGTTGACTCTTTTCTGCAAAAGAAAAGCGGGCTCACACCCGCTTTTTCTTTTTTTATGGACGGATTACAAGATTTGGTTTCTTTTTCAGGCTGTGTCTGCCGTCAACGAAGCGGACTGTGCCTGATTTTGCACGAATAACTAAGCTTTCAGTTGTGCCGACAGAGCCTTTGAATTGAACGCCTTTTAACAGCTCGCCGTCAGTTACCCCGGTAGCTGCAAAAATCGCGTCATCACCCTTCACAAGGTCTTCCATACGGAGGACTTTGCTTAAATCAAGGCCCATTTTGTGGCAGCGTGTGATTTCTTCATCGCTTTGCGGAAGAAGTTTACCGATAATTTCTCCGCCCAGCGCTTTTAACGCAACAGCAGAAAGCACACCCTCAGGAGCTCCGCCTGATCCGAACAGGATGTCAACGCCCGTGTGGTCGAAAGCCGTGTTGATGGCGCCTGCGACATCGCCATCATTGATCAATTTGATTCTGGCGCCGGCCTCACGAAGCTCGGAAATAATTTTTGCGTGTCTTTCACGGTTTAAGATTGTGGCAACGACGTCCTCAACGTCCTTATTTTTCGCCTTTGCCACCGCTTTAAGGTTATCAATGACAGGTGCCTCAATATCAATACAGCCCACCGCTTCTGGACCGACTGCGATTTTTTGCATATACATGTCAGGAGCGTTCAGAAGCGTGCCGTGGTCTGCGACGGCGATAACCGTCAGCGCGTTCCAGCCGCCGCTTGCTAGGATGTTTGTGCCTTCAAGAGGGTCAACTGCAACATCGACGCGCGGGCCGTACCCGTTTCCGAGTTTTTCCCCGATATACAGCATCGGCGCCTCGTCCATTTCTCCTTCACCGATCACAACGGTTCCTTTCATCGGAACTGTATCAAAAACGTCTCTCATTGCGCTTGTTGCCGCTTCATCAGCCTCATCTTTTTTCCCCCGGCCCATCCATCTTGCAGATGCCAATGCCGCAGCTTCGGTCACACGTACCAATTCCATTGATAAACTTCTTTCCATTTCAACACGATCTCCTCTCACAAGAAACCATTATGAATTTTGAAGCTGTTCTATTTCTTCGTCAGTCATTCTTTCACGCCAGATTGTTGCTCCTAGCCCCTCGAGCTTCTTCTCAAGGGTGCTGTATCCGCGGTCAATATGCTCCAAGCCCGTAATTTCCGTGACGCCGTCAGCCATCAGGCCGGCTACGACCAGACAGGCTCCGGCACGCAGATCACTCGCCTTCACTTTTGCGCCTTGAAGCTCGACAGGACCTGTGATGATGGCAGATCTGCCTTCTACTTTCATATTGGCACCCATCCGTCTCAGCTCATCAATGTGCTTGAATCTTGCCGAGTAAATGGTGTCCGTGACGACGCTTGTCCCTTTTGCCCTTGTCAGGAGTGCTGTCATCGGCTGCTGCAAATCAGTCGGAAAGCCCGGGTATACAAGGGTTTTGACATCAACCGGCTTTAAGTGCTTCTGCCCGCCGACAATGAGAAGCTGGTCGTCGCTTGTTTCGATATGATAGCCCATTTCTCTCAGCTTTGCCGTTAACGACTCAAGATGAGTGGGAATCACATTATCGATAATGACTTCCTTGCCCATTGCAGCCCCTGCAATCATAAATGTCCCGGCCTCAATTCTGTCCGGAATGATCGTATGCTTGCAGCCGTGCAGTTCCTTCACGCCATCGATTCGGATCACATTGGTTCCCGCACCTTTGATTTTAGCGCCCATGCTTGTAAGCAGTGTCGCGACATCAATAATCTCAGGCTCCTTGGCAGCGTTTTCGATGATCGTTTTTCCTTCTGCCAAAACAGCGGCAAGCATAATGTTAATGGTTGCCCCCACACTTACGACATCTAGATAAATGCGTGCGCCTCTCAGCCTTTCAGCACGCAAATAAATGGCGCCTTGTTCATTGGTTACTTCAGCTCCAAGTGCTTCAAAGCCTTTAATATGCTGGTCAATCGGGCGGGGGCCCAAGTGGCAACCGCCGGGCAATCCGATGACGGCCTGCTTGAAGCGGCCGAGCATCGCCCCCATTAAATAATACGACGCGCGAAGCTTTTTTACTTTTCCGTTAGGAAGCGGCATGCTGATCATCGACGTGGGGTCAACAACCATTTCCCCATTCTCAAAATGCACGTTGCCGCCGATTTCCTTTAACAGGTCACGCAGCGTTTCAATATCTGAAATCTCTGGAAGCCCTTCAATTGTCACCTCGGAATTTGCCAAAATGGTTGCAGGTATTAATGCAACAGCACTGTTTTTAGCGCCGCTGATATGTACTGTACCGTTTAACGAGTCACCGCCGGCAATATTCAACTTTTCCATGATAGTCTCCTTCCATAAGAAGATAGCTGCGGAGCTAAATAAAATGTCATTTTATTCTGTCTCTGCAAATAAAGCTCATGTCCAAAATCTAGCCAATTCGAAGAGAAAGAATACAACACATTGTAAAATATCAGGAAGAAAATAGCGAAGCTTTGCGGGGCACAGGTTTCGAAAATTGCACAGAGACCCGCCGGCTCAAGAGACATCGTCGTCATCCGGCAAAAGCAGTACGCAAACCCTTCATTCCGATATCAGCTTCTGCAGCCCAATGATTCCTTCTCTGTAAAGCGGCGTTTGCATCTGAAGGTCCGCTGTATCAGGACGGTGAAAAACAAAGGCCGCGGCAAACAGGCATAAAGCTGTTTGCCGTCCTTTGCATTATTTATTCCAGTCTGCCAGGAATTGTTCGATTCCTTTGTCTGTTAACGGGTGCTTAGTGAGCGCATGAATGACTTTCAGCGGCATTGTGCCGATATGAGCCCCTCTTAAAGCGGCTTCTGTCACGTGCTGCGGATGGCGGATTGACGCCGCAATGATTTGTGTTTCAAGACCGTGAATGTCAAAAATCTGCTTGACGTCTGAAATCAGGTCAAGTCCGTTGTGGCCGATGTCATCTAAACGTCCCAGGAATGGTGATACATACGTTGCCCCTGCTCTGGCAGCAAGAAGCGCCTGGTTTGCATTGAAGATCAATGTGACGTTTGTTTTGATGCCTAAGTCAGTAAGTGCTCTTACCGCTTTTAAACCGTCAGACGTCATCGGGATTTTCACCGTAATGTTCGGTGCGATTTTCGCCAGTTCTTTTCCTTCCTCGATCATTTCCTCAGCTTTCAAAGAAATAACCTCTGCACTTACAGAGCCTTTCACGACGTCTGTGATCTCGCGAAGACGGTCGTGGAATGATACGTTAGCTTCTTTTGCTACTAAACTAGGATTCGTCGTTACACCGGCGAGAATTCCTAATTCATTCGCTTCTCTAATTTCATCGATATTAGCTGTATCAACAAAAAATAACATTTTCAAAAAGCCTCCCTGAGTAAGAAATTTTCTGAACTGTGAATATGATTGCGCTTTCTAAAGATAGACGGAAAACCGCCTGTCAAGCTGTCAGGCGGCTATAAACGTTCCAATTGAATTAAGCTTGGTTTGAAGAACCAAATTCACGCATTTTACCGATAACTGTTTCTTTGATCGCTTCACGAGCTGGTCCAAGATATTTACGTGGATCGTACTCGTCAGGCTTAGCTGCCAATGTTTCGCGAACAGCTTTTGCAGAAGAAATTTGGTTTTCAGTATTCACGTTGATTTTAGCTGTACCAAGTGAAATTGATTTTTTGATGTCAGCAGTCGGAATTCCAGTACCACCGTGAAGAACTAGCGGAAGACCAGTTGATTTTCCGATCTCTTCCATTTCTTTGAAGCCAAGGTTTGGCTCACCTTTGTAAGGGCCGTGAACAGAACCTAATGCAGGTGCAAGGCAGTCGATGCCAGTGCGCTCAACAAGCTCTTGGCACTCTTTAGGATCAGCGTAGATTACGCCTTCAGCGATAACGTCATCTTCTTGTCCGCCTACTGTTCCAAGCTCAGCTTCTACAGATACTCCGTGGAAATGAGCAAGCTCAACAACTTTAGCAGTTGTTGCTACGTTTTCTTCAAATGGATGGTGAGAAGCGTCGATCATTACAGATGTGAAACCTGCATGAATCGCTTTCGCACAAGATTCAAAGCTTGAACCGTGGTCTAAGTGAATCGCAACAGGAACTGTCACTTTGTACTCTTCCATAAGTGCTTTTACCATAGCTACGACTGTTTTGAAGCCGCCCATGTAGCGTCCCGCACCTTCGGAAACACCAAGGATCACTGGAGATTTTTCTTCTTCAGCTGCTTGTAAAATCGCTTGAGTAAACTCAAGGTTGTTTAAGTTAAATTGTCCTACAGCATAACCTTTTTCTTTAGCTGTATTCAACATTTCCGTCATAGAAACTAAAGGCATGTCGAATGTCCTCCTTATGTAGCCTGATTGTCTTCTAGCGAAAAAAGCTTTCCACCCTAGCATGACCCATCTATTGCTGTCATATGTAAATACCAGATCGCTTTTTCTCCATAACTAGAATACCAACTTTTCGACAAATCGGCAACACAATGACATGATTCATTTGTTTCTTCTTTTTGTCAATTAGACTTCAGGGGCAGATATTTTTTCACGGCATCTCTGATTTCGTCGATGTCAAACGGCTTCGCAAAGTGCGTCAAAGCGCCCAGTTCCTTTGATTCCTGGATCATGTCGAGCTCTCCGTATGCCGTCATGATGATCACCCGGATGTTTTCATCAATGACCTTCATCCGTTTTAAGATTTCGATACCGTCCATGCCGGGAATTTTCATGTCCAGAAGCACAAGGTCGGGCCGTTCTTTTGTCACGATGTCAAGCGCCTGCAGGCCGTTTGCAGCCTGAAACGTCTGGTAGCCTTCTTTATTGAATACTTCGTTAAGCAAAATACGTATGCCGTATTGATCATCAACGATTAAAATTTTTTCATTCATCATTTTACACCCCAATATTATGATTTTCGTCAAAAGTAAGCAGTAGTGTATGTATTCTGTTTGATTTTCCTATTTCCTTTAATTATAATAGTCTACTTTACGACATTTTCTGAGCATTTTCTCTTTTGTTGTATACTGATATTGTACGTTATAAAGGAGGATTCACTTATGTTGAAAATATTTACGACACAGTTAACAGGTATTTTTTCCCGCATTCAGGATAAGGAATCTGACGCGATTGAAGATGGGGCGCGGCTGCTTGCTCAAGCGGTGATCAGCGGGCATTCCATTTATTTATATGGAGCTAATGAGCTTCAGGGCGTCTTTTATGAGGCCACCGAAAGCAAAGAACCCTTCCCATCTGTCAAAGCCTTTCCAGAAAGCGCTGAGGAAGTGACAGAAAGCGACAGGGTGCTGATGTTTTGTTCAGGGACGGGCACAGCCGAAGAGCAGGCGCTTGCGAAAGAGCTTTATGAAAAAGGTGCGGGAGTCGTATGCGTATCGCCCGCAGCTAAAGACAGTGCGGGAATTGAACAATATTGTGATGTGCATATTGATTCTAAATTAAAAATGCCGCTTGTTCCCGATGAAGACGGCACCCGTTACGGATTTCCCTCTTTAATGACAGCACTGTATGTCTACCATGCTTTATCGTTTACATTAAAAGAAATTCTGCAAGAGTATGCATAATATCTTATTGTACATGCTGTCTCTTGCCGGAAACAAATAAAAAAGACTTGCCCGCTTTTGACAAACGGCAAGTCTTTTTTTATTACTTCTGATTTGCAGCTTCGACAGACGCTCCGATAAAGCCTTTGAATAACGGCTGAGGTCTTGTCGGTCTTGACTTAAACTCTGGGTGGAACTGAGAAGCCACGAACCAAGGGTGGTCTTTCAGCTCGATAATTTCAACAAGGCGTCCGTCAGGGCTTGTGCCTGAGAATACGAAGCCTTGGTCTTCCATTTGCTGTCTGAATTCGTTGTTGAATTCATAACGGTGGCGGTGACGCTCATACACCACTTC
The DNA here is from genome assembly GCF_021282335.1 of Bacillus sp. G16. Lineage (NCBI taxonomy): Bacteria > Bacillati > Bacillota > Bacilli > Caryophanales > Bacillaceae > Bacillus > Bacillus sp. G16. Next base: position 38,966 of record NZ_JAJSOZ010000014.1, on the reverse strand, counting down.
ATCCTGATACACTTCAAAGGCTTTCGTGCCTTCTTCAAGCTTACAAGGGTAAAGGCCGAGACGAAGCGTTCCGCCGAGATCTTCAACATCCTTCTGTTCAGGAAGAAGGTCGATGATCGGGTATTGCGTTGACGGATCAATTTCCGCTGAGTGAGCGCCTTTTAAGCCCAGTACGTTTCGTGCGTATTCAATAGACGCAACCTGCATGCCCAAGCAAATGCCTAAGAACGGAATTTTGTTTTCGCGCGCGTATTTTGTTGCGACGATTTTACCCTCAACACCGCGGTCTCCGAATCCACCCGGCACGATGATGCCGTCCGTTCCGCTTGTGAGCTCTTCGATGTTGCTTTCTGTCACTTCTTCCGCGTTGATCCATTTTACTTTTACATCTGTGTCAAACGCATACCCCGCATGGCGGAGAGACTCAACAACAGAGATGTATGCGTCAGGAAGCTCAACGTATTTACCGACAAGGCCGATTGTGATCGTTTGAGACAGGTTGCTGACTTTGTTCACAAGCTCATGCCACTCGGACATTTCCGCCTCTTTGCATTCCAATTTCATGTGCTCGCAAACGAGCTTATCAAGCCCTTGTTTTTGAAGCTCGAGCGGAATGGAGTAAAGATTGTCCGCATCTTCACACTCGATAACCGCTTTTGTATCGATGTCGCAGAATAGCGCGATTTTGTCTTTCATATCTTGAGAAATCGGCATTTCTGTACGAACGACGATGATGTTTGGCTGAATGCCCAAGCTGCGCAATTCTTTTACGCTGTGCTGTGTCGGCTTTGTTTTTAATTCGCCCGCAGCTTTAATGTAAGGAACAAGCGTACAGTGGATGTACATTACGTTTTCACGGCCGATGTCGCTCTTCATTTGGCGGATCGCTTCAAGGAATGGCAGTGATTCGATGTCTCCGACAGTACCGCCGATTTCTGTAATGACAACATCTGCGTTTGTTTCTTTCCCCGCTCGGTAAACACGGTCTTTCAGTTCGTTTGTGATGTGCGGGATGACCTGTACGGTTCCGCCAAGGTAGTCTCCGCGGCGTTCTTTTTTAAGAACTGTCGAATAAATTTTACCTGTTGTCACGTTGCTGAATTTATTCAGGTTGATGTCGATAAAACGCTCATAGTGACCAAGGTCCAAGTCTGTTTCAGCGCCGTCATCCGTTACGAATACTTCACCGTGCTGGTACGGGCTCATTGTTCCCGGGTCAACGTTGATGTATGGATCGAATTTTTGAATCGTCACATTCATTCCGCGGTTTTTCAGCAAACGTCCTAATGAAGCTGCTACAATACCCTTTCCAAGTGAGGATACAACTCCCCCAGTTACAAAAATATATTTCGTCATTTCGTTTGCTCCTCTCTTCGCTCTTAGCTACATTTTTAAAATGTACTATTTTATAAAAAATCATTTAGCCTTTTAAATGATTTATAAGAAAAATGAGGGGTGAAAATAAGAAAGCTCCCTTTCAATTTCTTGAAAGGGAGCATAACGTACTATGTTCTCTCTTCGTTTTTGAAGAGCCCAAAATACATACTACATAGTTCGACTATGAAAGTCAAGATCGTTTTGAAGATGAAATCTTTTACTATTTGAGATCCTCTTCTTCTTCTTCATAGTCTTCATCATCTTCATCAATAATATCCTCTTCGATCTCAAGATCGTCGTCATCTTCATCGTCAAAATCGTCGGTGTCAAGATCAAGTTCTTCCTCGACTTCATCTAAATCAATGTCGTCTTCGTCGATCTCTTCAAACTCGTCAAGATCAAGATCTTCTTCGACTGCTTTCTTCGCTTTTTTCTTTTTCGCCTTGACTGTCGGCTGCGTTTCTTCGTCAAGCTGATCATACGGATACCAGCTGCGAAGCCCCCAAGTCTGGTCAGAAAGCGCCAGGAAGCGGCCGTCAATGTTTAAATCTGTATAAAATTGAGCGATGCGGTCTCCAAGCTCTTCTTTTGTCACGCCGAGCAAAGATGCGATTTCATTTAAAAGCTCCTGAAATGGAACTGGTTTTTTATGTTCTTCAAATAATTCGTGAGCGATTTCAACTAAAGCCATTTCCTTTAGCTCTTCCTGTGAATATTGTTTGATACCCAAGGTCGGACACTCCCTTTCTATTACATATATGTATCTGTTTTATCAATAATGAAAGCGATTTTGTATCGTTCTTATACAAACCATACCTCTCATTATAAACAAAATAAAACAGAATATGCTACCCTTAACGGCGTTAATTTAAATAATTTTACAAGAGTGATCCGACTGATAGATGTTTTGCATCAATCCGCGAGCATTCGGGAGATGACAAGTCTTTGAATTTCTTGAGTGCCTTCATAGATTTGCGTGATTTTTGCATCACGCATATAGCGTTCAACCGGATAATCTTTTGTATAGCCGTAGCCGCCGAAAATCTGCACGGCTTCGGTCGTCACCTTCATCGCCGTATCCCCCGCCAGCAGTTTGGACATAGCAGAAGCTTTTCCATATGGAAGACCTGATGATTCAAGCCACGCTGCCTGATAGGTCAATAGCCTTGAAGCTTCTATCATTGTAGCCATATCTGCGAGTTTAAAAGCGATGCCCTGCTGCTCGGCGATCGATTTTCCGAATTGCTTTCTCTCTTTTGCGTATTGCAGCGCCGCATCAAGCGCCCCCTGAGCGATTCCCACGGCTTGAGCGGCAATGCCGTTTCTGCCTCCGTCTAGCGTCTTCATCGCGATTTTGAAGCCTTCCCCTTCTTCTCCGAGTCGGTTTGCTGCAGGCACAACACAATCTTCGAACGTGATTTCCGTTGTCGGGGACGAACGGATGCCCAGCTTCTTTTCTTTCTTGCCTGTCAAAAATCCTTCGAAATCCTTTTCTACTATAAAAGCGGAAATGCCTTTTTTCTTTTTCTCGGGATCGGTGACGGCAAAAACAATGTAAATATCCGCAATCCCGCCGTTTGTGATAAACACTTTTGAACCATTTAACACATAATCATCGCCGATTCGTTCAGCAGTTGTTTTCATGCCGCCGGCGTCAGAACCGGACCCTGCTTCGGTCAAAGCGAAAGCGCCGATTTTCTCTCCGAGGGCCAGCTGTGTTAAGTGCTCTGTTTTCTGTTCTTCCGTCCCAAAGGCAAACAGCGGCCAGCTGCATAGAGAGATATGAGCGGAAAGCGTCACACCGGTGGAGGCGCACACTTTCGAAAGCTCCTCCACCGCGATGACGTAAGCCAGAAAGTCACTTCCGATTCCTCCGTAATCTTCAGGCCACGGGATTCCCGTCAGCCCTAGATTCGCCATTTCCCGAAACAGCTCGCGGTCGAAGCGTTCTTGTTCGTCGCGTTCTGCCGCTGTCGGGGCCACTTCATGCTTTGCAAAATCACGGACCAATTTCCTGATCATTTCGTGTTCTTCTGATAATGAAAAATTCATGGCTTCTCCCCCATTTTCATATCAGCTCCTAAGACAGATTGGGCCAGAAGCTCGGCGACGTCATACGTTTTGACCCGGTCTTCGGCTTCTTTCGCCTTTGTGCCGTCCCCAAGCATCGTGAGACAGTACGGACAGCCGGAGCTGATCACCGATGGGTTAACCGCGAGTGCTTGCTCTGTCCTGGCGACGTTAATCCTGTTGCCCGTTTCTTCCTCCATCCACATTAATCCCCCGCCGGCGCCGCAGCACATGCCGGTTTCCCGGTTTCTTTCCATTTCAATCAGCTGTACGCCCGGAATGGCTTTCAAAATCTCCCTCGGCGGATCATAGACTTCGTTGTACCGGCCCAAGTAACATGAATCATGGAAGGTAATCGCCTCTTGTAGCGGGTGCTGCGGTTTTAATTTCCCGTTCTTCACCAGCTCGGCCAGCACTTCTGTATGATGATAAACCTCGCCTTCAAATCCGAAATCCGGATATTCGTTTTTAAATAAATTGTATGCGTGCGGGTCGATCGTAACGATTTTTTTGATATCATTTTTTTCAAATTCAGAGATATTCTTCTCAGCCAGCTCTTGGAACAAAAATTCATTTCCGAGGCGGCGCGGCGTGTCTCCTGAATTTTTTTCTTTATTGCCGAGGATCGCGAAGGTCACGCCCGCGTGATTGAGCAGCTTGGCAAAGGAGACAGCGATTTTCTGGCTTCTGTTGTCGTAAGACCCCATGGAACCGACCCAGAAAAGGTACTCAAATTCTTTTCCTTCTTTTTTCATTTCTTTTACGGTCGGAATCTCGGCATCCGGCGCCGCGTCACGCCAATTTTCACGTTCCTTGCGGTTGAGGCCCCACGGATTTCCCTGCCGCTCGATACTGGTCATGGCGCGCTGTGCGTCACTGTCCATTTTTCCTTCTGTCAGTACGAGGTAGCGGCGGAGGTCGATGATTTTATCCACGTGTTCGTTCATGACGGGGCATTGATCCTCGCAATTCCGGCAAGTCGTACACGCCCAAATTTCTTCCTCTGTGATGACGTCGCCGATCAAGCTCGGATTGTAATCCAGCGCGGCGGCGGCTTCCTGAGATCCGCTACCCGCTGACGCTGCCGCCAGCTGATTGCCTCTCATATGCCGGAACGCTGCCGCGGGCACCCAAGGCGAGCGTGAGGTGACGGCCGCGCCTTTTTCTGTGAGATGGTCTCTGAGGCGCAAAATCAAGTCCATCGGCGACAGCATTTTTCCGGTGCCTGTTGCAGGACACATATTGGTGCAGCGGCCGCACTCGACACACGCGTACAGATCAAGCAGCTGGGACTGCCTGAAATCTTCTATTTTCCCCGCTCCGTAGCTTTCTTTCGTTTCGTCGGTAAAATCGATTTTTTCAAGCTTTCCGGCCGATTCCATTCTGTTGAAAAAAACATTGGCAGGTCCGGCGATTAAATGGGCATGCTTCGACTGAGGCACGTACACTAAAAAGCTCAGCAAAAACAGAAGATGGACCCACCATGCGATATAGAAAATGACCGCCGCGCCTGTTTTCCCAATTCCGCCAAGCAAAAACGCAATACCAGATGCTATCGGCTCGCTCCAAGAAAGCCCGTGCTCATGCCAGATCAGATTCATCCCGTTTCCAAGCAGAACCGTCAGCATTAACCCCCCAATAAAAATGAGAACAAGTCCTGCTTTGAAACCGCGTTTCAGCCTGACGAGCTTTTCGATATAACGTCTATAGAATGCCCAGCCCACAGCAATTAAAATGAGAAACGTAACGATTTCCTGAAAAAAGGTGAAAGCGGGATAGACAGGGCCAAGCGGCAGATTCCGATCGGGAGCCAGTCCTTTGATGATAAAGTCAATAGCTCCGAACTGAACCAATATAAATCCGTAGAAAAACATGACGTGAATGATTCCGCTTTTCTTGTCCTTGAGCAGTTTTTTCTGTCCGAATACATTCACCCAAATGGCGTGAAGCCGTTCCTTGATCCGTTTATCAAATTGTTCTTTCTGGCCGAGCCTGATGTAGGCCAGTCTCGTTTTGACCAAGTAAACAAACAAATAGACAGCGTAAGCGGTTACAACCAGAAATAACAATGCATTTGCGATAAGAAAGCCGCTCATTCCAATTCCCCCTTTTTACTGATAAAGACCGCGATCCCCTACCCTCGAATCTGTATAAGATTATCTTTATGATAAATAATGAATGAGTGTTCAGTCAATAATTAAATTCCTGCTGTTCGGGCACACTATCTTTACTACGGAAAGGAGTGCCGGGATGAAGATATTTTTCGTGATTCTCATCATTGTCATCATACTATTGGCTTTCATTCTGCTTGATATCTTCATGGGACGCGCCATTTATAAAAAAAACGCGTACGAGCCTGTTTTTTCAAAAAAGAAGAGCGATATTGAATTGATCCACTGCGGTGCTGATCTTGTGGAACGGATGATGGAAGACATCCGCCAGGCCGTTTCTTCAGTTCACGTTATGTTTTTTATTATGAAAAACGATGAGGTCAGCCACAATATGTTTACGCTACTGAAAGCAAAAGCACAAGCCGGTGTTTCTGTTTATTTGCTGCTGGATTGGTCCGGCAGCCAAAAAATTAAAAAGCCGGCGCTGAAGACGATGAAAAATGCCGGGGTTCAGGTTCATTTTCTTAACAAGCCTCGTTTTCCTTTTTTCTTTTTTCATATGCAAAAACGGAATCACCGGAAAATCGCTGTGATAGACGGAAAAATCGGCTATATCGGCGGGTTTAACATCGGTGAGGAATACCTGGGAAAGAAGGCGAAGTTCGGCAATTGGGAGGATTATCATTTGCGTATGAAGGGAGAAGGCGTCCGAGATCTTCAGACCCTTTTTACCGCCGACTTGAAACGAAATACCGGATCAGCTGAACTAAGCCCGGATGTTTGGCCGGAGCTTCCACAAGGGAATATCTCTCATAAGATTTATGCGACTGACGGTTATTCTCTTGAAAAAACGTATTTGGCAAATATTGCGAAGGCAAAAGAGCGCATTACCATTTGCACACCTTATTATATTCCGACAAAATCACTTCAGCAGGCCTTGGTCAAAGCAAGAAAAAACGGTGTAGCCGTTTCGATCATCGTGCCGATGAAATCAGATCATCCGCTGGTCAGAGAAGCAGCTTTTTCGTATTATTCGGAGCTCTTGGATGCCGGCTGTCTTATCTACCGCTTTTATCAGGGGTTTTATCATGTAAAAGCCCTGATTATTGACGATCATTTCAGCATCATCGGCACCGCCAATTTTGATCAGCGAAGCTTTTTTTTAAATGAAGAGGTGAATGTTGAAATCGATGATAAGGCTTTTACAAAAGAAGTCTATGCCACGATTGAAGAGGATATTAAAAGGTCGGAGCTGCTGACAAAGGAGAATTTCAAAAAACGCACATTCAGGCAGCGCCCGGCGGAATGGCTTGGCAGAGCAATATCTTATTTTTTATAAAGGAGAGTTCCTATGATTTTCAGATTCGGGTTCGTTTCAAACGCGATGAGCCTTTGGGATGCGTCTCCCGCTAAAACATTAACATTCGCGCGTTATTCCAAGCTTGCAAAGGATGAAAGAAAAGAAGCGCTTCTAACTGTGACAAAAGCCAATTTGCGCAATACGATGAGAACCCTTCACTATATCATCGGCCACGGCATTCCTTTGTACCGTTTTTCCAGTTCGATTGTTCCGCTGGCCACGCATCCCGATGTGATGTGGGATTTTGTGACGCCGTTTCAAAAGGAGTTTCGGGAGATCGGGGAGCTTGTCAAAACACATCATCTAAGAACAAGCTTTCACCCCAACCAATTCACTCTGTTTACGAGCCCGAAGGAATCCGTCACAAAAAATGCGGTAACCGATATGGCGTATCACTACCGCATGCTTGAAGCCATGGGCATTGCTGATCGCTCCGTTATCAACATTCATATTGGCGGCGCTTACGGAGATAAAGAGACTGCCACTGCTCAATTTCATCAAAATATGAAGCAGCTGCCGCAGGAGATCAAACAGCGAATGACGCTTGAAAATGATGATAAAACATATACGACGGAAGAAACGCTTCAGGTCTGTGAAAAAGAGGATGTTCCGTTTGTCTTTGACTTTCATCATTTTTACGCCAATCAAGATGATCACGCCGACCTGAATGAAGCACTGCCCCGGATGATCAAAACGTGGGAGCGGATCGGGCTGCAGCCAAAGGTTCACCTGTCTTCCCCAAAATCGGAGCAAGCCATACGCAGCCATGCCGATTATGTTGACGCCAACTTTTTGCTGCCGCTCTTGGAACGCTTCAGGCAATGGGAAACAAATATTGATTTCATGATTGAAGCAAAACAGAAAGACAAGGCGCTTCTCCGCCTGATGGATGAATTAAGCTCCATCCGCGGCGTCAAACGCATCGGCGGCGGCACGCTGCAATGGAAATCTTAAATGTGCAAAATCAGGTTTACAGATCGTCGGCTCTGGGAACATACGCTATATAAGACAACAATCGATGGAGGAGAAAGATCATGAAAAACATCAAGTCTCTGAAAGTAGCCGCACAGGCATTTACTTTAAGAAATTTGATTCATCTTTATAAAATGTGCCATTCCGGAAGCCACGAGGTTTATATTTATTCGAAGAAAACGATGTGCAAAATCAAAAGCTTAATTGAGCTTGAAACGTTCCGCATGGCTCATAATGAAAAGGAATATTTGATTGTAGTGGAAGGAACCAAAGCCTCACAGCTGATTGAAAAATTCCAAAATATCGTCGAGCCTGCTGAAAAAGAGGCGCTTTAACTTACATATAAAAAGGATAGACATCTTGTCTATCCTTTTTCTTATGGCCTTACATAATGGAGCTGAACCGCCTGTCCAAATTGTTTCATCCCTTTTAACCGCAGCTTTGTTTCATTTGTTAGTTCGTGAAACAGCGGGATGCCGCTCCCTAAAACGACTGGAATAATGGTGATGATGAATTCGTCGATGGCGTCTTCTTTCATAAAGGCATTCACCAGCTCTGCCCCGCCTGCTATCCAGATGTTTAAGCCTTTATCCCGTTTCAAACGGTCAGTGAAGGCCTTGGCTCTCTCATTGATAAAAGTCACATGTTCATCCTGATAGCTGCCGGGCGTTCCTGTGAAAACGTAGCATGTTTTATCCTGATACGGGAAAACCGGTGTGAGGATTTTGACGTGTTCATATGTGCTCCGGCCTAAGATGACGGTATCAACCGTCTGATAAAAATCGCTGTATCCGTTATCGCCTTCACCTTCAAATTCATCCAGCCAATCGATGCTTCCATCTTCTCTCGCGATCATCCCGTCCAATGAAACGGCAATGTACAGCACATTTTTTCTATCCATATTTTCCTCCTATTGCTGAACCATTTGCCCGAATTGCGCTTGATGCAGCCTGCTGTATAGGCCTCCGGCTTCAATCAGGTCTTGATGGCGGCCTTGTTCTTCAATACCGTTGTTTGTGACGACCACAATTCTGTCCGCGTCTTTGATCGTCGCCAATCTGTGGGCGATCACGAGCGTCGTGCGCCCCTCCGACAATTCTTGAAGCGCCTTTTGGATCGCCGCTTCTGTTTCTGTATCAAGAGCCGAGGTTGCTTCGTCGAGAATCAGGATTGACGGATTTTTCAAGAACATCCGTGCAATTGACAGCCGCTGCTTTTGCCCGCCGGAGAGCTTCACGCCGCGTTCACCGATAATGGTATCCAATCCATCCGGCATGTTATGGACGAGCTCTTCCAGATGCGCCTGTTTCACAGCCTGCCAAATGTCTTCTTCTGATGCGTCTAATCGGCCGTAGGCGATATTTTCTCGAAGCGTGCCCGAGAATAAGAAAACGTCCTGCTGCACGACGCCAATCTGCCCCCGCAGTGAAGACAGCGTCATATCTTTAATGCTGATGCCGTCGATCGTAATGTCGCCCTCCGATGCTTCATAAAAGCGCGGAAGCAGACTGCAAAGCGTTGATTTTCCCGCGCCTGACGGACCGACGAACGCAACCGTTTCCCCCGCTTGAATAGACAGGTTAATGTCATTGAGGACGTTGTGGTGGTCATCATAGCCAAATGAAACATCTTCATAGCGGATATTGCCCTTCAGGCCGGAAACGACTCTCGCATCCGGAGAATCCTGAATATCCGGCTCTGTCTCCATCAGTTCCATATAGCTTTTAAAACCGGCGATCCCCCTCGGATACATTTCGATAATGGCATTAATTTTGTCAATGGGCCTGAACAGTACATTCGTCAGGAGCACAAACGCCACGAATTCCCCGTACGATAAGGAACCGCGAATGACAAACCACGTACCGCATAAAAGGACAAACAGCGTGACAAACCGAGTCAGCATATAGCTGATGGAACCGTTTTTCGCCATGATTTTGTATGAGGAAAGCTTTGTGACACGGAAACGCTGATTGTTGACGGCGAAGCGTTCTTTTTCAAACGCTTCATTGCCGAACGCCTGCACGAGCCGAATCCCGCCGATATTATTTTCTACCCGCGCGCTGAAGTCTCCGATATCTTTGTTCAGCGTGGTAAATGCTTTGGTCATTTTTTTGTTGAAATAAAGCGCAAGCCAAATAACAATCGGCATGATGATAAACGTTAATAATGCCAGCTGCCAGTTAATAAATAGCATCACCCCGAACGCCCCGAGAATGGTCATGACGGCAATGAATAAATCTTCCGGGCCGTGATGGGCAACTTCGCCGATGTACATTAAATCGTTCGTCAGCTTCGACATCAGCGTTCCTGTCTTGTTGTTGTCGTAAAATTTGAACGAGAGCTTTTGCAAATGGTCAAAAAGCGACTTTCTCATATCGGTCTCGATATTGATCCCGAGCATGTGCCCCCAGTATGTGACGATATACTGGAGAGCCGAGCTGAGCGCGTACACCGCAAATAAGCCGATTGAGGTCGCGATGATCAGCCCCCAGTCCCTGCCCGGAAGCAAGGTATCAATAAAATAATTGACGATCAAAGGAAAACTCAGCTCCATTAAGCCTCCTGCGATCGCCGAGAAAAAGTCGAGAAAGAACAACGTTTTATATGGTTTATAATACGAAAAAAACTGCCGCAGCACCCTATCTTCCCCCAATGCATAAATAACTGATAACATTTCTCAATTATACTATACACCGGCTGTTTTGAAAGATCAGATTTCTTTTTTCTTACAGAACACCTGAAAACAGACGGGCAAAGGATTCTTTTGTCCGGTCGGCCATTCCCCTTTTATAAAAGCCGACAGGGCTGAGTTTTTCACTGTCCAGCATATCCTCTTCGAAATGAGCTTCAAGAGTGCGAATCGCTTCGGCATCTGCGAAGAACACGTTCACTTCAAAGTTGAGCTGGAAGCTGCGCATGTCCATATTCGCGGTACCGACGGAGGCGAGGTCGCCATCAACGATCATGACTTTTTGATGCATGAAGCCTTTTTGATACGAATACACTTCAATGCCCTCCAGAAGCAGCTCTGGGAAATAGGATCTCGACGCGTATTGTGTCAAAAAACTGTCGTTCTTCTCCGGCACCATCACCCTTACCTCCACGCCTTTTGTCGCCGCTGCTTTCAGCGCCGTGCGAATGGACTCATTCGGGACAAAATAGGGCGTGGCAATCCATACTGATTTCTGCGCTGAAGAAATCATTTCATAATAAAGGTCGCTCATGCTTTCCTTCATGTCAGGGCCTGTCGCGACAATTTGATAAATGCCCCCTCCCTCCACGGGAACCGGCGTATTGTACGCCTCTTGATCAATTAACACTTCATCGGAGACATATTCCCAATCCAGCATAAAAATGGCGTGAAGCGTTTGCACAATTTCTCCTTCCAGCCGCAGGTGAGTATCTCTCCAAAACCCGATGTACGGATCTCTGCTGATATATTCCTTCCCGACATTTAATCCGCCCACAAAACCGATTTTCCCATCGATGATCACGATTTTCCGGTGATTTCTAAAATTCAGTTTCTGATTGAAGAACCCGTATTTCAGGGGAGAAAACGGAACGATGTCCACTCCCGCTTGTTTCATTTTCATGATATCTCTGCTTGCCAGCTTGATGCTCCCTGCGGCGTCATATAAAAACCGCACCTCGACACCCTGACGCGCTTTCTCCATCATAATGTCCATCATTCCGCGGCCGAGCATGTCTGATTTAAACATGTAATATTCAATATGTATGTAAGATTCCGCTTTCCTCATCGCTTTGAAAATGTCCGGGAAGGTTTCTTCACCGTTTTTCAGCACTTTGATATTGCTTTTCGTATTGATATTCATATGGGCAGCCCTGATGGAATACGTAAAGAACCTTTCCTGATTGTCCTTCAGCTCTGTCACTTCCGGCGTTTCCTCCATGTCAAACAGCTTCCTGAGCTTTTCCCTGTTGTACATTCGTTTTGTCTTAAACAGCTTTCCCTTCACATAAAGCTGTCCGGAAAACAGATAAAACATATAGCCGGCGATCGGAAAAAAGACAAGAATGTGAATCCATAACAGCGTGTGCTGCGAGGTGCGGTTTTCAAGAATTAACGAATAGATGCTGAACAAAATAATACTTCCATAGCAAAGCAATCCTCCGTAAAACTCAAGTCTGGAAACCGGAAAAAACCATATAACATATGCCCCGATAAGCATCATATATAAAAAGAAAAACTCCAGTCTCCTTTTCAGCATCCTGATTCTCTCCAATCTGATCCGATTACCTCCGTATTTCCTCTTCTTTCTAACATTTAAACCTTTGCAGAAAAAAAGCCTCCCCGCACGAGGCGGAAAGGCTTATGATGAGGCTTCCTGTGATTGGACGGGTGTGATGTTCTGGAACAAAGCCGAGTTGAGAGAGTAGCTGCTTTTGATTTTATTTTTGAAGAAGCTGACGATCAGGCCCGTGACCGCAATCGACACTAAGGAGCAGAGCCCTTTCAGCAAGCCGACTGAGAAGATGCCGGCCAGCACTACGGCAAAATCAAAGAGGAAATTAACTGTCCCGGGATTCCATCCGTACCGTTTTTGCATAAATAAAGCGAGAATATTGGCGCCGCCGAGGGATGCCTGATGATAAAACATGAGCGACAGGCCGAATCCAATCAGCGCCCCGCCGCAAATCGCCCCGGCAAGCGGTGAAAAAGAGACAGGCGGCAGCCAGTGATCCGCGCCTGTAAACAGAGTCAGCGCTGTGACTGCAAATACAGTGGATAAGGTGAATGTGATGCCCATTCTGATGAGAGAAAATATATAAAACGGGATATTAATCAGAAAGAAGATAATAGCAAACGAGGAATGAAACAAGTATGTCAGGCTTAGTGACAGTCCGGCTGTGCCGCCGGTTAATACATGAGAATGTCTGAGAGTCAGGACCCCGGCGCTTGTCATAAGACAAGCAGTTAAAATGAGTAAAATCCGCTTCATTCTTCACTCTCCTTTGTCGATGATGTTATTTTCAAATACAAACATAACAGGATTCCTGGCCGCCCAGCCATTACCTTGGCAGAAAATATCTTGCGTTTTTATTTTTTCATCAAACGATTATCATAAAAAATCCCCCTCATTGAGGGGGGATTTTTACGAGCGTTTCCGATACACGACATAGCTTCGTGTCAAATATTTCAGCGGAAGGCTGAACACGTGAACCAATCTCGTAAACGGCCACAGGATAAAAACGACGTATCCTATAATAATATGAAGCTTAAACCATAGCGGGACACTCTCCATCAAGGAGGCGTCAGGCCTGAACAAAACGATTTCCCTGAACCACGGCCCTACAGTTGTCCGGTAATCAAATCCTTTCGAATCAATGTTGAGAAACGTGGCTGCAACACCCGACAGCATCATGAACAGCAGCAGGAGGAGCGTAAGGATATCCGATGGAGAGCTGGTTTTGCGGATTCTTTTGTCAAACAGCCTTCTGTACGTCAGGATGATAAGTCCGGTACATGCCACGATCCCCGCCGGCAGGCCTGCGCCAATCGCCATTTTGTGATACACATGCTCTGAAATGCCAATGGAAGTGTACAAGGCTTCCGGGATCAAAATTCCCATGAGATGCCCTCCGATAACGCACACCATGCCCCAGTGAAAAAGTGTGCTGCCCGCCGCGAGTTTTTTCTTTTCTAACAGCTCGCTTGATTTCGCCGTCCAGCCAAATTGGTCATGCTGATAGCGGTAAATATGGCCGCCGATAAAGATCGTCAATACAATGTATGGCATCACGCCCCACAGGATCTGCCCGCTCATGCCTGAACAGCCCCTTCAACGCTTTCACGCACGCCGATGTTTTCCAGCGCGGCCAGCAGCACGTGCAGCAGCTCAGCATAGATGCTGTCATTTTTTTCGAGACGGGAAGCCAGCTCCCTCACATTAGACAGATATTTCTCAAACGCACTTTTAGCTGCTTCAATCTCCGCAATCGCGGCAAATTCCAGCATAAGCGGCAGGTAATCAGGCAGCTCTTTCTCTGTCGGCAGGAAGCCGGATTGCTCGTATGTGTTTTTTAATTGCAGCAATTCAATGCCTCGTTCCCTTTGCTCGCCTGAGTTAAAGTAGGTGACGTACATATTCGTTTTTTTCCCGAAGTCAAACGTATAGACATAGTGTTCAATCAGCGCTTCTTGAGAAAAGCCAGCTGTCGCATCGAAAAAGTGCAGCAGCTTCTCCCGGATTTGCTGGTTGCCGATTTCATGGATAATAGCCTTCCAATCGGGAAGCTCAGCTCTCCACTCTTCATCCGGATAAGAAAGAAGATAGGAAAGAGCGGAGAACGTGATTTGCCGGTCTGTGGTGTTCATCTTGTTACACCTCATTTAATCAAAAATTAGAAACAAGAGCCGGGACCGCCTGAAAATGATAAGCCGCAGCTCCCTTGCTCAGCGTATAAATTAGACACTTCTTCTCGATGGCTGTTCGGAATCACAAAGCGGTCATCATATTTGGCGATCGCAAGCAGCCGATACATGTCTTCAATTTGCTGTTCTGTTAAGCCGACACTGGAAATCAGTGCCGGGTCGACGGTTTTATTCGTCTGGACCGCTCTCATATACTGGCGCATGACAGACATTTTCTTTAACGTTGACCGAATATGATCCGTATCACCGGCCGTTAATAGCTGTGCCAAATAGTCAATCGGAATTCTCATTTGGTCGATAGCCGGAAAAATATCTTCCGCAGATTGCCGGCTGCCTTTTCCTTCAAAGAGATTCATAATCGGACTCAGCGGCGGAATGTACCAAACCATCGGCAGCGTGCGGTACTCAGGATGAAGCGGCAGCGCAATCTTCCAGTCAATGATCATTTTATAGATCGGCGATTGCTGCGCGGCCTCTATCCATTCAGCCGGGATGCCTTGTTCTTTTGCCAGTTTGGCAACCTCAGGATCATTCGGATCAAGAAAAACGTCCAATTGGGAATGGTAGAGATCCTTTTCATTTTCAACAGACGCCGCTTCCTCCACTTTGTCCGCGTCATACAGCATGACACCGAGGTAGCGGATTCTGCCTACACACGTCTCAGAGCAGATGGTCGGCAGTCCCGCCTCCAAGCGCGGAAAGCAGAGTGTGCATTTTTCCGCTTTGTTCGTTTGCCAGTTAAAATAGACTTTTTTATATGGACAGGATGAGACGCAATATCTCCATGAACGGCATGCGTTTTGATCGACAAGCACAATGCCGTCTTCCTCGCGTTTGTACATGGCGCCGGACGGGCAAGACGAAACACACGCTGGGTTGATGCAGTGCTCGCAAATACGCGGCAGATACATCATAAAGACCTCATCGAATTCTGTTTTGATCGATTCCTCCATCTTTTGCACGTTTGGATCTTCAAGTCCCGTAATATGGCCGCCTGCGAGATCATCCTCCCAGTTCGGGCCCCATTCAATATTCATAAAGTCCCCGGTCAAGGACGATTTCGGGCGCGCCACTGGCTGGTGTTTTTTCTGCGGGCTGTTTGTTAATGTTTCATAATCATAGTTCCAAGGTTCATAGTAATCATCAATCGACGGCTGGTTCGGATTATAGAAAAGTCCTGCAAGCCGATTCGTTTTCGGGCCTGATTTCAGCTCGAGCTTTCCTTTTTTCAATGTCCAGCCGCCTTTATATTTGTCCTGATCCTCCCATTGCTTCGGGTAGCCGATGCCCGGCTTTGTTTCTACATTATTGAAGTACATATATTCCGCACCTGAACGGTTTGTCCACGTGTTTTTGCAGGTGACGCTGCACGTGTGGCAGCCGATGCATTTATCCAGGTTCATGACCATACCGATTTGCGCTTTAATCTTCAAGCCAATCGACCTCCTTCAGCTTGCGGATGACGACGTTCAGGTCGCGCTGATTCCCTGTTGGACCGTAATAGTTAAAGCCGTAGCTGAGCTGGGCATAGCCCCCGATCATCTGTGTCGGCTTTACGTGAATCCTTGTCGGACTGTTATGGGTGCCTCCGCGGTTATTCGTCAGTTTTGTGCCGGGCACGTTGATGTGGCGGTCTTGGGCATGGTGCATAAACGCCATTCCTTTAGGAATCCGGTGAGACAAAACCGCTCTCGCGACGACAACGCCGTTTCGGTTAAAACATTCAATCCAATCGTTGTCTTTGATATCTGTATCCATTGCATCATCTTTATTCATCCACACGGTCGGCCCGCCGCGGAACAGCGTCAGCATCGGCAAGGAATCAAAATACATGCTGTGGACGGACCATTTATTATGCGGCGTCAAATAATTAAGGACGATTTCCTTGCCCTCTTGATCAGGCCGCTTGCTTAGGAACGGACGATGCTGAAGGATCGGTTTAAATGTCGCCATCGTTTCACCGAATTCCATCATCAATTCATGATCGACATAATAAGATTGTCTGCCGGTCAGTGTTCGCCACGGGATTAATTTTTCTACGTTCGTTGTAAACGGCGAGTACCTGCGCCCTCCTTTTTCTGAGCCGGTAAATGCCGGAGACGTGATGACCGTTTTCGGCTGGGCTGTAATTTGTTCGAACGTAAAGCATTCTTCCTCGCGTTCTTCCGCCAGGTCTTTCAGCTTCAGGTTTGTGATGTTTTCAAGTGATTCCCATGCTTTTACTGCGACTTTTCCATTCGAGGTGGATGATAGGGTTAAAATTGCTTCTGCCGCCTGTTTTGCTTCACTTATATTTGGACATCCCTTTGCGATGCTGTCCGAGGTGATTTCTCCCAGCCTCTTTTTGAGTGATTTATATTCATCGGCTATCGACCAGCTCATCCCTTTTGTTCCGCTCGGTTTTAAACCGGCGTAAGGCCCGAGCGCGGTCATTTTATGAAAAATATGCTTGTAATCCCGTTCAACGACTTGGATGTTCGGCATCGTTTTTCCCGGAATGGCTTCACATTCGCCTTTGCTCCAGTCATTGATTTTGCCGAACGGCTGGGCCAATTCCTGCATGGTGTCGTGGAGGAGCGGCGTCGCGACCACTTCTTTCACCGGCTCCATATCGACTTCTTCTGCCAGATCGGAAACGGCTTTTGACAGAGCCTTGAAAATATCCCAGTCTGACTTCGATTCCCACGGAGCCGAGATAGCCGGAGCAAAAGGATGAATGAACGGGTGCATATCCGTGCTGCTGAGATCGTGTTTTTCATACCATGTCGCCGCCGGCAGCACAATATCGGAATACAGCGCCGTACCCGCCATTCGAAAATCAAGGTTGATTAATAAGTCGAGCTTTCCTTCCGGCGCCTGCTCCCGCCATTTGATTTCTTCAGGGCGGATGCTGTCGCTGTCGTCATTCATCAAACCGTTCGTCGTCCCCAGCAGATGCTTGAGAAAATATTCGTGCCCTTTTCCTGAGCTGGAGATCAGATTTGCCCGCCATACGAAGAGATTCCTTGGGAAATTGGCTTCATTGTCAGGATCTTCAATAGCGAACTTCAGTTTTTTCTCTTGAAGCTGTGAGGCCACGTACGCACCTACGTCTTTCGGTGTTGCCGCCCCCGCTCTTTCAGCTTCTTTGTATAGATCAATGCCGTTTTTATTGAATGTCGGGTAGGACGGCAGCCACCCTAAGCGCGCCGCCAGCACATTATAATCGGCGTGATGCTTGTAGCGGGATGACGCAGCGATCGGTGAAGCCAAGTCACTGATCGGCTGGTCCTCGTAACGCCACTGATCTGTCGCAAAATAGAAAAACGAGGTGCCGTTTTGCAGTTTGGGCACACCCTCCCAGTCCTTTGCGTTGGCAATCGTCTGCCACCCTTCAGCAGGACGGAGCTTTTCCTGCCCCACATAATGGGCCCAGCCTCCGCCGTTTACGCCTTGGGCGCCTACCAGTAAAACTAGATTTAACACCGCTCGGTAGATTGTGTCGGAGTTGAACCAGTGGTTGATCCCCGCTCCTACGATAATCATGGACCGGCCGTCTGTATCGATCGCATTTTGGGCAAACTCTCTGGCAATTTTAATGACGGCTTCTTTTTTGATTCCCGTCATCTGTTCCTGCCAGCCAGGTGTAAACGGGTGAGGATCATCATAAGAGACAGCTGATTGTTCGCCGATGCCCCGGTTCACGCCGTAATTGGCCAAAATCAAGTCAAACACGGTCGTCACGTACACCTCTTCGCCACTCAGGTTCAGTTTTTTAATAGGAAGATCCCGCTCAAGCACTTTGTTTCCGTCATTTGAAAAATACGGGATGCGCACCGTTCCGATTTCGTCCTCTATTCCGAGCACAGAGAGACGGGGCTCAATCGGTTCTCCGGTTTCTTCATCGACCATGTGGAGGTTCCACTTCTGCTGCCCGTCCCAGCGGGAGCCCATTGTCCCTTGCGGTATGGCAAATGCGTTTGTCTGTTCATTCCAGACCGCAGGCTTCCACTGATCATGCTTTGTCTGCCGCCCGATGTCCTTGGCATGCAGAAACCGCCCCGCTGTATATACGCCATTTTCTTTTGACAGGGTAACGAAGAATGGAAAATCCGTGTATTGCTTCGCGTACTTAATAAAACGTTCCGTCTCTTGATTCACGTAAAATTCCTGCAAAATGACGTGACCCATCGCCATCGCAAGCGCCCCGTCAGTCCCTTGGCGGATACTCAGCCAGTCATCCGCGAACTTTGAGGATTCCGCAAAATCCGGACTGATCGAAATGACCTTAGCGCCTTTATAGCGGGCCTCCGCCAAAAAGTGCGCGTCAGGTGTTCTCGTTAACGGAACGTTGGAGCCCCATGTGATGATATAGCCTGAATTGTACCAATCACTGCTTTCCGGAACATCTGTCTGGTCACCCCAAATTTGCGGGGACGCCGGAGGAAGATCCGCATACCAGTCATAAAAACTGAGCATAGGGCCGCCGATTAATGACATAAACCGGGAGCCTGACGCGTGGCTGATCATGGACATGGCCGGAATCGGAGAAAAACCGACATTCCGGTCAGGTCCGTATTTCATAACTGTATATAGCAGAGACGCTGAAATCAGCTTCAGCACCTCCGGCCATTCAGCGCGCACAAACCCGCCTTTCCCTCTTGCCTGTTTATAGGACTTCGCTTTTTCAGGGTTTTCAACGATCGATTTCCAGGCTTCCAATGGATTTTGATGAGCCTGCAGTGCTTCCCGCCACAAATTGATCAGCACACTGCGCACGTACGGATATTTCACACGGAGCGGGCTGTAAATGTACCATGAAAAACTGGCCCCCCGCGGACAGCCTCTCGGTTCGAAATCAGGCATATCCGGGCCTGTTGAAGGATAATTCAAATTTTGTCCTTCCCACGTGACAATTCCGTTTTTCACATAAATATTCCAGCTGCAGGACCCCGTGCAGTTGACGCCGTGGGTGGAGCGAACGACTTTGTCGTACTGCCATCTGTTTCTGTATACATTCTCCCAATCGCGATCTTCGCGGGTGGTTTGGCTATGTTTATTTGAATGGTGTTCGATAGGAGAGAAATAGTTCAATCTCCTAAACAACGGACTTATTTTCTTTTTCTTCATGAGAGTTCACTCCTTCCGAGTCAGATGATGCTAAGTTCACTATAAACAGAGAAAGCGTATTTCCTTGTGAACTATGTCACACACTCTGCTTTTTTCACAAAATGTTCACACAAAGGAGAAGGAAGGACTTTCACAGGGATGTGATGAAGACGGCGTTCAGGCAGGACGCCTGAGTCATTAGCCGCCTTTTATTCCAAAGATCAAAAAAACCGGCTCTATTTTAAGAACCGGGCTCGGCATTTTCATCCTGTGATGTATGCAGATACCGCAAAAATAATTGATAGGAACAAAAGACATTTTGCTGGAGCATGGCCAAAAAATTCATTTGCAGCTGTGGATTGTAAGACATCATTTTTTTAAATATGTAATAAGGGATATTGAGTATCAGAATGTCTGGAGAGGCATTGACTGAGATAAAAGGCGATAAATACAGCCCGCCTTTTTCATCAATCGGAAACACATCGCCTTTTTCCCACAGCGCAACGGTTTTCGATCCTTCAGGGAGCCTGCTGTCCATAAAACGGACACTTCCTTTTAATACAATATAGACGGATTGAGAATGAAGAAAGGATGGAGACTGATCACATAAGCCGCAGATAAATGTCCCATTTTTCAGCAAGGTTTCGACAATGGATTGAGGCACTTCATTAAACATGGGAAGTTGTTTCAGAAATAATAAATAGTCACACTGATTCATAGGAAAGCCTCCTGTGTTAAGGATAACTTTAGTGTAGCTCGATTGAGCCTGTACAGCAGTGATGTATTTCACAGCTTGTATGATGAATGTCACTTATCGGGGGGATGACTGCATTTATAATGAAATAAAAAAGGAGGATTTTGATGAAGGCACTGATTCCGAAGCAGCACGGCGCATGGGCGATGCTGCTGATTCCATTTTTACTCGGCATGATCAAGGGAGGACCCGTTTTCTGGCATATTCCGCTATTCCTAGGATGGCTTTTCCTTTACTTGGCGGTTTATCCTGTTACGCTCGCCTTAAAAAAGAAACAAATCAAACCCTATCAAAAGTGGATTTGTTATTACGGTTTTCCAGCCTGCTGCTGTTTATTAGCCTCTGTCTTTCATAAGCCGCCGCTCATCTGGGTTGGCGTTTCTTTATTGCCGCTGTTTCTCATACATATGTATTACGCCCGCCGAAAAAACGAACGAGCGCTAATGAATGATATTGCAGGTGTCTTGTTCTTTTGTTCAGGCGGACTTGCAAGCTGCTGGCTGGGGAATGGAACCCTTGACGGCTGGGCTTGGTTTATTTTCTCTCAATCTGCTTTATTTTTTATCGGGAGTTCCTTTTATGTGAAGTCGGTGATCCGGGAGAGAAAAAACAGCGCATTTGCATACTGGTCATGGGGATATCACCTGCTGCTCCCCTTTTTATCTAGTCTTCTCGGAGCAGGATGGGCATTTCTTGCTTTTATCCCAAGCAGTTTGCGGGCATGGTTTTTTCACGGAAGGGATTGGCCTGTGAAAACGATCGGCATTCTGGAAATCGTAAATGCCTGCTTCTTTTTCGCCGTCATGTGTATATTTATCACAAGATAAAAAACCAAGGACCGCCGGCGGTCCTTGGTTTCTTCAGTCAATATTGCAAATCTCCAGCGGACAATTTTCACACTCAATCTCGCATCGCAAATAGTCCCGCTTGTGCAAAATAATTTTTCCGGATTCTTCTATCGAAATCACCCCTTGTTTGCGGAGATCTCCCAGCATCCGGTTGACACTCTCCCTTGCCGCCGCGCAAAACTTTGCCAAATCCTGATTTGTCAGCACAATGTTAATCAGAATGCCGTCGCTTCGTTCCACCCCGTAGCTGTTTGATAAGCGGATAAGAGTGGAGTAGAGCGCCCCCTTTTTGCCGTGAAGAAGCAGATCTCTGATTTTGGACTGAATTTTCCGGAGGTGGGTGCTCATCCATTTCATAAATTCAAATGTCAAAGCACCGTTTTGGGTTAATTCCTTTTCCAGCTTGCTTTTATTAATGACGAGCACCTCGCCATCCTCTAGCACTTTCGCACTGAGCATATATCTCGGTTCTTCAGTGAAAAGTGTTAATTCCCCGACGATATCGTTTTTTTGGCAGATTCTAAGCGTAAGGTCTTTTCCGTCAGACGTCAGCTTGCCGATTTCAATGAGTCCTGATTGAATCAGATAAAGCTCTTCTGCATCCATTCCTTCTTGAAACAAATACGTGTGTTTTTCCATTTTTCTTTTCGTGCTGATTGATTCCAGCAATTCATGCAGATCGCTGGAAAGAAAGTCACTGTCAGATGGTCGAACAGAGAGAAAATTCATGAGCTCACCTCGAAGAAAGTCACGTTGCGTATGTCTATTGTAACGTGAATTGATTTGCACCCATCCAGAAAAAACTAACAATCTTGTGAATGCCCAGTGTTAGTTGACGCTCTGACTGTTTCTCTCCGTGTGCGATTTCATTCTTTCCTGCCAATACATCCATATGACAAGGACAAAGCTGGCTAACGCAACTTCCGAAAGCGCCATGAAGCCGATCGCATATTGTCCTGTTGCCTGAAACACACTCGTCAAAATCAGCGGAGGGAAAAAACCGCCTAGTCCGCCCATAGCAGACACAATACCATTGGCAATCCCCGCTTGCTTCGAAAAATAGAAAGGCACCAGTTTAAAAACGGTCCCGTTTCCTATGCCTGAGCAGACTGCCACCGTTAATGACCCAAACGTATAAAGGCCGATCGTCGGCGAGAATGATAAGATAATGCCTGATAATGTAAGTCCCGCAAAAACGAACATCAAGATGCGGAGCGGGCTCATTTTATCAGCCAAGAGTCCTCCCACGGGCCTGAGCAGCGTTGATACGGCAATAAATCCAGCCGTCCGCAAACCGGCGTCCGCAGGATTCAGCCCAAAGTTCTCAACTAGAAAGTTCGGCAGATAGATGGTGAAAGCGACAAAGGCGCCGAACGTAATAAAGTAAAACAGGCTCAAAAACCACAGTACATGATTTCGGTAAACGGCTTTGATTTGAGTTTTTATGGAAACATTCACTTTCTTCTCATGCCGGTCGCCGAATAATACGTGCAGCAATGCGAAAACTGCCAGCAGAACCAGATACATCTGCACAGTTGTTTTCCATCCCGCAGCTTGAGCGATAACCGGCGCGGCAAATGTGGTAATGGCGGTTCCGATGTTTCCGGCCCCGTAAATCCCATTGACGACACCGTGCTTTTCTTTCGGATAATATTTCGGCAGGGATGTCACCCCAATGGAGAATACCGCTCCCCCAATCCCTAAGAAAAAACCACCCGCGATTAAATCAAACAGAGAATCCGCGATACTGATCCAAAACACAGGAAATAAAAGCAGGATGAAGCTGATCATGAACATCAGCCTTGCGCCAAACCTGTTCGTTAAATACCCTAAAGGAATGCGGAGAAGCGACCCGAGGATTACGGGAATCGCTGTCACCAAAGAAATCTCGCCTTTGCTTAAATGAATATCTAATGTGATTTGGGAAATGAGTGATGAAATCAGCACCCAAACCATAAACCCTGCCACCAAGCTTAATGACTGTAACGATAATTGAATGTGTTGACGGTTGATCATTTGGCTTGCCCCTTTCAATGATTCAATAATCAGTCTTATCATACAAAAACCCAGCAAACAGGATTGTGAATTACATCACACGTTTTCCTCATAAAAAAAGGGCAAAGCCCGCAGGCTTTGCCCTTTCTCATCATTACATTTTTTCCGGAGCCGATACGCCGATCAGCTGAAGCGCATTGTTCAGCGTAATTTGCGTTGCTTTCATTAAAGCCAGACGCGCACGGCTTTTCTCTTCATTTTCAGGATCGATGACTTTCTCTGCATTGTAGAAGCTGTGCAGAGAAGAAGCCAAATCATAAATATAGTTTGTGACACGGTGCGGAATTCGTTTTTCCGCCGCCTCCGCCACTGCCTCCGGGAAGCCGCCGATCGTTTTCAGCAGGTCATATTCTTTTTCTGATTGAATATGGCTGAAATCAAGATCCGCCGCCGGCTTAAGTCCCTGCTCTTCCCCTTGGCGAAGCATGCTGCAAATACGGGCATGTGCGTATTGTGCATAATACACAGGGTTTTCGTTAGATGTTGATACAGCAAGATCTAAGTCAAAATCCATATGCGTATCCGCACTGCGCATCGCAAAGAAGTAACGCACGGCATCCAAGCCGACTTCTTCAATCAGGTCGCGCATCGTTACCGCTTTACCCGTCCGTTTGCTCATTTTCATTTTCTCACCGTTTTTGTAAAGGTGAACGAGCTGAATGATTTCTACTTCAAGCGTTCCTTTTTCATAACCAAGCGCTTCGATTGCCGCTTTCATACGCGGGATGTAGCCGTGGTGATCGGCGCCCCAAACGTTGATCAGCTTATCAAAGCCGCGGTCAAGCTTATCCTTATGGTACGCGATATCAGGCAGCAGGTACGTGTACGAGCCGTCCTTCTTGATCAATACACGGTCTTTATCATCGCCGAACGCCGTAGAGCGGAACCAAGTTGCGCCGTCTTCTTCATAGACATGGCCTTTTTCGCGGAGCGCTTCAAGCGCCTTGTCGATTTTTCCGTTTTGGTACAGTGAAGTTTCGGAATACCACACATCAAACGGCACACGGAAGTTTTCCAAGTCCTTGCGAAGCTTTTCCAGCTCGTATTTCAGACCGTAATCACGGAAAAATGCGAGGCGTTCGCTTTCCTCTTCGTTGACGAAACGGTCGCCGTATTCCTCAGCGAGACGCTTTCCGATCGCAATGATATCCTCGCCGCGGTAGCCGTCCTCCGGCATCGTTTTTTCCAAGCCGAGCGCTTCAAAGTAACGGACTTCCACAGAAAGCGCCAGGTTGTTGATTTGGTTTCCGGCATCGTTAATGTAGTATTCGCGGCTCACATCGTAACCAGCCTTTGAAAGCACATTGCACAGGGAATCGCCGACAGCCGCACCGCGCGCATGGCCGAGGTGAAGGTCTCCCGTCGGATTCGCTGATACGAATTCTACCTGGACTCGTTCACCGTTTCCGATGTTCGTTTCCCCGTATGCTTCTCCTGCTTCCAATACAGACGGAATCAGCTTCGTTAAATATTGATTGTTCATATAGAAATTGATAAAACCCGGGCCAGCGATATCTAGTTTTTCAATCGAAGCCTTTCCTTTATCAAAATGAGCGACAATTTCTTCAGCGATTTGACGCGGCGCTTTTTTTGCAATTCTAGCCAGCTGCATCGCCATATTCGTTGAATAATCGCCGTGTGTTTTATCTTTCGGTGTTTCTAAAATGACATTGGGAATCTGGTTTTCTTCAGCCAGCCCCGCTTTCAGAACGGCCGCTTTGATTTCTTCTTTCAGCACGTCCTTCATTTGTTCCGCAATGTTCATGCGTGAGTTCCTCCCTCATACGTGATCGTCATATTATGTAAATGCTGCTGCTCGTCTCCGACATGCATGTCATATGCGATGCTGATACGGCCTTTTTCTTCGCCGAGATCAGATTGAATCGATTTTGTGCTTGTTTTCAGCTCAAGCTCACCAAATGACATTTTATATTTAGCAATTGTAGAAGCTCCCGTTACGAAACGCTGATTCATTTTGACAGCGCCTGACCTCATGACCAGCACTTCGCCTTCGCTTACTTTCACAATCGTTTTCACTTTGCCTAAGTCGTGTTCCTCATAATAAGATAGATACACTTTATTTTGTTTTACATAGTAAAATCCGGTGGTGCGGAATTCGATGACTTCCTGGTTTCCGTCATCCTCGATCACAGACTTCACATGGAGTGTTATCGGTGTCTCTTGCTTCATTTTGACACGTCCTTTTCATCATTCCACTTTGACTTGAATAGTATAATCATTCAGTTTGTAAACTTCAACTGCTTCTATCTTACCATCATTGCTCATCATATTTGAAGATAAACCTCATAAAAAGCATTTCCTTACTAGAAGAGAAAATCATATCACTAATTACCTTTAGGAAATGTTACACTTTTCCGAAATCTATCGTTTTCATTTCACATTTTCTTCAAAATATATGTATTGAATTGGTAATTTATTAGTTTTATCATAAAAGTACAACATAGATCTGCTAGAAAAAACAAAAAAAAGGGAGGATTCAATTATGAAAAAAGCTGTTATTGTAGAAAACAAAGGTTGTGCAACATGCTCGATCGGAGCCGCTTGTCTAGTGGACGGTCCTATCCCTGATTTTGAAATTGCCGGTGCAACAGGTCTATTCGGTCTATGGGGATAAGGTTCTCCAAAAAGGGCATAGTGATTCTACTATGCCCTTTTTAAGTAAATTACAATTTTTAACTTAAATCTACCTCATGGTTTATACATACACAATCGTTTTTCATTTGAATCATATGTAGAGGGGATGGTATTTTGTTTATAGAGCAGATGTTTCCATTTATTAATGAAAGTGTAAGAGTTCACCAGCTTCCCGAGGGCGGCGTGTTAGAAATCGACTACTTGCGCGATAATGTCTCGATTTCTGACTTTGAGTATTTGGATCTTAACAAAACGGCTTACGAGCTTTGCATGCGAATGGATGGGCAAAAAACGGCTAAACAGATTTTAGCGGAGCAATGCGCAGTGTACGATGAATCACCGGAGGACCATAAGGACTGGTATTACGACATGCTCAACATGCTTCTGAACAAGCAGGTCATCCAGGTTGGAAATCGGGCCAGCCGCCACACAATCACCACGAGCGGAAGCAATGAATTTCCGATGCCGCTGCACGCCACCTTTGAGCTGACGCACCGCTGTAATTTGAAATGCGCTCACTGTTATTTGGAAAGCTCGCCGGAAGCGCTCGGCACCGTGTCGATTGAACAATTCAAGAAAACGGCTGATATGCTGTTCGACAACGGTGTGTTGACATGCGAAATCACGGGCGGAGAAATTTTTGTCCATCCGAACGCCAATGAGATTCTTGACTATGTATGCAAAAAGTTCAAAAAGGTTGCTGTCTTAACGAACGGAACACTCATGCGAAAAGAGAGCCTTGAGCTGTTGAAGACTTACAAGCAAAAAATCATCGTCGGCATATCTCTCGATAGTGTGAATTCTGAGGTCCATGATTCCTTTAGAGGGAGAAAAGGCTCTTTTGCCCAAACTTGTAAAACGATAAAATTGTTGAGTGACCACGGGATATTTGTCAGAGTCGCCATGTCCGTTTTCGAAAAAAACATGTGGGAAATCCACGATATGGCCCAAAAGGTTCGGGATCTCGGGGCGAAGGCGTTCTCTTACAATTGGGTTGATGACTTCGGAAGAGGCAGAGATATCGTCCACCCCACAAAAAATGCCGAGCAGCACCGCAAATTTATGGAATACGAGCAAAATATCATTGATGAGTTTAAAGATCTGATTCCGATTATTCCTTATGAGAGAAAACGCGCGGCAAATTGCGGCGCTGGCTGGAAATCCATCGTGATCAGCCCGTTCGGAGAAGTACGTCCGTGCGCGCTCTTTCCAAAGGAATTTTCATTGGGAAATATTTTTCATGATTCATATGAAAGCATCTTTAACTCCCCTCTCGTCCATAAACTGTGGCAAGCGCAGGCGCCGCGATTCAGCGAGCATTGCATGAAAGACAAATGCCCGTTCAGCGGCTATTGCGGAGGCTGTTACTTAAAAGGGCTGAACTCTAACAAATATCATCGGAAAAACATTTGCTCCTGGGCGAAAAATGAACAATTAGAAGACGTGGTCCAGCTTATTTAGGAGGGAAACGATTTGTCACCAGCACAAAGAAGAATTTTACTGTATATCCTTTCATTTATCTTTGTCATCGGCGCAGTCGTCTATTTTGTCAAAAGCGATTATTTATTTACGCTGATTTTCATTGCCATTGCCATTCTTTTCGGGATGCGCGCGCGGAAGGCTGACTCGCGATGAGCATTTTGGATATACACGATGTCTCCGTTTGGTATGAACGGGACAACGTCATCTTAGAACACGTGGATTTACATTTAGAAAAAGGCGCTGTTTACGGATTGCTTGGGGTAAACGGCGCCGGAAAAACGACACTGATCAATACGCTGACAGGGGTGAACCGTAATTTCAGCGGGGGCTTTACGCTGTGCGGCATTGAAGCAGAGGCCGGCATGCCGCAGAAAACATCAGATCAGCTGAAGATTCACCGTTACTTCGCCGCCGATTATCCGCTGCTGTTTACAGAAATTACGGCGAAGGACTATGTGTCTTTCGTTCACTCGCTTTATCAAAAGGATTTTTCAGAACAGCAGTTTACCAGTTTGGCCGAGGCCTTTCATTTTTCCAAATACACCAACAGGAGAATTGCGGAGCTGTCCTTGGGGAACAGGCAAAAGGTTGTGTTGATGACAGGCTTATTGCTGCGGGCTCCCCTGTTTATTTTAGATGAGCCGCTCGTCGGTTTGGATGTGGAATCGATAGAAGTCTTTTATCAAAAAATGCGCGAGTACTGTGAGGCAGGCGGAACCATTCTGTTTTCTTCCCATCTGCTCGATGTCGTGCAGAGATTTTGTGATTATGCGGCCATTCTTCACAACAAGCAGATCCAAAAGGTCATTCCGATTGGTGAGGAGACCGATCTGCGGCGGGAATTTTTCGAGGTGATCGGCCATGAATAACATATTCCCCATCATGTCTCTGCTGTTCAAACAGCTTTACAGCCGGCAAGGGAAAAAGGACGCCATTCGCATTGCCGCAGGGCTTGTGATTCTCGCTGTGTTTGAAATCGGGCTGATCCGTCAGGCCGGCATTGACGAATCGGTGTTGGGAAAAACATATATCATACTCGCGCTTCTTTTGATGAACGCATATATGGTGTTTCTTTCTGTGACATCTCAATGGAAGGAATCTTATATGAAGCTGAGCTGCCTGCTGCCGATTTCTTCACGGAGCTTTTGGCTCGCCCAGAGTGTCGTTCTGTTTATCGACACCTGTTTGAGAAGAACATTATTCTTTTTTATTTTACCGCTGTTCTTATTTGGAAACGGAACGCTGTCAGGGGCGCAAACGTTCATTTGGCTTGGCAGATTTTCGTTTTTTACCGTTTACTCAATAATATTCGGTGTAGTACTAAGCAACCATTTTGTCAAAAAGAAGAACTGGATGTTTCTGCTGCATGCAGCCGTTTTCGCCTGTGTATGCTTCAGTGCCGCTTTTATGCCGGCCGTTACGATCCCGCTATGTGCGGTTCATATGCTATGGGCGGTGGTCATTGACTTTCCTGTCTTTCTGCAGGCGCCTCCGCAGCAGAGCAAGATGCATTCTTTTTTGCGGAGATCTGAATTTTCGTTTTACAAAAGGGAATGGAACCGATTTATCTCCTCTAAAGCGATGCTGTTAAATTACGTGGTGATGGCGGCGTTCAGCGGATTCTTTTCGTTCCAGATGATGAATACCGGCATCTTCAATCAGCAAGTGATTTATATTGTGATTTCCGCCCTTCTGCTGATCTGCTCGCCGATCGCCCTATTGTACTCTATTGAAAAAAACGATCGGATGCTGCTCATCACGCTTCCGATTAAACGAAGAACGATGTTTTGGGCGAAATACCGCTTTTATTCAGGCCTATTGGCAGGCGGATTTCTCCTTGTCGCTATCATTGTGGGCTTCATCAGCAGCCGTCCGATTTCAGCTCTCACTTTTGTACAGTGTATGGAATTGCTGCTGGCGGGAGCGTTTATCCGGTTAACCGCGGATGAAAAAAGGCCGTCCTTCAGCTGGCAGACGGAACAGCAGCTCTGGAGCGGTTTCTCAAAATACCGGTCTTATCTATTTTGTCTTCCTCTTTTCTTAGCCACATTAGCCGGCACCGCTGTCTCCTTGGCGGTTATTCCGATTGCCGGGCTGATCATAGTCTATTACCTGCAAAAACAGGATGGTGGTTTCTTTGATACAAGCAAAAGAGAACGGCTTAGAAGTTAACCTGCTGAAGACTCATCAATTTTCAACAATCTCAATCGCCGCGAGCTTTCTGAAGCCAATCGAAAGCGCGGCGGAACCTGAAGAAGAAACAATCTATTTTTACGGCGCCGCCGCACACCTGAAGCAGCAAATCATTGACGCTTTCGGTTATGCTGCCGGCAGCCGCTTTATGTATTCAGCGAATCTCTTTTTTGACCAGCAGCTGAAAACCTGCGGAACCCGTTTAATTCACCCGTTATATGACAAGAGTCTTCATGTTGATGCCCTGTTGAAGACATTTGCAGACATATCCTTCCCTTCTTCTCTTTCAGCCGAAGCTGTTGAAAGGGCAAGGAATGAGCTGCTGCTGAAGATCGAAAAAAAATTCGCTGACCCCTTCTCCTACTCGGCGGCCCGGTTGGCGGAGGAGGCCTTCGGAAACCCAATGTACGGTACAGCCATGTTTGGCCGGAAAAACAAGATACAGGCGATCCATCCTAAACGGTTTCTCGACGCAACGGACTTCATCGTTGATTTATTGTCCCAGCAAAAACAGCTGAACATATTAGGACACGTACAAGCCTGTGATGTTCCGGGACATGCCCAGCAAACGTCTGCCATGACGGCCGGAAGAATACCCGTGAACCGGCATGTTTTTGAAACAGAGACACGCAGCGAAGCAGGCCCTTCCGTCTTGACACTCGGGTTTGACTGCGGGGAGATGAAAGACGCCAGCGATTATATCAAAATCCAGCTGATAGACGGATTGCTCGGAAAATACGGTCATTCCGCTTTATTCAAGCATTTTCGCGAGAAGGATCTGGCAGTCTATCACGTCATCACCCGATACGACATCATGAACAATTTGCTGCTTGTTTCAATATGTACGGATCAGCTTCATGAGAAAGAAATTCCCCCGCGCGTTTTGGAAGCTGTCTCACATTTTCAAACGGATGAACAGGAACTAGAACAGGCAAAGCAATTTTTACGCAATGAAATGCTGCTGCAATTCGATTCTCCAGAAGGACTTTTGGCCTATATGGGGATTCTGCGCCGCTTCTCCTGCACGAAGGAAGACT
Source organism: Bacillus sp. G16 (assembly GCF_021282335.1). Taxonomy (NCBI): domain Bacteria; kingdom Bacillati; phylum Bacillota; class Bacilli; order Caryophanales; family Bacillaceae; genus Bacillus; species Bacillus sp. G16. Next base: position 8,570 of record NZ_JAJSOZ010000014.1, on the reverse strand, counting down.
TGCTGGATGGCATCTCAGAGGTTACGTGCCGTGATGTGTTGGAATTCATAGCGACTATCAATTATATCGGAGCTCATGTAGTAAGGGGATGAAGAGATGGAAAAGAAAGCTTTTTTTCAACAGCTGGATGAACGAACCGATATCAGATACACAGACAGCGGACTGAAAATATTCAGATTGAAATTTCCCCGCGCAAACCTGCGGCTGTGCAATGTGAAAATCGATTTTGGGAGCCGGGATGTCCGCTTACAGGCAGAATCCGGCGACACGCAACTCCCATATGGCACAGCCCATTTTTTAGAGCATCTTCTCTTCTGGCATAACGGCCGCAATCTGTACAGTGATTTCTTTGCTCATGGCGCGCTTTTAAATGCGTTCACTACCTACACCGATACCAATTTTATGTTTACCTCATTGCCGGATCGGTGTAGACAGACGATCCCCATCCTGCTTGATGCGTTATCGAACCACTCATTTGACAAGCAGATGATCACTCAGGAAAAAGCTGTGATTACAAATGAAATTCAAACAGCACACCTCAATCATCAGCTCTCTTACCATTACCAGCTGATCAGCATGCTTTCTCCCGCCTCACCAGCTGCGGTCTTCCCTGCAGGCAGAATCAAGGACATTGAGGCGCTGGACATCCGTGATTTACAGAAAGCCTACAAGGCTGCCTACAAGCCCCAGCGGATGACGCTGTTTTTGATTGGAGGCTCAGAAGATGCGGAAACCCTTTTGCCTCCTCACCTCCGGCTGGAAAAGCGTCCAGATCATAAAGCAGATAGAAAAATGATCCCCGCGTACCCTCCACCCCTTTCGCAAAAAGAGGTGCTGGGTGATGAGGAAAGGCCTGGAGACACATGGACTGGACTGCAAATCGGCGCACTCCCCGGACAAAATGATCTGTTGACGTTAAAGCTTTATTGGGACATCGCGTCTCGTATTCTATTTCAATTCGGTTCGCCGTTTTTTCAAGAAATTCAGCAAACGTACCGCCTGGAAATCGATCGCTTGTCAGCCGAGGCTCACATGTATGAGGATGGCGGTTTTTTGATCCTTCACAGCCAAGGGGCGCATTCTTCGGCTTATATCGATGTCGCTTCCTACTATGTCAGACAGCAGAAAAAACAAATTGCGGCCTGGCTCCAATACGGCAAGGACTCCTTGACGGACGCGATCATTTATGACAGCGATTATGTGCGTAAATGCTTTGAATGGGCGGCCGAGTGTGAACGGTTCGATTGCTCATTTCTCGACTTGTACCGCGCCATTCACGATATGAATGTCCAGGATTTCATGTCTCTCATTGATGTATTGGGATCTTCTAAAAAAGCGGTCATTCACGTTTCACAGAAAGAGGCGATTGGACAATGAGAAAAAGCACTGTCTTTACCGTGTTATTGCTGCTCGTTGGTATGGCGGCGTATTCCTTCGGCTGGGTTCAGACCTTCGCCGAAGCCGCTGCCCAATATGTAAAGATGATCAACAATGATGCTGTGCGGCTCGGACTGCTGGCTTGTATCGCTTCCGTCCTGATGCTGCCCGCTTTTCTCTATCTTCACTATGTCACCCAATCCGTAAAAAACATGACAGCAGCCTTTCAGAAACTCACACAGTCTCATCAAAGCTGCTGTGACTTCCAGCATCACAGATTGTGCAGCCGTTATGCCGACGATGTCAAATCGCTGCGTGACAGCTATAAAAACGTCCGCCAAGCATACGTGATGGCTGCTGTATTATGCCAAGTCATCATATTCGGCTGCATGTTCGAAATCGTCAAAGCCGTCCCTTTCCGTTTTCACACGCCCCCTGCCGTTTCAATGGGACTTGCGGTGTTGCTTGTTTTGTATTTATTGTTTTATATGCGAACATACTTGCTTCAGCTATTCCAGCATGGCACCCTGTTCAGAAAAGTGCTTGTGGGAGTGCTGACAGGAGCCGGAATATGGTGGATGCTCAGTTTTACCATAAGTGAACTGCTGTTTCTGATCATCCTGGCAGCCATCCAGCAGATCGGGTCATTTATTTATAAACGATTGTCTTATCGCAGCTCTGCTTCTCTCGACCTGTGAAATGAGCTATATCGCTATCGCAGACGGACCGGCCCCAACAGGAATCACCGTCACAGCTGTATAATCACTTGTGCGGTACACGGTCACGGTATTGTCGTTGGGCTGTGCTGCATAAATATACTGATTGTCCGGCGTTACGGCGAGGTCAGAGGCGCCAGGGAGAGAGGCAGTTGTTATAAAGGTATGCTGCGCTGTATCTACGACAGTGAGATTCTCCGGAAATACCTCAAAATAGGGCTCAAGGAAAAACGCACGAGTCCCGTCAGCAGAAAAAACAATTGTAATTAAACCGTCAAACAGTCTGTTAATTTGTGAAGATTCGCTAAATGTTGTCAAATCTATCACAGAAACGACATTCGGCCTTAGCTCACCATTTTCCAGATAAGCAAAATCCCCTATTAACGGGGTTTCAATAAGATTTGGTGTTTCAAAGTTACTTAAACTATCAATCAGCTGCCCTGTATTGATGTCATATTTATTAACGACCCAAAATCCAGAGTTGGTCGTATAGAAAAACTGTCCGTTAGGGTCCAGGGCAAAATCGTCCGCAGCGGGGGACACCGTGAATGTATTGGTAATGGTTTGCGAGGAAATATTAATTTCATAAATGGAGCTGCCCCCTGCGAGAATATAAGCAAATTCGCCCCCAATTTCAAACTGGATTTTTCTTGGGGCTCCTGCAAGAGGGATGGTTTGTGTAACCGTTAATGTTTCGTTGTTAATGATCGATACAAGATTCGCATTCCTATGGAGAACATACGTATACGCTTTATCCAAGGTAACACCCAGATCAGTCGGGATATCAGATAAAGAAATGGTACTTACAAGAGTATTCACGTCAGTATCAATGACCGAAACTGTGCCGTCTCCAGTGTTTGCAGTAAACACGTAAGATCGCTGATCCGGTTCCGGTACAAGCACAATCGTCCCCGTCACCGATAAAGGACTGCCGTAGAACGGCGGAACGACAACAAGGTTCTCGATTGTGATGTCACTGAAATCCGGGCAATCATCCGGGTTATCAGAATAATAGACGACTTGATCGATCTTTGCATTGTGAATGACAGAAACAGCCCCGTCCCCTTGTCCATATTGATTTCTTACAGGTGAGACACTGACAAGAAGCGTAACGGTCCCTTGCAGACGCACAGCATATTGAACACCGATATCTTCTGGTTCCGGCCCAGTCTGGATTAAACAAGGCTCACTGATACAGGACAAATTGTCTGTACTCCACGTAACCGCTGCAGCTGCTTCGGCAGAATCAATAGTGAACCCCTCAGGAATGTCAATCGGCACTTGAAACAGCGCTTCTCGGCTGATCTCCTCATCACAAAAACAGAAACAATTTTCCTGTAAGTCAGAAAGATCATTTTTTTTCATAATTTCACGTCCTTTTAAAAATGCACAACATGCATCTGGTTAAATCGCAATGGCACTCGGTGAAACCCCAAGAGATATGACAGTTTCCACAGAATAATCATCGGTGTTGTAAACAGTAATGCTTTGCTCTATAAAATGAGTTGCATACAGAAATTCGCCATTCGGGGTAAACGCAAAGTCACTTCCCTGTTGTGGAAGATTTCCTATTACGTCTGCACCACCTGGACTGACGGAATATAGATTGTGAGTGAAACCATCAAACAAATACACCTCTGATCCGCTCGTAAACATTAGATACTCACCTTCATACTCCAGCTCTTGGGTACTACTGATCGTAAAGGTATTTAAATCAATAATCGTCAAATAATTGAAGAAGTGATCTTCTTCTAATACATAGGCAAATCGCTCCGGCGGCTTTGTTTCTATGGAATTTACAATAAGCTCTCGTTCAATCGTTCCTGTAACTTCACCGGTAGATAAGTCCACTTTTTGCACTAAACCAAAATCAAGAACATAGGCGAACAACCCATTGGGATCAATTGCAATATCATACCCTTCAACAGGAATAGACCTTTCTACAGTTGACGTTTCTATTCTGATCACATAAATGGCATTACCGGCGAGAACATAGGCAAAATCATGTTCAGGCACAAATTTAATTGTTTCAGGCGGCTGATCTAGCAGAATGGATGTATTAACAGTCAATGTGTCATAATCAATGACAGAAATCATATTATTGTTGAAATGCAAGACAAACACAGAGCTTTTATCCGGGGTTATTTCAATACCTGTCGGCTCGAACGGTAGAGCAATCGTTGTGAACACGGCATGAGTGTTTGTATCAATCACAGAAACCGATTGAGCATCTGGATTCGCTGTAAACGCATAAACAGGTTCCGGTTCCGGTACAAGCACAATCGTTCCTGTTACTGATAAAGGACTGCCGTAAAACGGCGGGACGACAACAAGGTTCTCGATCGTGATGTCACTGAGATTCGGGCAATCATCCGGTTCATCAGAGTAATAGACGACTTGATCGATCTCTACATTGTGAATGACAGAAACAGCCCCATTCCCTTGTCCATATTGATTTCGTACAGGTGAGACACTGACAAGAAGCGTAACGGTCCCCTGCAGGCGTACTGCAAATTGAACACCGACCTCATCAGGCTCAGGCCCCGTTTGAATTAAACAGCGTTCACTGACACAAGAAAGGCTGTCTGCATTCCATGTGACGTTTGCAACAGCCTCAGCCGGATCAACGACAAACCCCTCAGGCAATTCAATCGGCGCTTGAAACATAGCTTCACGGCTAGCTTCTTCCTCACAAAAACATAAACATTCTTCTTGTGCGACTCCTGCTTTTTCTTTAAAGGAAAGCTTATTTTTTCTCATACCTTCACTTCCTTTTCAGAAATACACTGCTCACGCAGATACAACAGAATATGGAAGGTGAATGTGTTTGCTTGTACAAATTGCCGAGGGTAAAAGTGGTTTTTCGAAAGTATTTCCTCCAACATGCGGTGTAACGAAAGAAAAAATTGCGGTTTTTTTGCGCTTCTCTCAAGAATGATAATGATAAAATATGACATATATAGAATAATGAAGGGAGGGATTTACAAACGTGACAGGTGTCATATCTTCTTCTTCCGTCGGAGAAAAGATTAACGAATGGTATATGTACATACGCCGATTCAGCATACCCGATGCAGAATATTTGCGAAGAGAAATCAGGCAAGAGCTGGATCAAATGGAAGAAGATCAAGACCTTCATTTGTACTATTCACTGATGGAATTCCGGCACAACCTGATGCTTGAGTACCTTGAACCGCTAGAAAAAATGCGGATCGAGGAACAGCCGAGACTGTCTGATCTGCTGCTTGAGATTGATAAAAAACAGGCTCGTTTAACTGGGCTGCTTGAGTACTACTTTAATTTCTTCAGAGGCATGTATGAACTGGACCAGCGGGAATATCTGTCGGCTATTAAATTTTTTAAAAAGGCCGAAAGCAAGTTGATATTCGTTAAGGATCGAATAGAGAAGGCAGAGTTTTTCTTTAAAATGTCTGAGTCTTATTACTATATGAAACAAACGTATTTTTCAATGGACTATGCACGGCAGGCATATGAAATATACAAAGAACATGAAGCTTATAATATAAGATTGCTTCAGTGCCACTCTTTATTTGCTACCAATTTCTTAGATCTGAAACAATATGAGGATGCCATATCACATTTTAAAAAAGCTTACTCTATGGCGGAAGCTGAGAATCAGCCCCAATTAATGGGAAGAACATTGTACAACATCGGGCTTTGTAAAAACAGCCAAAGCCAATATGAGGATGCCGTAACATATTTCAAAAGAGCAATAGCTGTTTTTGAAGAATCTAATATTATTCCTTCCCTGCCCCAAGCCTATTTTTTAATTACACAAATTCATTATAAAATGGGAAAAATGGATAAAGCCCATGCATATCATAGTAAGGGAATGGCTTATTCTCAAAAGGCCGGAGATTCAATATATTTATCGGAGTTTGAATTTTTGAAATCTTTATACTTATCAGGCCCTGATGAAGAAGCAATTCAAAGTTTCTTTGATTTCCTCGAAAGTAAAATGTTGTATGCTGATCTTGAAGATTTCGCTCTTGATGTGGCAAAATATTATCATGAACGTGAAAATTTTCAAAAAGCTTCTGCTTATTTCCTAAAGGTGGAACAAGTAAGGCAACTTATTCAAGGAGGAGTGAGATTGTATGAAATTGAAGTCTAAACTATTACTCTCTTGTCTGGCCCTAAGCACTGTTTTCATCGCAACGAATATTGCAAATGCACCTACACACCAAATTGAAGTTGCACAGCGAGGAATGATTTAATGAAAACAACCGGTTTTTACCGGTGGTCAGCTTGTAGAGAAAACGACGTTTTTTCTACAAGCTTTTTTCTTTTCTGCTGTTTATGTTAGATGTTCTCGGATTTTTAGATACAGAAAAAAAGCTCCCACATTCCTACCCCTGATTTGCTAGGTATGTGGCAATCTTCTTCATGTTCTGACATGCAGCTGTGAGGAGAACTTGTTCACTTAAATTCCGTTTTCCCCTCAACCTGCAATAGCGAAGCCCATGCAGTTGTTTGGAATATGCAAAGCTTCGCTCTATTTTTTCTTTTTTTGTAGAGTTTTTTTCCTAAAACAGACAAACGAGTTTGTCTGACCTTTTCTTTGTGGTCCTCCCATACATGTCGGGTGATGACCTTCTAGCTATTCTTTGATCTTGTGCATTGTTCAAGCAATGGGCATCCGGAACAGGTTTCAGGGGATTTGATTTATATAACCGGTAGCCTTTTCGGTCAGTTGTTGAGTATGTAAGTGTTTATTGATTTGGACAAATGTATCTGTCTTGTTCATTGTCATAATGAAATTTCCATTTTGGAAACAAGCCTCTGGCAGGGTGATAACGTCTATGTGCAATCACACCAAAGATTTCCCGGTCAGATAATCCTTTACAGATCGGAGTCGTTAAAATATCCGGAATCAAGGGCGACGGCTTCTACTTGAAAACCAAATCGTGCAATTTGGTGTTCTAATCGGTCGAGGTGGGCACAGAATCATGGACGTTTCCAGGCGTGACATAGGCGTCTGTGATAATGTTATGTTTCATATCCGTTGTTCGGTGATCCTTCTTTCTGTTTTGTTTTCCCGATACAGATATCCACTTTCCGGATCAGTTGTACTGTGACGGATCTCTTTTTCAGCTTTCACCTCCTCTTTAACCATTAGTGGCTTTTTTTCCGTGTTCCTCCTGATCTTCTTGAATAGCTTCATTTAAATCTTTGATATAGTTTTGTGTATCCTGTTCAATTGTTTTTCTTGTGTATTTATGCTTGTTGGCTTTGACTTTAAGGTGTGAGTGGAATCGGTGAATAGGACACGTCCGCTCACCATGTCTTGATTGATTTCCCGAAGAACAATCTCATCAAAAATGTCTCGAAAGATGGTTGTATCTTTAAAACGTGTGCGTCTGTTCCAGCTGATGGTTGAGTGGTGCGGAACTGGATCGTTTATGTTCAATCCGATAAACCATCTGTACGCCATATTATAGTAAATTTCTTTCTCGAGCTGTCTTTCTGAACGGACACCATAGAGATATCCGATAAACATCATTTTGAATAAAATTATCGGATCAAGGTGAGGGGCGGCCTTTGTTTTCACTGTAATATGGTTTAACCTTTTCAATAATGAAAGAGAAGTCTATGTATTTATCAATTTTTCGAAGCAGATGATCCTCTTCGACAAGTTGTTCGAGAAAAACAAATTCGGCTGCGTTTTGAGAAGAATTTCTTGTGTGGAACATGAGAAAGACACCGTCCTTTTAAGTCTTTCTTTTATTTTATTACAGAGAATGGATATTTTTAAGGAAAAATAAAAGACGTTGAGATTTTCTCAACAGCCTGAGGCTTGCAGAGTTATACTGCAAGCCATTTTTTTGTATAAACAACTTAATGGTCAAATTTGCAAAAACAAAAAATATACCTTAACATCCAAAAGTGTAAAAAACATTTGACACTTATACATATATTATTTAAAATAAATATATAAATTTGAAGATTTAAAATAAGAATAAAAAGAATTTAAGGAGGGTTTTAGTGGATAACAATATTAAAAAATTTAGAACAGCAGCTAATATTTCACAAAATGATTTGGCTAAGCTCTGCAATGTTACCAGGCAAACCATTAATGCAATTGAGAATAATAAATATGACCCGACTTTAAGTCTGGCTTTTTCTATAGCCCACGCATTAAATATAGGAATAGACAAAGTTTTCAACTATAATGTCAAAAAAAACTAAGGGAGAGGTTCTTATGAAGAAAATGGATGAGATGCAAAAACACCAATCGGGCATAGCCGCCAGAATAGCATTTAGTTTTTATACTATCACTTTACTGATATGGTCATTAATAGATTATTTTAATAACGGAAATACAGGGTGGCAATTCCCAATACTATTAATAGGCTGCGCTCTCTATTTGTGGATTCAAGTTTATCATAATAGAAAAACAAGGTAACAATTCCAATAAATTTCTGGAGGATTATACAGTCATGTATGAATATAAGT
>NZ_JAJSOZ010000013.1:0-97291 GCF_021282335.1 Bacillus sp. G16 | reverse complement strand
ATACAAGCTTATAAGAAATATTTCTATTCATAGGAAAATAATAGAGAGAGACCGAAGGCGTGAACTTCAATCTAGAACAATAATCTTCACGAAAAAACTTCCTAATTCGACATATTGTGATATAATAAGACTCGTTATGTTAAAAAATCTAACATCAAATTTGAATTCACCATGAATTGATGAAAACGGGAGGTAAATATGGGGTCATTTTTCAACAGTTTAATTAATATTCCAAGTGATTTCATCTGGAATTACCTATTTTATATTTTAATAGGGCTTGGATTGTTTTTTACCATACGTTTTGGTTTTATCCAATTCCGTTACTTTATTGAAATGTTCAGAATAGTAGGGGAGAAACCAGAAGGAAATAAAGGTGTCTCATCTATGCAGGCATTCTTTATTTCGGCCGCATCCCGAGTCGGCACAGGGAATTTGACTGGTGTAGCCTTAGCAATTGCGACAGGCGGACCGGGCGCTGTATTTTGGATGTGGGTTGTAGCTGCTGTAGGGATGGCTTCAAGTTTTGTTGAGAGTACGTTAGCGCAGCTTTATAAAGTGAAGGACGGAGATAACTTCCGCGGTGGACCAGCCTACTATATCCAAAAGGGTCTTGGGGTCAGATGGCTTGGCGTTGTTTTTGCTGTCTTAATTACGGTCTCATTCGGTTTAATCTTTAACGCTGTTCAAACGAATACAATTGCAGGGGCGTTGGATGGCGCATTCCATGTAAACAAAATAGTTGTAGCCATCGTTCTGGCAGCTTTAACTGCGTTTATCATTTTTGGCGGTTTGAAACGTGTTGTAGCTGTATCACAGCTAATTGTGCCGGTTATGGCAGGCATTTATATCCTCATTGCTTTGTTTGTCGTTATTACCAATATAACGGCATTCCCTGGCATTATCGCAACAATTGTTAAAAATGCTTTCGGTATTGAGCAAATCGTCGGCGGCGGATTGGGAGGCATCATCGTTATCGGTGCTCAGCGCGGACTTTTCTCGAACGAAGCAGGAATGGGAAGCGCTCCGAACGCGGCTGCGACGGCTCATGTATCGCATCCGGCAAAGCAAGGCTTTATTCAAACATTAGGCGTATTTTTCGATACATTTATCGTATGTACGTCCACAGCGTTCATTATTTTGCTGTATAGTGTAACACCAAAAGGTGATGGTATCCAAGTAACGCAGGCTGCCCTTAATCATCATATTGGAGGCTGGGCGCCTAGCTTCATCGCAGTCGCAATGTTCTTGTTTGCATTCAGTTCAGTTGTCGGGAACTATTATTATGGCGAGACAAACATTGAATTTATTAAAACAAGCAAAACATGGCTGAATATTTACCGTATCGCTGTTATTGCGATGGTTGTCTATGGATCTTTATCAGGCTTCCAAATCGTTTGGGATATGGCGGACCTCTTTATGGGTATCATGGCGTTGATTAATTTAATTGTTATTGCGCTGCTGTCAAACGTTGCTTATAAAGTGTATAAAGATTACGCGAAACAGCGTAAGCAAGGATTAGATCCTGTATTCAAAGCGAAAAACATCCCGGGTCTGAAAAACGCTGAAACTTGGGAAGATGAGAAACAAGAAGCATAAGAACACGGCTGCATTCAATTCATTGAATGCAGCTTTTTATTTGTCCAAAAGAAGCGGAATGTTTTGATTTCATAAAAAAATAACGTGTAAAGTCCTGGTTAAACACTTTTATCTTTGGTTCCGCATGTGTCAGCTGTATCTGAGATAAGACAAAAAGAGCAAATAGACAGGCTTTTAAGCCGTCTAAAAACAAGAAATTAGGTTGATAGACAATCGTGAGAAAGATTTTTACAATGAGTCCGTGCTAAAAAGCGAAAGGGAGGGAGAGCGGTGAGTTACTAGGCATATTTTATATAATTTAAAGGAGGAGAAAATATCATATATGAAACGTTCAGTCTCTATCTTAATCGTATGTTTATTCATTGCATTATTAGCAACCGGCGGTTTGGCGGCTCCAGAAGCATCTGCAGCAGAGGCAAAAACGCCAGTATCCATAAATGGCCAGCTTAGCATAAAAGGTACACAGCTAGTCAATCAAGACGGCAAAGAGGTACAGCTGAAGGGGATCAGTTCACACGGATTGCAATGGTTTGGCGACTTTGTCAATAAAGACAGCTTGAAATGGCTGAGAGACGATTGGGACATTACGGTTTTCCGTGCGGCAATGTATACGGCAGACGGCGGTTATATTGATAATCCGTCTGTGAAAAACAAAGTGAAAGAAGCAGTTGAAGCGGCAAAAGAGCTTGGGATATATGTCATCATTGACTGGCATATCTTAAATGACGGCAATCCAAACCAAAATAAAGAGAAGGCAAAAGAATTCTTCAAGGAAATGTCAAGCCTTTACGGAAACACGCCAAATGTCATTTATGAAATTGCGAATGAACCTAACGGTGATGTGAACTGGAAGCGTGATATTAAACCGTATGCGGAAGAAGTGATTTCCGTTATCCGTAAAAATGATCCAGACAACATCATCATTGTCGGAACCGGTACATGGAGCCAGGATGTGAATGATGCTGCCGATGACCAGCTGAAAGATGCAAATGTCATGTACGCGCTTCATTTTTATGCCGGCACACATGGCCAGTTTTTACGGGATAAAGCAAACTATGCCCTCAGCAAAGGAGCGCCTATTTTTGTGACGGAATGGGGGACAAGTGATGCTTCCGGAAATGGCGGAGTATTTCTTGACCAGTCGCGGGAATGGCTGAATTATCTCAACAGCAAGAATATCAGCTGGGTGAACTGGAATCTTTCTGATAAGCAGGAATCGTCTTCAGCTTTAAAGCCGGGAGCATCTAAAACAGGCGGCTGGCCGTTATCCGATTTATCCGCTTCAGGAACATTCGTAAGAGAAAACATTCTCGGCACCAAAGATTCGACAAAGGACAGTCCTGAAACGCCAACACAAGATAAACCGACACAGAAAAACAGTATCTCTGTGCAATACAGAGCAGGTGATGGAAGTGTGAACGGCAACCAAATCCGCCCGCAGATTCACATGGAAAATAACGGAAATACCACGGTTGATTTAAAAGATGTCACTGTCCGTTACTGGTATAACGCGAAAAACAAAGGCCAAAACTATGACTGTGACTACGCGCAGATCGGATGCAGCAATGTGACACACAAGTTTATGATGTTACATAAACCTAAGCAAGGCGCAGATGCCTATCTGGAACTAGGTTTTAAAAACGGAACGCTGTCACCGGGAGCAAGCACCGGGGACGTTCAGCTTCGTCTTCATAATGATGACTGGAGCAATTATGCACAAAGCGGGGATTATTCCTTTTTCCAATCCAATACGTTTAAAACAACGAAAAAAATCACATTATATAAGCACGGAAAACTGATTTGGGGTACAGAACCCAAATAGTTATGCTTTTGACGGACATCAGCAATAATGATGTCCGTTTTCATCATCTTATAGAGCAAATAAGGAGGTTTACATTGTGCATGAAACATTGAAACAGTATATGGTGCTGTTCAAAGAAATGAATGATGTGATCAATGGTCCGGACTATCCAGGTAAGGAAAAAGACATCCAAAATCAAAAAGAACAGATCGAAGTTTACGAAAAACAGCTGCAGCAAGGTTTTTCTACAGATTATGACTACGATGTGTTTGCGGACTCGGTTATCAAATGCGCATATGGCGATATGACGCTGGAAGATTTAGAAGCGGTTTATTATGGATTGACTACGCCATTTTTTTGATTAGAGATTCAACTGTAAAATTTCATTTTCTGTCTCACTAACTTAAGTATACTTTGATATTGAGACAGAAATTCATTTATTTTGTTTACTTCCTAGAATATATATTATGTAAACTAAAAAAGCTAGAGATATAAGCTTTGCTGTTTGTACATCCTTCTTCTCCCCCTAATTTATATCTCCTTGACAAGCTGATGCCTTCCGCATTTAAAATGACAATAAGCATGCAGCTTCAAAACGATGAAAGATATAAAAAAAGCGATTTCCCTATCAGAAAATCGCAAATTCAGACATTCTATAGAAAAATGAGTTACGTGCCTTAGGTACCCTTAACGATTTGCGACAAATGTTGTCACGCTTTGAGCTGGAAGATGGGCCCAAAAATGATTGCCCGTTACGTTGAGATTCGTTCCAGGTTGTAGATTGCTGCTGCTGCTCGTGATCCATCTAGATACCTGAGAAGCAGATCCATTCTGCAAAACAAAGTTTTGGTTTACACCTGTGCTGCTTTTGTTAATGGCAACAATAACGACCTTGTTGTCACCTTTATAGGCTGACACGTAAACGTTCGCATTAGGATTTTTCGTTGCATCAATCCTTACATAGCCGGGACGCACAAACTTCGAGAAATGAGCCATATTGTAACCACGTTTGCTGATCGTACCATCTTCTTTCATAGGACCATATGATCTTCGGATATACCACCAGACATAAGCTTGAAAATCTCCCTCTACCATTGAATTGTGAATATGATGTGAAACATCCAACGCCTCGGGCCATCGATCCGCCGAGTTGTTATCACTGTTCGGATAGTATACTTCCGTCATCCAAAGGTCCTTCCCCGCTCCTTTTTGTTTGAAAAGAGGATAAGGGAAATGACTGACCTGAGTGCCGTACAGGTGGGTTCCGAGAATATCCATATTGGCAAGAGCCTGCGGATCGTTCAAAATCGGGTCCGACAAATTCTTCAAGTATTGAAATGACTCAGGCGCAATGACGCGGGCATTGATCGAGCCGGCGTTTTCTCTCATAAAGCGAAGTATTTCTTGCGGCGTCCACCACGTCCACTCGTGAGCGTAATCAGGCTCGTTTTGGACCGAAATCGCGTAAAGATTCACACCATTATTCTTCATGAAGGTAACAAAATCGTTAAGATGCTGCGCATATGCGGCGTATTTATCGTATTTCAGCCGTTTAGCCGATGTATCACCATTACGGTTAAAGGTCTCAACCATATCACTTGGAGGATTCCAGGGAGAAGCAAAAACGATTGCTCCATGTTTGATCGCACTCTTTGCAGTCTCCACTTCTCTGTACCAATTATTTCTATTTTCATCTATATGAATTCTTAAGATTGAAAAACCTAATTGATTCTGTCCATTGCCAAAAGCGGTTTCTCTTTGAGCTGCTGTCAAATCCCCAATCCAAGCCGGGTGGTTCATTCCTCCAAATCCGCGAATCACTTGTTTTTCTGCAGATACATTAACTGTTACATCACTTGCTGCCAAAACTTCAGTAGCGCATGGACCGGTTAACATTACTGACAGCATAGTGAAACATACCAATAATACACAAATTGTTTTTTTTACGCATGATATCATTTTTTCCTCTCCTTCATATGTCTTGTACGGTATTGGAAAAATACGTTATGGCGAATATCCTATTCAAAATATGTTTTGCAATTGTAGTACTGGTGGCAGCATACGCAGACTTCCCAGATAAGCAACTCAATAATAAAGCAAGAACCCATAAACATACGCTACACTTTTTACGCATAACTTAACATCCTCCTTTTTCCTTAAAATGGAGGAGTTTCTTTTTAACATTTGATGACTGGTCAAGAAGAACACATAAAATGGAGTATTTCTAGAGTAAACCGTAGCAAACACATGAGTATTACTCGCACTTTTTTAATAAAAAATGCCGCTGACTGCCAGCAGCGGCATTTTGCACTAGATCATTTACATTTTGTTAAACTTTGTGTCTCCTGCAAACGATCCCATTGACAGTTGTTCATCAAGAACAAGTCCTTGATGATGCCGTTCTTCAATTCTTTTGATAATAGATTGAATTGTATCCACATTTTCTTCGATATTATGAGGTTCAAAGATTGTCACATGGTCTCCTTTTAATTTGTACTCAAGGTAATGCTGTGCAGTTGATTGCGTCCATCCTCTATCAGTCAAATCGCCACACACCAAATGATGTATGTTGGCGTTGACGGCGCCGGAATTGATCAGTTCATTGTGGTACGCAAGGTAGCTTCTGATTTTATCCTTAATCGAAGGAATGGTTAATAATTCTCTATAATAATCCGGAATGATATCCAGATTCAGATGGATGATCTCTTCAGTTTCCTCTTCCGATAAATAAGTCACAGAAACGGCTATTTTAGAATCCAGCATCATAATGTCTGATACGACGCGTCCACGCTTCTCCAAGGCTTTAGCAACCTCAAAAGCCAAATTAGAGCCCGAAGAATAACCAAGCAAAACATAAGGCCCTTTTTCTTGAATGCCTATTATGCTTTCTGCATACTGGTCAACGATCTCTTTCTCATAAGACGGCTCTTCCAAGAAATCAGCGGCATAGACGGTGCAGCTGCCATCAAGTCTTTTTGCCATTTCATTATAAACCAGCCCATACCCGATTAAAGGCGGGAAACAGAACACAGGGATTGAACCGTTCTGATTCATCTTGACGAATACGTTATCCGTCTTGGACCCGAACACCGCTGCTTGAATGGCGCGTGCCATTGCTTCAATGGTCGGAAAATCGTATACGGCTTGATAATGCATTTTGATTCCCATACTGGCGTTAATTTGATGAATAACTTGCAAAACTTTGAGCGAATGGCCGCCAACGTCAAAGAAATTATCTTTAACCCCCGGGTCACTGAGAGCTAAAATGTTCTTCCATATCTCGGCCAGCTGCTTTTCAATTAACGTTTCGGGTGCTGCGTATTCGGTTCCGGTGAGCCTATTTCCCTTAGGAGCCGGCAAAGCTTTCCAGTCGATTTTTCCATTAGCGGTTATCGGCATCTTCTCTACTTGTACAAAATAGGCTGGAATCATATACGCGGGCAGTTTGTTCAGCAAATGCCGCTTCAGCTGCGCCGTATTGAATGATTCGTCTCCTGTCAAGTAGGCGCACAGCTGCTTGGAGCCCTCTTCTTCAATCGCGATGACGACCGCTTCTTTGACAGATTCCAGTTGCAATAAAGCTGTTTCGATCTCGCCGAGTTCAATCCGGTAGCCCCGGATTTTCACCTGATGATCAATTCTTCCCAAATACTCGATATTGCCGTCAGGCAGCCATCGGGCGACATCTCCCGTTTTGTACATTTTTTCGCCTGGGGCAAATGGGTGTTCAACAAATTTCTCTGCCGTTAATTCCGGGCGGTTCAAATATCCTCTAGCCAGTCCCTCTCCTGCAACATAGAGCTCTCCCGGTATGCCCATTACCTGAATGCGTTGATATTCGTCCAAAATATACGCTTGCAGGGTAGGAATAGGTTGTCCGATGTTGCTTCTGCCTTCGCCGATTTCTCGTTCCGTGATTTCTTTATATGTGACATGAACGGTGGTTTCCGTGATGCCGTACATATTGATTAATTGCGTTAAAGGATATTTAATCTTCCAGTCTTTCAAGAAGGATGGATTTAACGCCTCTCCGCCAAATATGATTTTTCGGATGTTTAAATTGGATTCGGAATATGCTCTCTCCTCCTGCATCAGTTGGTAGAAATAACTTGGCGTTTGATTTAAAATTGTCACTGCTTCCGACTTTAACAATTGCAAATACCTTTCGGGGTTTTTTGCTGTTTGTTTCGGAACAATCACTAATTTGCCCCCATACAGCAGCGCTCCGTACATTTCCCACACTGAAAAATCAAAGCAGAAGGAATGGAACAAAGTCCATGTGTCCGATGCGTTAAAATCAAAAAGGTTTTTGTTATTAAATAATAGACGGACCACATTTTTATGTTCAATGAGTGTTCCTTTCGGATTCCCCGTTGTTCCTGATGTATAGATGACGTAGGCTAATTGATTTGGCGCTGTCCTTAGATTGAGATTGGATGCTTCGGCGTCGTATGATGACGGATCGTCAAGGAAGACAGCATGACTTTGATAAGCGGTACATTTTAGAAGATGATTTTGCAATAATAATATAGAGACGTTAGAATCTTCAAGCATATAATGGATGCGTTCTTCCGGATATTCCGGATCGACCGGTACATAAACTCCTCCCGCTTTCAAAATAGCGAGGATGCCTAACACCATTTCCGGTGAACGTTCCGCCATAATGCCAACAAGCTGCTCAGCCTGAAGTCCTTTGGCGACCAAGGTTCGGGCCAACTGATTAGCGCGTTCATTTAATGCCCGATACGTCAGCTTCTGATCTTCAAAAACAATCGCCACTTGCTCCGGCGTTCGCTCCGCTTGTTCCTCAAACAATTGATGAATCGTCTTTTTCTTTGGATACTCGGCCGCCGTATCGTTAAACTTGTCTATCAGGAGCGATCGTTCATCCGTTGTTACTATATTCAGTTCTTGGACGCGAGTTTCCTGATCGTCCGCCATTTGCTTAATGATTTGCATGAAATGCGCCTGCATCCGTTCGACACATGCTTGATCATAAACATCACGATTGTATACAAAACGAATTTCAATTTCTCCGGCCGGCATAACTATAAAAGTAAAATCGTAATGGGTATGTTCTTCCATATGAAAATCGATAATGTCTAATGCTTTGTCATCCTGCTTCATATGTTCTATTTGTTTCTCGACCGGGTAATTCTCAAATACCATAATATGATTGATCAACTGCTGCTTTTGCTCAGTTTGAGCCTGAATTTCATACAACGGAAATGTATCGTATGCTTGAGAAGCCAGTGCCCGCTCCTGGTTCATTTTCAATACTTGTGCAGCTGTCATTTCAGGTTGCGTATGAATACGTACGGGAATGGTATTGATAAATAAACCGACCATAGTTTCAATTCCCGGGATTTCTGCCGGCCGGCCGGATACGACAGTGCCGAAAACGACATCCTGACTCCCGTTATATCTTTGCAGCAATAAGCCCCATGCGGTTTGTATCCATGTATTGAGGGTGACTTGATGGTGGCTTGCGGCCCGTTTGATCTCGTCTGTGAGCTGCTTTCCTAAACGAAACGCATGCTCTCCTTTTTCGTATCCTTTCGGCTGGTTGGAGGATTGTTCTTGTAACAACACAGTTTGCCCTTCATAGCCTTCCAAATAATTACGCCAATAGGCTGCTGCCTGCTTGTGATCTTTTTTATCCAGCCATTCGATATATCGGCTGTATGGAGTGACGGCTCCCCGCTTCGGCTGCCTCCGCTCAAGAATCGCATAATAGGTTTCAAACACTTCTTTCGTAACAAGAGGCAAACACCAGCCATCCATTAAAATATGATGAAAGCTCCATATCAACCGCGCTCGGTCTTCCTCAGTCCGCAGGATCGATACGCGCATTAAAGCATCTCGGGTGAGATTGAATCCTCGCCCCTTATCTCTTCTCGCAAAATCGGCAATAAACTCGCTGCGTTGATGACTGTTCATGCTGCGAATATCTTCAACGACCGTTTCAATCGGCTTTTGCCGGAATACAATCTGCAAAGGCTGATCTTTCCATTCTGTATAAAAAAGAGTTCGAAGAATGTCATATCTTTCGGCCAGCTGCGCCAAACTCATCCTAAATGCCTCGATATCCAAGAAACCTTTCAGATCAAAAGCGGCTTGTTCAAAGTAAGCTTCGGAAGCCGAATCGATCAAGCTATGGAACAACATTCCTTTCTGCATAGGGGTTAATGGGTATATATTTTCAATTTCACCAAGGTGATGTATTTGTTGCACAAATTGATCTAGTTCACCGATCGTTATATCTTTTAATGAAATATCGCTTGGCGTCAGGTGAATTTGATCTTGAGCATCACAATGTTCGATGACTTGCTGCAAACTGCTTTTTAAGAGATCGGCACAGGCTTCCATTGTTTCTCTTTGATATTGTTTACCGCAATAACTGATTGCCAACGACAATTGACCGTTTGAAATCATGCCATTGATATCAAGTGCATAGGTTATGGGGCGCTTGTCACTGACTGTTTTCCCGCTTGAGTACGGAGATACCTCCATCCTGCCGTTTCGGAAATCTTGATCAAATTGACCCAAATAATTGAAACTGATTTCCGGCTGTCCGGTAAATTCGGAAGCCTTCGGGTGATCGGACAAATACTTAATCAGGCCATAACCTATTCCTTTTTGGGGGATCTTACGCAAATTTTCTTTCACTGTTTTAATCCGCTGCGAGATATCCTGGTCTGCCTTAATTTGGAGCGAAACCGGGTATAGGCTTGTGAACCATCCCACCGTACGTGAAATATCAAGGTCTTGAAAAATAGATTCTCTGCCGTGTCCTTCCAGATGAATGAGAATGTCTTCATAACCGGTCCAACGATGAATAGCCGTTCCAAGTCCGGTCAGCAATAAATCGTTAATGTCAGTTGTATAGGCCCGGTTAGATTTTTTTAATAAAGATTCGGTTTCTTCCGCCGTCCATTGGACGATGATCGTTTCCCGGTCTTCGGCCAGACCGGTCTCCTGTTCTTTGTCCTTTGGCAATGTATGTTGCGGGTTATGTTTCTGCCCGAACCAGTATTGATTTTCTGCTTGGAATTCCTGACTTTCTGCATAACGTTTCAATTGTTCAGCCCATAAAAGGTATGAGTCTGTCTTCTTCGGAAGCCGGATCGCTTCGCCGTTTTGAAGCTGCTCATAAGCTGTTGCAATATCCTCAAGTAAAATCCTCCACGATACGCCATCGACGACCAAATGATGAATCGCAATTAGCAAATGATCTCCATCCTGACATTGAAACAATCCCAGTTTCATGAGCGGACCTTCGGCTAAATGGATGGATTGCTGAATGTCATTGGAGATCGTTTCTATCGTTTGGGCAGGGTTGTTTTCTCCAAGTAAGGAGAACACTTCAAGGCTGAATAAATCTCCTTCATCGATCCCCCGGTTTCGGGCTTGGTATCCATGTTCTGTCGGAACATAAACCATACGTAAAGCATCGTGATGCTCAGCAATCTTCTTCATGACTTTGCGAAGCTTCGATTCATCCAATTTCTCTTTCCAACAAAGCATGATGGATTGGTTATAATGATGCAAATCCTGATATTGCTGGGCGAAAAACCAATGCTGAATCGGTGTCAGAAGCGACCGGCCTTTAATTTCTCCTTGTTCAGCGATTCGGATGACCGGCTCTGCAAAAGGAACAACCCCAGCGATCGTCGGATGCTTGAACAAGTGTTTGATGTCAAGCTTATACCCTGATTGATATAAGCTTGATGTCACTTGAATCGACTTAATTGAATCTCCCCCCAGCTCAAAGAAATGATCGTCGATTCCGACGCGTTCTGCGCCTAATACCGACTCCCACACTCCGGCTAGGATTTTTTCCAGTTCTGTCCGCGGAGCTGTATAGGTATTGCCCGTGAGATTTCCTGTTGGAACAGGCAGTGCCTGACGATCTATTTTTCCGTTGGAAGTAAGCGGCATCGCTTTCAGCTGTACGAAATAAGCAGGTATCATATAGTCCGGAAGCTGCCGGGACAGATGTTCCCGGATCTCACCTGCGGTTAAAGAATGCTGTGCCGTATAATAGGCGCACAAAGATGTTTCCCCGTTGGTTTCTTGTGCAATAACGAGGGCTTCTTGAATCGGCGGTATATGAAAAAATGCGGCTTCGACTTCACCGATTTCAATGCGGTAACCGCGGATTTTCACCTGGTGGTCGATCCTTCCGAGGTATTCGATATTACCGTCCGGCAGCCGCCTGGCCAAGTCTCCCGTCCGGTACATTTTCCCCTCCGGTACAAAGGGATGCCGCAGAAACCTTTCCGCCGTTAATTCCGGCCGGTTCAAATAACCTCTGGCAATGCCGTCCCCGCTGATATAAATTTCTCCCGGGACGCCGATTGGCACCGGCTTCATGCTCTTATCCAGTACATAAATGTTCATATTGTCCGCAGCGGTTCCGATCGGCACTGATTCCCGTCTGTCGTTTTGCGGATCAAAGGAATAAATCATACAGCCGACGACTGTCTCTGTAGGGCCGTATTCGTTAAAGATTTCGATTCTGCCGCCGAATTGTCCGCTGATATTTTGGGCGAGACGCGTGCTTAAATTGTCGCCGCCAACAATTAATTTCCGAATGGTGCACTCAGGAGAGATGTTCATTTCTTTTAATAACTGCAAATGAGCCGGGGTTAATTTGATAATATCCACCCTCGGATCCTGCACAATGGAATAAAGCAAGGCCGCCCTGTTTTCTCCTCCGTAGACAATAATGGCATTGCCGGTAATAAGCGGAGTAAAAACAGACGTTACCGTCAGATCAAAAGCGATGGACGAGTATAGCGGAAAGTTGGTTTTTTCTCCTTTGACATATACCCTGCGGGCCCACCAAATATAATTGGTTAAGCCTTGATGCTCAATTGCCACACCTTTAGGCTTGCCTGTGGAACCCGACGTATAGATGACATAGGCCAAATCCTTCATACTGCTGATCGGTTCAAGGTCAGAGCCGTCTTCGTGGTAAGAACTTTCCTCATCGATGAAAACCATTGTGCCCGTAAGTTCCAATTGCTTTCGGAGATGGCTCTGCGTCAAGACGATATCAGCTTGGGAGTCATCTACTATATACTGTATGCGATGCTTCGGATAATCCGGATCAATTGGCACATAGGCACCGCCCGCTTTTAATACGGCCAGTATTCCAACTACCACCTCGATGTTATGATCGCTGATGATGGCTGCGAGCCGATCCGTCCGCATGCCCTTGGCTCTCAACGTTCGGGCTAATTGATTGGCACGTTCATTGAGCTGACGATACGTGAATTGTTTTTCTCCGCAAATAATGGCTACTTGATCGGGTGTTCGTTTCATCTGTTCTTCGAATAACTGATAGATCGTCTTATCTCGCGGATATTCAGTTTTCGTATGATGATAGTCAACGAGAAATGTATTTGTCTCCGCTTCAGACAAAATATTTACTTGGCCGAGAGTGAGGTCCGGCTGAAATAACATGATAGAAAATAGACGGTTTAAATGCCCGATTACCTGCATCATATACTGACGGTCATAGGCTTGTTCATTAAAAAATAACTTTACATCAATCGAGTCTTCCTCCATAGCAAACTGAAATAAGGCATCTGAAGCAGCCGTTTCTATGAAACGCTCAGAATGAATTTGCTCTAATGAAACAACCGTATGGATGATCGGCAAATGATTTGTATTGTAGTTCAGTCGCAGCTGTCCGGCCATTTTATCAAAGGGAACGTCCTGATATAGGATCGCTTCGTCCAGCGTATGTTTCAGTTCATGGAATATAGATTTAAACGTACTGTCGGCATTTATATTTTGTTTGATTAACATGAGTTGATCTAAACGAAGATCTTCATCAGTTTCGTCTTCAAAGGTTGGAACCCCTGTAATTACACCCTCTTCCCCCGTGTATTTGTACAATAGGGACTCAATTCCGATCAGGAGAACCAGATAGACGGCCATTGGCGTTTGATTCGTCATGGTCAGGATGCGCCGTGATACATCTGAACTCAATGAACTGTGAATACAGTCAGATGCACTCGATACATCACGCTTTAATGTTGAGTCGGACACTTGAAACGAAGGGAATGCACTGGGACGGTCTTCCGCGTGAAACATGCGGCCCCAGAACAACTCCTGTTGTTTGAATTCTGACATTCATATCCCTCCAGTTGGTTTCATTCCTGTTTTGAAGGCGGCTTGCGGCAGCCGCGGCATTCGTGCCGGGACAGCCGCGCCGGCCATTATTAGAAATCCAATTCGATTGTGCTTGCGAGGTGTTTACTTTTGTTTACTTTTTCGCTTAATTGAATTTCTCTTAAAGGAATGGATGGATTTCGTAAAATCGCCGAGAGGATCATGACGTAATCCTTGGCCAATACAGATATGGTTTTCTTTTTAAATAGCTTCGTGCAGTAATCAAAGCTGCCTTGTATCTCATCCTGGTCTATTACAAAGGTCAGCTGTAAATCAAACTTGGCAGCCGTATTTGTTTGTTCATAAGGTCTGACGGCGAGAGAGTCTACCTCAATATCCGTTTGTTCCGTATTTTGCATGACAAACATCGTATCGAACAATGGATTGCGGCTTAAGTCCCGTTTCACACCCAGTTTTTCAACTAATTCTTCAAAAGGATACTCTTGATTTTCATAAGCCTTCAGCATTGTTTCTTTTGTTTCCGTTATATAATCCATAAATGTCTTTTCCACCATCGGAGCGGTACGGATGGCTAATGTATTTACAAACATTCCGATGATATGTTGCAAATCTTCATGCATTCTCCCCGCAATAGGTGTACCGACGACGATATCATCCTGGCCGCTATATTTAGCCAGCAGTATGGAATAGGCCGAAAACAAAATCATATAAGCGGTCGATTCGGTCAATTCTTCCAGCTGCTTTACACCTTGGATGACAGTCTTATCGAGCACAAAATTGTGCCGCTTCCCATCGAAGCTTCTCACCGGCGGCCTCGCAAAATCTTTCGGCAGCTCGAATGACGGAAGCTCCTCATGAAATACACCCAGCCAATACTCTTCCTGCCTCTTGATTCGTTCTCTTTGCTCTTTTTGCAGCTTCCATTCAGTGAAGTCTTTGTATTGAATACGGAGCGGAGCTAACTCTCTGCCGTCATACAATTGAATCAGTTCTTCGACAAAAATATTCATGGAGGCGCCGTCCGTAATGATATGGTGCATGTCAAACATAAAAATATGCCGGTCTTGTTCCAACTCGATGAGTCCAGCCCGAAGTAATGGAGCCTGGCTGAGATCGAATGGCCGCACGAAGGCGCGGAAAAGTTCCTCAACCTCGTCAGGTGCTGCCTTATACCTTTCCATAGAGAACTCCATTTGCGGTTTGATCACCTGCACCAGTTCTCCGCGGATCATTTCAAATCCGGTGCGCAGCGACTCATGACGCTGGATCAGTCTTTGGAAAGCGGTTTGTAAGCGATTCATATCGATTTTTCCTTCTAATGCAAGGATTCCCGGCATATTGTAGCTAAGTTCGCCGCCTTCGATCTGTGTTGACAGGTAAACCATCTTCTGCACGGAGGATACAGGATAGACATCTTTTTCTTTGGCAGCCGGAATATAATCCGGTCCGCAGGCTTCAGCTTCAGCAATGGCCTTTGCCATTTCTTCAACTTTCGGATATTGAAATACTTCTCTTAATGAAATGCTTTTATTGAATTGCTTATGGATTTTGGCAACGAGCGTCATTCCCCGTAACGAGTGGCCGCCCAGATCAAAAAAGTTATCTTTCACGCCTATTTCTTTTACCTTCAAAACGTCTTGCCAGATGCATACCAGCTTCTCTTCCATACTCGTCCGCGGAGCGACGTAGTCAGTCCCGGTTTGCAAACCGACTTCAGGAATCGGTAATGCTCTTCGATTTACTTTTCCATTGGAGGTTAACGGCAGTACCTCCAGCTGGATGAAGTATGAAGGAATCATGTAGCCCGGTATTTGATCAGCAAGTTTTTCTTTTAGCTGACTGATCGGCAATGATTGCTCCGCTGTAAAATAGGCATACAAATCGTTTTGTCCATCTGCATTTTCTTTTGACAGGACAACGGCTACCTGAACATGCTCGATGCTTAGCAGAGCGGCTTCCACCTCGCCGAGCTCAATCCGGTAACCGCGGATTTTGACCTGATGGTCCATCCTTCCCGCATATTCAATGTTTCCGTCGGGAAGGTAACGGGCCAGATCACCTGTTTTATACATTCGTTGTTTCTTGTCATATGGGTGCGGAACAAATGTTTCGAGCGTCAAAGACTCCCTGTTATGATAACCTCTGGCTAAGCTAACCCCGGAAATACAAAGCTCACCGACGATCCCGACAGGCTGAAGCGTTCCGGCCTCATTTAAAATGAAAATCTCCGTATTTGAAATCGGTTTGCCGATCGGCTGAAGCTCCTGATCAATATCCGGATCAACGGTATACATGGTCACGACATGCGTTTCCGACGGACCGTAATGATTATGAAGAGTGACATGGTGGCGCGCCAGTATGTCACGCAGTATACTTGTTACGATGAGCTGTTCTCCCGCAGCGATAATGTGATCCACGCACTCGGCAAACGGTTCGAAATAGTGTTTCTCCGAGCCAAGGAGCTTAAGGAACGCGGTCGGAAGAAATGCTGTTTGTACCCTGTGCGTTCTGACAAAATCATTGAACTGACGTATTTCCCGTTTTGCCTCATTGCTGATGATACAGAGTGTCCCTCCGCTTGAAAGCGCGGAGAAAATTTCTTGATAGCAGACATCAAAGCTCATGGCAGCAAATTGCAGCACTCTGTCAAAACGCAGCTGCGTATGATCTCGTTCATATGCGAACAGATTCGTCATCGTTTTATGTTCTAATTGAACCCCTTTTGGCTTTCCTGTTGTACCAGATGTGTAAATGACGTACATTAAGTCATTTTCCGAATAGGAAAGTTGAAGATTATCTGTCCCACCTTGATATAGTAACGGATCGTCAAGCAGAAGAACTTCCCCTTCAAAGAGCGGCGGAATGGCATGACCTGCACTAGTCAATAGCACACCGGCGCCGCTGTCTTTCATCAAAAAAGCCCGCCGTTCATCAGGAAGTTCCGGATCGATAGGAAGAAATGCTCCGCCGGCCTTTAATATGGCTAAAATGCCGATCATCATATTTGCTGAGCGATCCGTGAGAACGGCAACCACCTGATCTGTGCCTACACCCTTATCTTGAAGGACGCGCGCCAGCTGATTGGAACGTTCATTCAGCTGACGATAAGTCAGAGTCTGATTTTCAAACAGGACGGCTTCATGGTCTGGGTTAAGCTCAGCCTGCTGCTCAAAAAGTTGATGAATCGTTGGCGGAATACGTTTTTCTGCGGTTGCAGTATCGTTAAAGAGTTTCTGAATTTCACTCTTCTCTTCTTGGGTTATCATATCCAAATCAGCCAGCTCGGCCTCAGGTTGTTTGATAATCGAATCAATCAGCTGCACAAAATGCCCCATCATACGTTCGATCGTTTCCGGTTTAAACAGAGCCGTCAAGTATTCCATCGTGAAATGAATACCCGAGTCTTCTTCCACAGCCGTTAAGGTTAAATCAAATTTAGCCATCGTATGTTCGCTTGGGTATGGTTTGAAAGTTACGTCATTTATATCTAACTGTTCCTGCTCCGTGTTTTGAAGCACAAACATGGTGTCAAACAACGGATTACGGCTCAAATCTCTAGCAATATCCAGTTGATCAACCAGCGCTTCAAAAGGGTAATCTTGATGCTCGTAAGCTTTCAAAGCATTCTCCCTCACCTCGGACAGATACTGAGTGAACGTCTTCCCTTTTTCAGGGTGATTTCTCATCGCCAGTGTATTTACAAACATTCCGATAATGGGTTCCAAATCCGCATGCGGTCTCCCCGCTATTGGGCTGCCAACAATAATGTCTTCCTGGCCGCTGTATTTTGAAAGCAATAAGGTATAAGACGCAAGGAGCACCATATATAAAGTAGATTCGGTTTGGGATGCGAGCTGCTTTAATCCTTCGCTTTTTTGCTTATCAAGCGTGAAATGCATCGTAGCTCCCGCAAAATCCCGTGCCGACGGTCGTTTATAATCGGTAGGTATATGAAGGACAGGAACGTCGCCGCTGTACAGCTCTAACCAATAGACTTCTTGGTTTTGGATCTGTTTTAACCGCGCTTCTCCGGTCTGCCATACTGCGTAGTCCTTGTACTGGATGCGCAGGGGCGGTAATGTCTCTCCTTCATAAATCCGAATAAATTCTTTAATCAATACGCTCATAGATGTTCCGTCAGAAATAATGTGATGCATATCAAACAGCAGAATTCCGCGGTCAGGTTGAAGTTCAATCAGCCCCACACGAAGCAGCGGCGGCTTCTCCAGATGAAACGGGCGAATAAATTGGCGGATATAAAGGCCTGCATCATTTTCTTCTGCCTGATACCACTCTACTTCAAACTCTGCGTGATCCAAGACATACTGAACAGGTTCTCCGCCGGCCATTTTAAAACCGGTGCGCAAAGATTCATGACGTTGAATCAGTGCGAGGAAGGCTTGCTGCAGCTTATCACGATCAAATTTACCTTCGACAGCCATCAGACCTAGCATGTTGTAACTGAGTTCTCCGCCTTCCAGATGATTGAGAATGTACAATCGTTTTTGCGCCGAAGATACCGGATAATATGGTCTTTTCTCAATTGCAGGAATCCCGGCATACCCGGTTTGCTCCATCGTCGTGATTTCCCGCGCGAGCTGTTCAATGGTTGGGAAACGGAACACGTTTCGCAAAGGAATTTGGACATGCAATTGCTTTTGTATCTTTGCAATGAGCGCCGTTGCCCGCAGGGAGTGTCCGCCGATATCAAAGAAGTTATCTCGGATCCCCACCTGCTCTAAACCGAGAACATCCTGCCAAATTGCTGCCAGATGGATTTCTGCCGAAGTCTGCGGCGGCACGTATTCTATGCCTCTGTCCCGCTTTTTGACCGGAACCGGTAATAACTGACGGTTCAGCTTCCCGTTTGGCGTCAGCGGTATCTTATCCAGCTGCACAAAATGAGCCGGTATCATATATCCCGGTAAATGCCGGGCCAGACTTTCGCGAAGTTCACTGATTTGTATTGGCTTATCCGCAGCATAATATCCGCATAGGTAATATTCTCCATATTTATCTTCAAGGGCAATTACGGCGGCTTCTCGAATATCAGAAACGTTCAGCATTACCGATTCGATTTCACCGAGTTCAATCCGAAAACCGTGAATTTTCACCTGATGATCAATCCGGCCGATAAATTCAATATTTCCATCCGGCATAAGGCGGGCCAGATCACCGGTTCTATACATTCGGTCCGTCGGGACAAACGGATCGGCAGCAAATTTTTCATCCGTTAGTTCCGGCAGGTTCAAGTAGCCCCGCCCGACACCGTCCCCTGCAATATACAGCTCGCCTTGAACGCCCACAGGCTGCAACCGCTTTTTTGAATCAAGAATGTACATGCGGTTGCTGCCTAACGGCTTGCCTATAGGAACATGAATTTGACTGCGTGCCCAAGCATCGGCAGAACATTCTATGTTGAACAGGGACGCGTCTACGCAAGTTTCTGTAGGCCCATATACATTGGTGATCGAAGGCGCAGCGCCATAATCGCCGAATAATCGCATGAGCTTATTTACCGTTGTTTTGGAAAGAGCCTCTCCTCCGATTAAAAGGTGCCGAAGCGGGACTTCCTGCAAATCACCTGCAGCTATCAAGAGCTTTAAGTGGGCAGGTGTTCCGTCCGTTATGTCAATGCAATGCTGCCGATAGTAACGGCATAATGCTGCACCGTCTGACACGACCTCTTTTGGAGCAATAAACAGGGTATGTCCTAACAACAAGGAAGCATACATTTGCTGAACAGAAGCATCAAAATAATATGGAGCAAGCATGGCTACATTCAGCTCCGCATCATAGGCAGAATAAACTTGGCGGCGAAGTCCTTCAATCAGGTGAATGACCTGGCGATGTTCAATTAACGCGCCTTTAGGCTTGCCCGTCGTACCGGAAGTATAAATGGCATAGGCCAGTTGACTCGACTGACAAGAGAGCGCAAGGCCGTTGTCTTTTTCGTGATAGGCATGTTCCTCTATGAGATCGATATATGTCTCTGGGAAGCCGATGTTATTCTGCAGCTTCTCACGATAAAGCAATACGCTGATGCCCGAATCACTTAAAATATAACGGATGCGTTCAGGCGGAGAATCAGGATCTATCGGCAAATATGCTCCGCCCGCTTTTAAAATCCCTAAAATGCCTACAATCATTTCCAGAGAGCGTTCAGTCATAATGCCGACAAGCTGATCCGCCTGCACTCCTTTTGCCTGCAAGGTTCGCGCTAGCTGATTGGATCGCCGGTTCAGTTCTCCGTAGGTTAATTGTTTACCCTCGAATACAACCGCCGCATGGTCAGGTGTACGATGCGCTTGTTCCTCGAACAACTCATGAATCGTTTGTTCACGTGGGTAATCCATCTCGTTAGATTGAATACGACTGAGCAGATGTTCTTTTTCTTGCTGAGTCAGAAGCTCCAATTCTTCTATTTTGACAGACGGTTGCTGCAATACTTGCTGCATGAGCTGTTCAAAATGCCCGCGGAGCCGCTCCACTTCTGATTTTTCATATTCGTTTTCATTAAAACCGAAATGGATGGCAAGCTTTTCGCCAGGAATGACAACCACATTCAAATCATAGTGGGAGTGTTCTTGCATATGAAAATTCATGATGTCCAGTCCCGCATCATGATGGCCTGCCTGTTCAACTTGTTGTCCTATCGGATAGTTTTCAAAGATCATGATATGGTCAATCAGGTTTTGCTTTTGTTCTGTTTTTGTCTGAATTTCATATAAAGGATAGGTATCGAATGCTTGGGAAGTCAATGCCTTTTGTTGAACCATTTGCATCGCTTCAGCAAAAGAGCTGTCCTCATCACAGCGGATGCGAACCGGAATGGTATTGATGAACAGGCCGATCATCTGTTCCACACCGGGGATTTCCGCCGGCCTTCCGGACACGACACTGCCAAATACAACGTCCCCGGACCCGCTGTATTTCTGTAATAAAACCCCCCACAATGTTTGGATCAACGAATTTAATGTCACTTGATGCTGATTTGCGATCTGCTGTAATTGTTTTGTCTGTTCGTGATCGAATTGGCAGATCACATTGGCATAAGCGTATTCTTTTTGTTCATGCTGCGGTGTTTTATGAAGAAGCCTGGTTTCACCTTTATACCCTTCAAGATACTCGCTCCAGTACCGTTTGGCAGCTCCCTGATCTTGGCGGTCAAGCCACTCGATATAGTCGCTGTAAGGAGCTGCAGATGGTGGTTCTGTTTCCCTGCCTTCTTGCAAGGCGCTATAATGCTCAAACACTTCCTTCGTGATAAGTGGCAGGCACCAGCCGTCCATGACAATATGATGAAAGCTCCAAATCAAATGATATTTGCGGTCTTCCATACGGAAAATCGCTATGCGCATCAGCGGATCCCGAGTCAAGTCAAATCCTTTTGCCTTGTCCTCTCTTTGGTAGGCAGCGATTTTACCCTCACGCCGGTGCTCCTCTATGTCACGCAAATCTGCAAAATAAATTTGCGGTTTTTGTGTTTTATAGACGATTTGTAAAGGAGTATCGTTCCAGCCGCTGTAAAAACGGGTTCTGAGCACGGCGTATTTTTCAAATAATCGTTCCAAGCTTGCTTTAAACCAATCAATCTTTAACTCTCCCTGCAAATCGAACGATGCTTGTTCAAAATAAGATCTTGTGGCCTCATCCAGCAAGCTGTGGAAGAGCATTCCTTTCTGCATCGGAGTGAGCGGATACACGTTTTCGATCTCACCTGAATGCGGCAGTTGAATGAGGAGCTGGTCCAATTCATCAATGGTCATGCCTTTTAACAAAATATCGCTTGGTGTCAGTTCCGATTGTTCTTTATGAACGCAATGCGTAATGATTGTCCGCAGGCGGCTTTGAATCGTTTCCGATAGCCGCTTGATCGTTTCTCTTGCGTACTGTTTGCTGCTATAACTGATCGCAATCCTCAGCCGGCCCTCGGTTATCATTCCGTTTATATTCAATACATACGGTCTGGCTTGATTCCCGCTTGAGTCTGAACCGCAGGAGTAGGAGGATAATTGAATCGCATGCTGCTGCAAATCTTGATCAAACTGCCCCAGGTAGTTAAAACTAATCTCCGGATTCAGTTTTGATGGCATTGACCCGCTTAAGTACCTTGCTATTCCATATCCGATCCCTTTATGCGGAATTTGGCGCAGTCCTTCTTTGGTCATCTTGATATAATCAGAGATTTCTTTGCCTGGCTGCGCGTGAAGCACAACCGGATACAGACTTGTGAACCATCCAACCGTACGGGAGATATCCATATCTTGAATCGTCTGTTCTCTTCCGTGTCCCTCTAAATGTATCGGAATCTGTTCAAGTCCTGACCAATGCGATATGGAAAGACCCAGAGAGGTTAAAAGCAAATCGTTTATTTGAGTGTTATAAGCGCGATTCGCTTGTTTTAATAACAGCTCCGTTTCTTCTATAGTCCATTCCACGGTTTCCGTTTGACTGTCCTTTGAGGTCGTATGTGTTTCATGAAAATCCTTAGGCAACGGTTTCACATCGGTTTGTTCGATCTCTGTCCAATATTCCTGTTCTTGTTTTATGGTTTCACTTTGCGCATATTCTGAAAGCCTCTTGGCCCATAATTGGAAAGAGTCTGTTTTTTGCGGCAGTTGAATCACTTGCCCGTTCTCAGCTTGTTTGTAACCATTAGCCATATCATCCAATAAAATGCGCCATGAAACCCCGTCTACAATCAAATGATGGATGGCAATCAGCAAGTGATCTCCATCTGCACATTGAAACAATCCGGCCTTCATTAACGGCCCGTCACATAAACGCATACAGCCTTGTATCTCATTAGCCTTGGCTTCAATTGTCTGCCCCGGGTCGGATTCTGCTTTCAGATTCAGGACTTCAAGGTGGTACAGCCCGCTTTGAGCAATCTCTGCAATCTGTGCCTCGTATCCCTTTTCCGTCTGCTGGAATGTCATGCGGAGCGCATCATGATGTTCTGCAAGCTTTTGCAGGGTTTGACGAAGCGGCGTTTCCCGAAAACCTTCCGGTGCATACAGCATGACGGCTTGATTATAATAATGCGGTTCTATCGTTATGTGATCAAAGAACCAATGCTGAACAGGAGTCAGGCTGACTTTTCCTTTGACTTCACCTTGATCGGCTATACGCAGATTCTGCTTGATATGCGGACTCAAATCGGCAATCGTTGCATATTGAAACAAGTCTTTGATTTCCATTTTGTATCCGCTCTGTTTTAATCTTGATGACACTTGGATTGATTTAATAGAATCTCCGCCAAGGTCAAAGAAATTATCCAGAATACTGACGTTCTCTGCACCTAATACAGCTTCCCAGGCGGAAACTAATATTTCTTCCACTTTTGTTCGGGGAGCCTTATACTCTGCTCTGTCCTGCAGCCCGAAATCCGGAGCCGGCAGCCCTTTTCTGTTTATTTTTCCGTTGGAGGTTAAAGGCATTTCATCCAGCTCGATAAAATAGGCCGGAATCATATAACTTGCCAGAGTATGAGACAATTGTTTCCGGAGCCGGGAAACCGTTATTTGCCCGCCGCTCACGTAATATGCACACAATTGTTTAAACCCGTGGATATCTTCTCTAGCTGTAACAACAGCTTCCTTGATCGCTTCTTCTTGATGCAGTGCCGCCTCGATCTCGCCTAATTCGATACGGTAGCCTCTGATTTTCACTTGTTCATCCATTCTGCCCGCATATTCAATGTTTCCGTCAGCCAGCCACTTCGCCAAATCTCCGGTCTTATACATCTTGGCTCCGGGTTCAAACGGATCATCGACAAATTTCTCTGCCGTCAATTCCGGCCGGTTCAAATATCCTCTTGCCACACCGGCGCCGCTGATATAGATTTCTCCTGGGACACCGACCGGCGCGGGTTTCATATTCTCATCCAGCACATAAATGCTCATGTTTGCTGCAGCCGTTCCAATCGGTACCGATTCCCGCCTGTCCTTCACGGCATCGTAACGGTAAATCATGCAGCCGACAACGGTTTCCGTCGGTCCGTACTCATTGCATATTTCAATTCGGCCTTCGAACTGTTTATGAATACTTTGGGCTAACCGGGTGCTTAGATTCTCCCCGCCCACAATTATTCTTCGGACAGCCGTTTTATCGGCGATATTCATTTCTTTCAAAACCTGTAAATGGGCCGGCGTCAATTTAATGATATCCACCCTCGGGTCCTGCACAATCGATGCAAGCAGTGCTGTTTTGTCCTCTCCGTCATAGACGATGATCGTATTGCCTGTGACAAGCGGTGTGAAAATAGAAGTCACCGTTAGATCAAAAGAGATTGACGAATACAACGGGAAGTTGGTTTTCTCGCCTTTTAGATAAACCTCTTTCGCCCACCAAATATAATTGGTCAAGCCTCGGTGCTCGATTAATACGCCTTTTGGCCGGCCTGTGGAACCTGACGTATAAATGACATATGCCAAATGGCTAGCATCACTTATCGGTGCAAGGTCAGAGTCATTTTGGTGATACGAGCTTTCATCATCCAGTAAAACCGTGACGCCTTCATAGGCAAGCTGTTCCCTGACATCTCGCTGCATCAAAACGATTCCGGCTTGAGAGTCATCCAGCATATACCGGATGCGGTCTTGCGGATATTCCGGATCTATAGGGACGTAGGCTCCGCCTGATTTTAAAACGGCAAGGATCCCGACTACTGATTCGATACTGTTTCTGCTGATGACAGCCACAGGATGATCCGCCTGTACGCCCTTCGCTCTTAACGTTCGCGCCAGTTGGTTTGCCCGCTTATTGAGCTCTCCGTACGTGAGCTCCCTGTCCTTATCGATGACGGCCGCTTGATCGGGCGTACGCTGCGATTGTTTTTCAAATAATTGATAAACCGGCGTCTTCGGAAATGGTGCAGCCGTGTCGTTAAGAGTATGAAGAAGGGTTCTTTTTTCGTCTTCCGTTAACAATTCCACTTGCTCCACCTGGATATCCGCATCTGTCATGACTTGATGCAAGATTTGCATGAAATGTTCCCGAATCCGCTCTATACTTGAGCGTTCATACACACTGGCATTGTATTCAAAATAGATGTTCATCGCTTCGCCCGGTACAACGGTCAAATGAAAATCATAGTTGGTCTGTTCTTCCATTTGCACGTTGGAAATTGTGATGGATGATCCGTTTTGCCGGCCTATGCTTTCCATATACTGATCTACAGGATAATTTTCGAAAATCATTAAATGTGTAATTAAATCTTGCTTTTGCGTTGTACGTGCTTGAATATCGTATAGCGGGTACGTCTCAAATTTTTGAGACGCTACTGCTTTTTCCTGCGCTTCTTTCATAAGTTCGGTAAACGTTGTCCCGGCTTCACATCGGATCCGGACGGGAATGGTGTTAATGAATAAGCCAATCATGGTTTCCACGTTTGGAATTCCAGCCGGTCTTCCGGATACAACACTTCCAAAAACAACATCTCGGCTTCGGTTATATTTCTGCAGCAAAACCGCCCATGCCGTCTGCAGCAGCGTGTTCAGCGTAACATGGTGTTTGCCGGCCGTCTGCTTCATTTTCAAAGTGAGGTCGGTGCTTATTTCACATGTCACTTTCTCCGGAATGTATCGCTCATCTTCCGCCACATGGTGATCCTTAGGGAGGATGGTTTGCTCTTCATATCCCTCCAAATACTGATCCCAATAACGCATGGCCTCTTCTGCATCTTGCCGGCCGAGCCATTCAATGTATTGACTGTACGGAGTAATCGACGGTTGTTCAGGCTGCTTTTGCTGAAGCAAGGCAAAGTAATGCTCGAATATTTCTTTTGTAATCAGCGGCAGGCACCAGCCGTCCATCAAAATATGGTGAAAACTCCATATAAAACGGTATGTCGCGTCATCCGTACGAAGAATGAGTAACCGCATTAACGCGCCTCTTTCTAAGTCAAACCCCTGTAACTTATCTCTTCTGGCATATTCCTGAATCATCTCTTCTTTTTGTGATTCCTTCATCTCACGTAAGTCAATGAATTCAAAACCGATCTTTTTCGTTCTGAATATGATTTGCAGCGGCTGATCTTTCCAGCCTCTGTAAAAATTCGTGCGGAAAATATCATATTTTTGTGATAAGCCATCCAAGCTTTTCGAAAATGAGTCAATATCCAGATCTCCATGCAGATCAAACATCGTTTGCTGAAAATAGGCACCTGAACTCGGGTCAAACAAGCTGTGAAACAGCATACCCTTCTGCATCGGTGTTAATGGATAAATATTTTCTGCTTCGCCCCATTCACGCGTCTGCTCCAAGAGCTGTTCCAGTTCGTCTATTGTGATATCTTTTAACAGAATGTCACTTGGCGTCAGGGTAGTCTGCTGCCGGCTTACGCAATGCGCAATGACTTCTTGCAGACTTTCTTTCAATTTTCGCGCAAATTGCGCCATAGTCGATCTTTCGTATTGTTTGTTGCTGTAGCTCAGTGTTATCGATAATTTCCCTTCAGCAATCATGCCGTTCAAATCAAGCACGGCCGTTCTCTCTTGGTTTTCATTCATCGATAACCCTGTGGAAAAAGGCGATATGCGTAAAGCTTGATGCTCCAGATCTTGGTCAAATTGCCCCAAGTAATTAAACGATATTTCCGGATTCAGCTGCAGACTGGCGGCTTCCGGACGCCCGGATACATATTTGATGATGCTGTAATTCATTCCTTTATCAGGAATACGGCGCAGTCCTTCTTTGACGATCTTAATCCGCTGCGACAGATCTTTTCCGGCTTCCATCCTCAGTACGACAGGGTACTGGCTTGTAAACCATCCTATCGTCCGGGAAATATCTGCATCCGGAATAATCGGTTCTCTCCCGTGGCCTTCCAAATTCACGAGAATGTCTTTTATGCCAGTCCACCTGTGAACGGCGAGTCCTAATGAAGTCAGCAGCAGATCATTGATCTCCGTGTTGTAGGCGCGATTCGCTTGTTTTAATAATTGCTCTGTTTCCTCTTTTGTCCATTGAATCGTCACTTCTTCGCTGTCTCTTAATAACGAACCTTTGCCGTTGTTGTCCTTGGGCAATGGCTGCGGTTTCATGCTTGACAGCTCAGTCCAATAAGCAATCTCCTGTTCCATGTCGGTTTCCGCCGCATACTTGGACAATTGATTCGCCCAGAATGGAAATGAATCTGTTTTTTGCGGGAGGCGGATCGTTTGTCCGCGCTCTGCCTGCTCATAACCGCTTGCAAAATCCTCAAGTAAAATTCGCCAGGATACTCCGTCAATCGTCAAGTGGTGAATTGCAATCAGCAAATGATCTCCGTCCGGACATTGGAACAAACCAAGCTTCATCAAAGGCCCCTGTTCTAATACCATGCTGCTTTGAATCTCATTCGCTTTATCGGCAATTGCTTGAGCCGGATCTGTTTCCTCTTTATAATTCATCACTTCCAGATGGTATAATTCACTTTCATCCGTGCCTGTAATTCGCGGAGCATATCCATTCGGCGTTTTTTCAAAAATCATCCTCAAGGCATCATGATGCGAGGCGATGCGTTCCATCGTCCGGCGAAGCGAAGCCTCTTTAAAGCCTTCCGCCGAATATAACATGACGGCCTGATTGTAATGGTGTGCATTCGGCATTTTTTGTTCAAAAAACCAATGCTGAATCGGGGTCAGACTTGTCCTGCCGTTCACTTCCTCTTGATCAGCCATTCTGCCGAGCGGCACTACAAACTGACTTAGTTCAGCAATCACGGGGTATTTAAACAGATGCTTCATATCCACCTTGTAACCGGCCTGATACAATCTCGAAGACACCTGAATTGATTTAATCGAATC
Source organism: Bacillus sp. G16 (assembly GCF_021282335.1). Lineage (NCBI taxonomy): Bacteria > Bacillati > Bacillota > Bacilli > Caryophanales > Bacillaceae > Bacillus > Bacillus sp. G16. The sequence goes on along the minus strand of NZ_JAJSOZ010000013.1, from coordinate 69,955 downwards.
TCCGCCAAAATCAAAGAAATTATCCAGAATTCCTATACGCTCTGCCCCTAATACTTCTTGCCAGATGGACGCCAGCAGTTCTTCTGTTGAGTTTCGCGGGGCTATGTATTCGTTATCCGTCCGCGTTTTTTCTTCGGCAGCAGGCAAAGCTTTCAAATCAATTTTCCCATTGGAAGTGAGCGGTATGTGTTCCAAATGGATAAAATAGGAGGGAATCATATAATCCGGCAGTTTACGGGACAAATCGTCTCTGAACTGCGCAACGGACAAAGAAGGCTCGCCGACATAATAGGCATACAATTGCTTGGCTCCGTCTTCGGCTTCCCGCGCAACGACTGCAGCTTCACGAACTTTTTCAAGATTGCACAAGGCTGCCTCTACCTCGCCGATCTCGATACGGTAGCCACGAATTTTCACTTGAAGATCGATTCGCCCTAAATATTCGATTCTTCCATCTGGCAGCCATCTGGCGAGGTCACCCGTTTTATACATCTTTTGACCAGGGAGGAGCAAATGCTGAACAAACTTTTCTTCCGTTAATTCAGGCTGATTGAGGTAGCCGCGGGCCACGCCGGCTCCTCCGACATACAGCTCTCCGGGTACGCCGATCGGCTGGATTTGATGGTGCGCTCCTAAAATATAGGCTTGGTGGTTGGCCACCGGTTTGCCGATTGTGATCTGTTCATCAGCGGAATGGACAGGGTGAAATGTAGATACCACGCTATTTTCTGTCGGTCCGTATTCATTATTGATTCGAATGTGAGGCTGCAGAGAATATAGCTTCTCAACTGTATCTAGTTCCAGCTGCTCACCGCCTACAACAACATGCTGAACATGAATGAAGTCCTCTGCATTCATCTGTTCGATCATCGTTTTCAGAAGACGGGGAGAAGTTGAAAAATGTGTAATCCTCTCTTGTTTCATGGCATTTTGAATGGCGAAAAGGTCTTTATTCTCTTCATTCGGCAAAAGATGCAAGGTTGCACCCGAGATTAGCGGGCCGAAGAAATTTAAAATGAATGCATCAAAAACATAGGGATACAAGACAAGCACTCGATCCTTGGCAGAATGCTTAAAAAACGCCTTTTTCCACTGGAGCGAGTTCACAATGCCGCCGTGTTCAACCATGACCCCTTTCGGCTTTCCTGTTGTGCCCGAGGTGTAAATGACATAGGCTAAATGGTTGTGTTCCGCTATGGGTGATAACAATGAGCAATCGGCATGGTAAGATGCTTCATCATTCAGATCGATCGTCGGTCCGTCAAAGGTGAGGCTGTTTTTCAAATGACGCTGAACAAGGAGAACATCTGTATTCGCATCATGAAGCAAATATTGAAGCCGCTCTTTTGGATATTCAGGGTCCAGGGGCACATAAGCGCCCCCCGCCTTCCAAATGGCTATAATAGACACGATCATCTCTAATGAACGATCAGCCAGAATGGCGACTAACGTATCGGCTTGAACTCCGCAGTTACGCAATGTTCTTGCCAAACGGCAGGCCTGTTCATTCAATTCCCTGTATGTCAAATGGCAGTTTTTGAACTTGACGGCTGCATGATCAGGCGTTCTTTCTGCTTGCTCTTCAAATAACTGATAGACGGTTCTGCTCCCGGAATAATTTGCGCTGGTGTCATTAAAATCAAATAATAGTTTCTGTTTTTCCGTTTCGGGTATGACCTCTGCCGTATGGATCGCAGCTTGAGGCTGAAATAAGATCACAGACAGCAGTTGATCCAAATGAGATACAATTTGATCCATATAGCGCTCATTGTACAGATTGCCGTTATAAAAAAGCTTCAAATGAATCCCGTTGTTCTCCAAATCAAAGTGAAACAGTGTATCGGTTGCAGCATCTTCTTTAAATTGCAAGGAATGAATTTCGTTAAGTGAAACGACGGTATGAATCAACGGCATACGCTCATCATTGTATTGCACGTTCAGATGCTGAACCATTTTTCGAAACGGCAGGTTTTGATTTTTCAGCGAATCATTAACGGCTTCTTTCAGTTGCTCGAATACGGTTTTAAACGTGCTCTGGCTTGAAAGCGTATTTTTCAAAAGGACAATGGTGTTAACGGCTGACTGGCTGCTTTTTTGCTTCGATACCGTTGGAATGCCAAGAATCAGCCGCGTTCGATCCGTATATTTATACAACAAGCATTCAATACCTGCCAATAAAATCAAATAGGCTGCCACTTCAGAATGATTAGACATTGTGATTATTCTTTGGGATACTTTCGGAGATAAGGAACGGCAGATGCATTTTTCCTGATAGCCGGTACGGGCCAATGGCGCCTTATCTGCTGCTTTAAAGTAAGGGAATGCGCTTAGGCTGTCATCTTCATCAAACAGGTTATCCCAGTACGTTTCCTGATTTTTAAATACCGACATTGGAGCACCTCATTTTGTATAATTTAAACAAATAAATATATGCTTTTCCCTAAAAGTTCAATTGAATAGAATCAAGCATGTTCTCTTGTTCCTCATAGCTGCCGCTCAATCCGATATGTTCAATTAGAATGCTTGGTTGTTCTAAAATCGCGGATAGAATGTGTAAGTAGTCGTTTGATAAAGCCTCGATTCTGCTTTTCTTAAACAGTTTTTTCGAATATTCAAACAGGCCTTGGTAGTTGTCTTGGTCCGCCTGAATCGACAAGGTCAAATCGAATTTGGCAACCGGATGATGAAACTGATACGGCTTGAGCTGAAGGGAATCGAGTGTCAATTCAGCGTGATCGAGATTTTGCAGCACAAACATCGTATCGAACAAAGGATTGCGGCTTGGATCTTTCGAAAGATGTAAATGCTGAATCAATTCTTCTAACGGGTAGTCTTGATTTTTATAGGCATTCAGCATGTTTTCCTTTACTTCGTTTAAGTAGGCATCAAATGTTTTACGGCCCGCCGGCTGATTGCGGATGACTAACGTATTGACGAACATTCCCACGACCGACTCCACATCCAAATGATTCCGCCCAGCAGATGGCGTTCCTACGACAATATCCTCTTGTCCGCTGTATTTGGATAAAAGAATCGTATAGGCTGCCAATAAAATCATATACAGTGTTGCTCCTGTGTTTTCTTCCATTTGGCTTAAGCCTTGTTTCAAGTGTTCCGGTATAACAAATTCAAAGGATTCGCCTTCGTAATCACGTACGGCAGGCCGCTCGTAATCCGCAGGTATGTCCAGTACAGGAATGTCATCACGAAACTGATCCAGCCAGTACGCTTCCTGACTCTTGATATTCCGTTTCTGAATATCTGATTGCTGCCAAACTGCATAGTCTTTATATTGAACAGAAAGCGGATCGGGTTCGTTCCCCTCGTAGAGCCGGCTTAAATCTTTCATCAGAATGTTGACGGATACGCCGTCAGAAATGACATGATGCATATCAACCACAAGCACATGCCGCGCAGGTTCTAGTTCAATCAGTGCGGCCCGCATCAGCGGCGGTTTGGCTAAATCAAACGCTTGGATAAAATCAAGCACACGATCGTCCGCTTCTTCTTCGCTTGCTTGAATTCGTTCTATTGTAAATTCAACGTTCTGATGAATACGCTGTGCCGGTTCGCCTTCATATAATTCAAAGCTGGTCCGCAAAGCTTCATGACGCTCGATTAATTTTTGGAAAGCGGCGTTTAACCGGTCAGGATCAATCGTCCCTTCCACTCTCATGGCACCCGTCATATTGTAAGTCAGCTCGCCGCCCTCTGCGTGACTTAATAAATACATTCGCCTTTGAGCTGAAGAAACTGGATAATAGGACATTTCCTTTGCGGCCGGGATCGGTGTATATCGATTTTTGTTCATGTGTAACGCCTTGTCAGCCAATTGTTCAATGGTAGGAAACTTGAATATGTCTTTTAGCGTCAGGTTTACATCCAGCTCTTTATGAATTCTGGCGGCTAAGGCCGCCGCGCGAATGGAATTTCCTCCGAGATCAAAGAAATTATGTTTGATCCCCGCACGGCTTATTCCGAGCACTTCCTGCCATAAATCTGTCAGTTTGGACTCCACCTCATTGCCCGGCGGAACATATTCAGCTGTCTGTTGCAGACTTGCTTCGGGTGCGGGCAGTGCTTTACGGTTTATTTTCCCGTTGGACGTTAATGGCATATGCTCAAGACGGACAAAATAGGACGGAACCATGTAGTCCGGGAGCTCCGATGACAATTGTTCCCTAAGCTGCCCAGCCGCTATAGGTTTGTCGCTTACGTAATACGCGCACAATTGTTTTAAGCCGTCTTCTGCTTCTTCGGCTGTAACAGCGGCTTTTTGCACCGCTTCCACGTTATGCATCGCTGCTTCGATTTCACCAAGTTCGATTCGGTGTCCCCTGATTTTGACTTGTTCATCGATGCGTCCCACATATACAAGATTTCCATCCCTCAATCGCTTAGCCAAGTCCCCTGATTTGTACATCTTCGCTCCCGGGATATACGGGTTATCAATGAACTTCTCTGCCGTTAAATCTGGGCGATTCCAATACCCTCTGGCAACACCGGGTCCGCTGATATACATTTCACCGATTACCCCGATCGGAACCAGGTTTCTGCTTGCATCCATCACATAAATGTCCGTGTTGGCAGCCGCAGTGCCGATCGGTACAGATTCCCGGTTGTCCCGTTTTGGGTCGTAACGGTAAATCATACATCCGACGACAGTTTCCGTCGGCCCGTATTCATTGAAAATGTCCAGCCGGCCTTTAAACTGCTCGCTGACACTTTTGGCCAGACGGGTGCTTAAATTTTCTCCGCCCACAATCATTTTCCGTATTGTGGTGCCGCCTGCTATATTCATCTCCTTGATTACATGCAAATGTGCCGGGGTCAATTTGATTATGTCGATTCTTGAGTCCTGCATAATCGCAGAAAGCACAGCGTTTTTGTCTTCTCCGTCGTAGACAATGATGGTATTTCCCGTCACCAGCGGTGTAAATATCGAAGTCACCGTCAGGTCAAAAGAAATAGAGGAGTATAATGGGAAGTTGGTTTTCTCTCCTGTCACATAAACTTCTTTCGCCCACCAAATATAATTGGCCAGCCCCTGGTGCTCAATGAGTACACCTTTCGGATTTCCAGTGGAACCCGACGTATAGATCATGTAGGCCAAATCATGCGCATTGCTGAATAATTCAAGATTTGAGCGGTCTTCATGATAAGAGTTTTCCTCATCCAAAAGCACAACTTCACCATCATAAGGTAATTGATCTTGCAGGTTGTGGTGTGTCAACACAATCTTCGCTTTTGAATCCCTCAGCATATAATGGATCCGGTCCTCCGGATACTCAGGGTCAATGGGCACGTATGCGCCGCCGGATTTCAGCACAGCCAAAATTCCAACAACCAGCTCGATACAATGCGGAGAGAGGATGGCAACGAATTGATCCGCTTGTATGCCTTTTCTCCGTAACGTTCGCGCCAATTGGTTTGCCCGTTCATTGAGCTGTCTGTACGTATACCGCTCATTGCCAAAAATAACGGCTTCATGATCAGGCCGCTGTTCCGCCTGAATTTCAAACCATCGAGAAACCGTTTCGTTATGCGGATACGATGTCTTTGTGTCATTAAACTTCGTCAGCAATTGATACCGTTCGGTTTCAGACAGCATAGGAACGGAAGACAACGTCATCTCCGGCTGCTTAACAAGGCTGTGTAAAATGCTGATATAGTGTTTTGTGATCTGTTCAATAGTTTCTTGTTCAAACTGTCCCGATTTAAAATCAAAATGCATCTCTATCTGTTGCCCGGCATCTTCGACCGTCAGCATCAAATCATATAAAGAGACTCCGGGGTTTCGCTCTTTCACCTTAAATGTACATTCATTGTGCGTTATTTCATGAAATTCAATATTTTGAAACACAAACATCGTGTTAAACAGTGATTTTCCTGTTGTTTCCCGCTGTACATTTAATTTTTCAACCAGCCGGTCGAATGGATAGTCTTGGTTTTCGAAAGCGTCAAGCGTCTGCCGCTTTACTTCTTCCAGATAATCCGTAAACTTTCTATTGGCGTGCGGCTTCGTCCGGATTCCGATGGTTTGAATGAAAATTCCGATGATATTTTCGACATCCGGATGATTTCTTCCTGAAGCAGGCGTGCCTACGACAATGTCTTCTTGTCCTGTATATTTATGAAGCAGCACTTTGTAGGCGGCCAGAAGCACCGTATAAAGGGTCGTTCCAGCCTTTTGCGCCAGATCTTGCAGCGAACGGATTACATTCGGCTGCAGAGAGCACGTCACGCGCTGCCCCTCGGAAGACCGTACCGCCGCTTTTGAACCATCTGTCGGCAGTTGAAGAACCGGGATTCCTTCTTGAAATTGTTCCAGCCAATATGTCTCCTGCTGCTTCATGGCATCCTCATTCAGCCATTGGTTCTGCCATTCTGAGAAATCTTTATATTCAAATTCAATGTCCGGTAATGGTTTCCGATGATATAAGGCCAGCAATTCATTTGTAAGGATGTTGATGGAATAACCGTCCGAAATGATATGATGCATATCAATGAGCAGCTCGGCCTGCCCGTTATCAATCTTGATCAGCTCCGCGCGGACCAAAGGAGCTTGTTCCAAGCGGAACGGTTTTACGAACCGGTCTGCATAGTCATCAAATTCGTCCCGGCTCATTGTCCGAACATGAACGTTAACATCAACTTCGTTTTCAAGTTTCTGGACAATTTCGCCGTCTGAGATTTCAAAACACGTGCGAAACGCTTCATGCCGCTGCATGACTTGCTGAAGAGAAGAAATCAGGGCCTGCTCATCGTACTGCCCTATAATTGATATTTGGCCGAATATATTTTGAGCCAATTGATCCGGTTCCATTTGGTGAAGGAAATATACTCTTTGCTGCGCCGATGATGTCGGATAATGCGCTTTTTTCTCAGCAGCCTTCATCGGGAGGTACATGACTTTCTTTTCATTCTCAATGAAACGTGCTAATTCCTTAACAGTCTGGTGATTGAAAAATTGTCCGATGGAAACTTTTTGATGAAATGTCTTCTGAACTTTGGAAAGCATCAGCGTCGCTTGGAGTGAGTTTCCTCCCAGAGCCAGGAAGCGATCTGATCTTCCAACCCGCTCAAGGCCGAAAAGTTCCTCCCAAATCTGCGCCAGCTGTCGCTCCGTTTCATTTACCGGCGCCTCGTAGGCGTCAGCAAAGTTTGCCGTTTTGCTTACAATTGAAGAGACCCGCTGCTGGTGATCGGTATACAGTTCTTGTAAATCTTGCTGTTCTTCATCGGAAAACATCATCAGGGCATCAAGAGGGACACAATCCTCCTCAACCATTTTTTGCAGCAATTTCGTAAAGCCCGCTCCCCACTTTTTCATGATTTCCGGACTGATGACGTTCGTATTAAAGTCGAAATCAAGAACATATTCTTCATTCGCGTCTGTTATGTTAAGAAATAAATCGTACAGCATGCGTTTCACCGGGTATGCAATGGGCTCCGCCTCCGCCTTTCCGAAATGCAGCTTTCGAAAAGGCCTGTCCAAATTAAAGATAATTCGCATATCGGGCACTTGATCGTGCGGAAGCTGCCTGGCTACCAGTGTCATCGGAACAGCTTGATGCTGCATGGCGTGATTCACGTTTTCTTTCATACTGCCAAGATAACCGGATAAAGTGCTTTCTGAAGAAGACGTATTCTTCACAGGAATCATATTGACGCAATTTCCAATCAGAGCATGATGTTTCATATGCGATTGACCTGCTGCAGGAATCCCGATCACAAGACCCGTCTGTTTGGTTAGCTGGTGCAGAAAAAGATGAAATGCGCCCAGCATTGTCACAAATACACTATTTTTCATCCGAATGCTTAATGATTTTAAAGCCTCGCTTAAAGGCCGTCCAAGCCTGACGGTACATCTGTCTCCCTCATATCCGTTCGGATAACGGGCGGAAGCGACGCTCGGCAGGACTGCCTGCTGTATCGGTTCAGAGAAATGATGCCGCCAATAACGGACGCCTTCTTCATAGTGGCCGCTATCAATCTGCGCCTGCTGCCAGTCTAAATATTGACGAAACGAAGGAGCAGCCTCTTTTGGCGGAAACGGTTTTCCTTGTACAATTGCTGTATAGTTGCTCTCCAGCTCTTGAACAAAAACAGCGATTGACCATCCATCGGCAATGACATGATGGAACGTGAGCACAATCAGATGTTCATCTTGAGTCGATGTAAGCACATGGATTCTAAACAAGGGCTTTTGTTCATGAAAATGAAATGGCCGCTTGGCATCTTCTGTCAGCCAATTCTGCATTTCCAACTCCCGTTGCTCATCCGGGTGACCGGTAAAATCAATGACAGGAATGTCTATATTTATCCGTTCCTGCACCTGCTGTACCTCGTCATTCACATGAATCACCGTACGTAAAGCCTCGTGGCGGTCGATGATATGCTGCACGGCTTGTTTTAACAGCGTATGCTGCAGTTCACCCTCCACTTTTAGCATAATGGACTGGTTTAAAGCTGCAGAAGCTCCATTCCCATAATGGGATGCCATAACCAATTGTTTTTGTTCAGGTGAAAGCTCGTACGTCCCGGATTTTTTATGGCTGCCGTCGTTAGGGGAATCTGGGCCTTCCGGGATAAATCCGCCTCGGCGAAGATCCTTCACCGTGTCTTTAACGGCTTGAATGATATGTTCAATATCATCCGCGCTATGCGCAGCAGACAAGAAGCAGTTGCGTCCTTCCCATACATAGACCCCTTTATAATTGAGATGGTAAAAGAACAAGTCGTTATCAAGCGATGAGACAAAACGGAATAAAGAACCGAATTGAACCATACGGATAGGCACTTGCGATTGTTCAAAGTAGCGATTTAACTGATCGACTAGGGAGGTAGTGTTTTGATTTAGCTGCTCATACAGGTGTTCTCCCTCGGTTTGTAAATGTTGAAGCACGGCTAATGACATTCTCATGGTAAGCGGGTGAGTATTGAAGGTGCCGGCCACAAACGTGCGTTTCGCCTCATCCTGTGGATAGGAGTCGTCCCCATACTGCCAGGTTCCCCCGTCGATCGCATTCATGAACTCAGCTTTTCCGGCAACTATCCCTAACGGCTGTCCGCCGCCGATGATTTTTCCGTAGGTCACCAAATCGGCTTGAATGCCGAACCATTCCTGCGCGCCGCCGAGACCGATCCGAAATCCGGTAATAATTTCATCCATAATCAGGGCTGTCCCGGATTGCTGCGTGATTGCCCGCAGTTCTTTCAAAAATGCTCCCGGCTGCAAATCCGGCCTGCGGCTTTGTACAGGTTCTACCAATACGGCTGCCAATTCATCTCCAAGACTGCGAATCACATCGAGCGAATCTGGATTGTTGTAATGCAAAATAATCAAATCATCCATAAAGCTCTGCAGTATGCCCGGAGCAAGCGGATTCGCAGACGCAGCTCCGCCTTTTGTACTGGCAACCCCTAATACGCCGTCAAACGTACCGTGATAAGAGCCTGAGAACGCCACAACTTTCTTTCTTCCTGTTGCCGCCCTTGCCAAACGAAGGGCAACCATGACGGCTTCTGTTCCGGAATTATAGAAAGCGACCCTTTCTACCCCGGTACATGTGCGGATTCGATCGGCAACTTCACCGGCGACATCCGACATCGGACCGAGCGGAGGCAATGATGAACGGATTGAATCATCGATAACCTGTGTAATAAAGGGCGGATGATGCCCGAAAAGATTAACCCCAAATCCCATGGTGATATCGATATATTCGTTTCCATCAATATCCCACATCTTGGAACCGTCAGAACGTTGGGCAATAATCGGGTACACGATTTCCTTCCAGTATGAACGGAAACTGGACAAGTTTCGGTTGTTTGCATGAGCAAATCGGGTTTTGTCCGTATATTGTTTGGAACCTTTCGTTTTATCTGCGTATTTCCCGATGAAATCTTCTAAATATCGTCTTTGCTGTGCGGTATAGTGTCCCTGTTCATGCAGGTTCTGGGGCTGAAAAGGAACATAGGGTTTCGCTTCTTGAGCCAATTTCTTTTCTGCAGTGACGGTCGGCGTCCCTTGCTTGACAGAAGGAATTGATTTTTCTAGCGCTTTAGCGTAGTCTTTCACATCGGAATGATGTCCGCTGTTTCTCAGCAAATTAAAGCTATTTAATTGAGCCTGCAAGGTATTCTGAATTAATTGATTCTGAGAAGCGATTATTTTTTCGAGCATGTGCTCTTGATGCTCTTCTCTGTGGCCAGATTCAGGCTGTGTTTCTGAAATGACCAGTTTTTCCTCCGCCGGAACATTCTCTTGAGCCGGTGCGGATGCAAAGGACGATGGAGCGGTATCAGCCAAGTAATCTATGACACTTTGAAGGTTGTTCATCGTATCGAAAAAACGATCCATCGGGATGTCTACACCAAATTCGTCAGCGATGGCTTTTTTGACCTGTGACAGCATGATGGAATCCATTCCGAGCCCGATAAAATGCGCATTCAAATCGAGTTCATCCGCTCTGATTCCCGAAGCATTGCCGATTACAGTTTTCAGAAAGGATTCAATATGCGCCTTCGTTTGATTGATATTCATTGCCGCTTCTCCTCTCTCTTCGTCCTCGTTTAAGCGCAAATGGTCAGCTTCAGCCCAGCAGCGGTTTCGTTCAAACGGATATAAGGGCAATGGCGTTTTTTGTACAGTTTCACCGGCATAAAGCGCGCGCCAATCTATAACGGCTCCTTGCACAAATAATTCGGCGGCGCGATTCAGCCATGTGATTCGTTCATCATGCGTACGTATACACTGCTCAATCAGATCAGCAGCTTGTTTATTCAGCTCTTCTTTATGAGCAGGCAGCATTTCCTTCAAGTTCTTATAACCAATGTGTACCCCGGGAAGATGGCTGTCTCCTTGAACCACGGAGGTCAGCTTGTCACATAATTCTTTCTTACTGAATACAACCATGGCCATACCATGATCCAAATGAGCCCTTCCTGTACTGGCTGTATAGCAAATGGACTTCAATGAAGCTTGGCTGCCATCCGATACATATTGCAGATACTGCTGTGCGAGTTCATAGAGTGAATTTTCAGTATGAGCGGATAAAACAAATAGGTGCGGCTCATTTTCGTCCGCGAGTGCTTCCTCACTTTGAGAAATATATTCTTCTAACACCACATGAGCATTCGTTCCGCTAAAACCGAACGAGCTGACTCCGCCCCGCAGCGGCTCATCCCCGGATGTGAACTCTGCAACTTCCTGATTTATATAAAACGGTGAAGAGTGAAAATGGATGAACGGATTGGGTTCATTAAAGTGGGCTAACGGCGGGTTTTTCTTTTGATTCAGCATGAGGACAGATTTGATCAGCCCAACGACGCCTGCCGCTTCAAACAAATGACCGATGTTCGATTTAACAGAACCAATCGCACAAAATTGTTTTTTTGCCGTATACTTTTCAAATGCTTTACAAAGCCCGTTAAATTCAACCGGATCTCCAAGCTTGGTTCCGGTGCCATGCGCTTCGATGAATGACAGCGTTTCAGGAGCAATGCCCGCGTCTTTCCAGGCCGTTTCAATGACCTCAGTCTGAGCTGCCGGGTTCGGTGCAGTAATCCCGGCGGTTGTTCCGTCTTGATTCATCGCGCTCCCTTTGATTACGCCGTAAATATGGTCTCCGTCGCGAACCGCATCCTGCAAAGGTTTTAATAGGACTGCCGCCGCGCCTTCACCTGAGCCCGTGCCGTCTGAATCTTTGCTGAACGTTTTCGTGTATCCGTCCGAAGATTCCATATCAAGTCCGATACGCATCGGCAAGAGCGATGTCCGGATACCTCCGGCAATAGCCATTACACACTCGCCAGAATTTAAAGATTTGCACGCCATATGAACGGCAGCAAGCGATGAAGAACAAGCTGTATCCACTGTGACCGCCGGCCCTTTTAGATTTAAGAAATAAGCGATTCGGCTGGCTAACACTGAAGGAAGATTGCCTACAATATATTGATGAAGTTCCTCCGGATAATTGGCAGAAAGGAGGCGTTCATAATCGTAGCCCACCTTCGAGTACCCTGCATATACCCCGACCCGACTCCCGTGCATGCTGTTTCCGGCATAGCCCGCATCTTCAATCGCATGCCATGCAGACTGCAAAAACAGTCTTTGATTTGGATCCATAAACTGAGCCGTTTTAGGAGCTAAACCGAAGAACGAATAATCAAAGCGGTCGATTTCATCTAAATAGCCACCTTTTACAAACTGATTCTCATTGAATTCACTTTGGATGGACTTTAAATAATCCGCCGCATCTTTCAGCCGAGATGCAGGGTATTCTCGAATGCTGTGCTCTCCTTTTTCAAGCAGATTCCAAAAATCGCTTTTAGTCGATGCTCCCGGGACATTGAGCGACATTCCGATAATGGCAATGTCTTTCGGCGACATTTGGCTTCGCTTCTCTGTCACATCATGCTTGATTTCAGCATGGTTTTCAGACAGAAATGCCGCTAAATCAGTGATGGAAGGATACGTAAAGAGGTCGGAAACGGCAAGCTCGCGCCCAAATTTCTGTTCTATGCACTCAGCAATCTGCGATAACTGTAATGAATTTGCTCCCATATCAAAATAACTATCAGTGAGGTGAACCTTTCTTCCATCGAGAACTTCGGAAAAGATAGACAGCAATTCCGTTTCTATCTCATGAATCGGCGTCTGTCCGGATTTTTCAGGGCTGCTCTCCAAAAATTCATTGATGGCGGCAGACTCTATCGAAAAATTCCCTGCCTCATACTGTCTGGCCAGTTCATATCGCTTAACCTTTCCGCTGGTTGTTTTTGGAAGCTTCCGGATTGGAAGGACTTCTTTTATGTTCCAGCCGCCCCGCTTGTACAAATACTTTTTAATCTCTTTGACAAGCGGTGCAAATTTTTCAGGTGATTTTTTAAAAACAACAAAGAGCACGATTTCTCCGCTTCGCGTCTTTTGATCATATACACCGCAGGCGGCAACCCTTCCTAAGTCAACCTCTTCCATTTCAATCGCGACCCGTTCAATATCGTGAGGGTAGATATTTTTTCCGTTCACGAAAATAATGTCCTTTTCTCTTCCGGTTACGACTAAGTTACCACTTTCACTAATGAACCCAAGGTCTCCTGTTTTTACCCAGCCGTCAGAAGTCATCGCTGTGTCCGTACTTTCGGGGTTGTTATAATACCCTTGCGTCACATTGTCTCCTTTGATCTGGATATGGCCGATGATTCCGTCTTCTACTCTTTCATTTTCTCCGTTGGAGATTCGAATCTGACAATAGTCAATAGGCTGTCCCACTTCGACGAATGAAGCGCAATTTTGATCTTCTTTGCTGACTTTTACAGCTCTTTCGCCGAGGTTTAAATGATCGCGATGCAAATAAACGGGGACGAATTCTTCGCCTGTTTTAGAGAACGTTGCGCCGACTGAAGCTTCCGCTAAACCGTAAACATTTAAAATAGCGGATCTTTTCATATTGAATGTTGCGCATCTTTTTAAAAATTCGTCACATAGCTCCGGCAATATCGGTTCTGCACCGTTTGCGATGACTCTGATATGGGATAAATCCCAGTCTGGTTCGTTTTTCAGAAATTTAAGGAAGTAGTTGTATCCGAAATTAGGAGAGGATAGAATGCTGGTTTTATGTTCATGAGCTTTTTTCATCCAAAGGATAGGTCTGCGAATAAATAATTCTGTAGGCATTAGATTTTGATTGATTCCGACTAAGAAGGGAACAAGGTGGCAGGCGATGAGCCCCATATCATGCGTTAAAGGCATCCAAGATAAGAAAGAGTCTTTCGAATCAATGGACAGAGCATTTCGAATGGCACACGTGTTATGTATTAAGTTGTGATGCGTTAACATGACTCCTTTTGGATGTCCTGTCGATCCTGAAGAAAATTGGATAAAGGCCAGTTCATCCGCATCAGATTCATATATAGAAGCGGCGTAATCGTAGGTTTGATCTTGAATAATGTCAGATTTCTCGTTTAATTGATGATGGAAATCTTGTAAATCGTGTTCTGCGGCGTATTTCTTTATTTTATCCAATACTTTCTCAGAGGCAATCAGATACGGATGATTTAATATATTCCAAATGCGCCAGACCTTCAGCTTATGGTCATCATCTTCTCCGATACTGACCGGTACCGGGATCATTCCTCCTAATAAACAAGCCCAAAAAGCAACGACAAATGATTTGTTTTCTTGGATTTGAAATACAATTTCCTGCTTCGGCTGAATGCCGATATGCTGTAAATAGCCAAGAAACCCCTGTGCCTCATCAAACAATTGGCGGTAAGAGACAACTGTCTCTTTTTTATCGGATTCGATAAAACGGATCCCGCGATCAGAGATATTGCTTCTTTCCCGAATGACATCGACTAAGGTTTGGAATTGACTGGTATACATAGGTCCCCTCCTGGGCGCTTTATTTTAAAATCCGTAATTGTTCCCAAGCCGGAAGCTGTTTAGCCTCGCAAATTAATTTGCACAAATGGATCGAATGTTCGAGTTCTTGTTCTGAAAGCTCATCTTCATGTATTTCCATTCTCTTTTTCAGCTCTTGAATTTGCGTAAATAATGGCGTCGTCATGTTGGAATAAGCCAATGAATCCTTATTGTAATTTCGCGCAATGGTGGATTGAATCATCAATTTATTCAGTTGTTTTTTGCGTAATTGGACAATATTTTTATTTCTTTCCGCTGAATTGGAAAGTAGATGAAGATCAGATGTCTGCCCTAAAGAATAAGGTGCAATATGATTCGTTATTTTTCTCAGCAGACTGGCTAAGACATTCTTTGGGCCCATTTCGATGACTTCCGTCACTCCGTGTAAAAGCAAGTAATGCATCGATTCTGTCCATCTTACCGGCATCGTCATGTGCTGCTTGAGATGTTCGTTTATCGATTTTCCGCTGCTGTAAGGGTACGTCGTGACATTCGAAATGATCGGCCATGCGGCATCCCGGAAGGAATACCGGTGTAATACAGTCTGGAATTGTTCGGATGCTGATCGTATCATCGAACTGTGAAAAGGCGCACTGACATTCAAATAAGTATATTTGGCCCCCTTTTCCTCCGCCATCCTGATGACACGTTCCACAGCTTGCCGATGTCCGGAAATCACATGTTGCTGGTCTGAATTCATGCAGGCGACACCTGCGGGAAATTCTTCCGTCGACACTTTCGAACATATTTCTTGCAATGTTTGAAGAGGGAGCTGAGTCACGGCGGCCATCGCCCCCTGCTGCTGAGGATCCGCATTTTGCATAAGAATTCCCCGCTGCCTTACAAGTGTAACGGCATCATGAAATGAAAGAGCGCCAGCACAGACAAGCGCAGAGTATTCGCCTAAACTATGACCTGCAAGAAAGCGAGGCTTAACCCCTATCTCCTGCATATACACTTGAAAAGCAATCACACTGACGGTTAAAATAGCGGGCTGCGCATTCATTGTCTTTGTCAATTCATTTATATCACCGTTAAAACACAGTTTTTTTACATCCAAGGAGATCGCATCGCTCGCTTCTTCAAATAATCTCTTTGCGAGCACAAAATCATTCCAAAAACTTTTGCCCATTCCTACAAATTGAGATCCTTGTCCAGGAAATAAAAAGGCAAGATTGTTCATGAGCTCCCTCCGATCACATTGAACAGAGATACAATATTATACAAAATATCCCTTTATCTAACATCCTAGCATGATTATAATAAATGTGTATAGAATACTTTTGTAGGAGTTATTGTTCGGTTTTACAAAGGGCCTGGATTACATTTGTTCATTAAATATAAAATGGGGCTGACACCGAGAAATCAGTCTTTAAGAGAGATGACAGGAGTCGGAATGGAAGGCTGTTACCGACTCTTCTTCACTTAGACCGCGCCCTCGATGTTCATATGTTTTAGGTCTATCGACATAATTGTGTCAGAAATTCCATATTTTTGTTTTTTATAAAAATTAATCTGTATATCTGTGAAGGATTGTAAACTGATGGCGCTTGTTTATAGATGTTGCACAAGAAATGGATCTTGATAAAGGAAACTCTGCGAGGATGAAATACGACGCATAACATATGAATGATCCTGCTTGGAAACTGATTGTTGCAGTAAATCGGTCCATTACATTGCTGAATGCGAGCTGCATCATCATAAGAGGAATATATCATTAGAAACAAATTGTTTTGGTTCTGGTTCAGTCTTGCTGTAGGCTGATAGGGAATCAAAGCGCGGAACTTTTCAATCTATTGAATTCCGGCTGCTTCTTCTGCTGATTCCTGTTTCCATTGTTCTCTTCTTTGTAAGACATTTCGTTAGCATTCCGCAACCCCCTTTCGAAACCCGTCATATTTTGTCATCCATATGTGAACAAGGTATTCAGGCACAAAAAACAGCCGTTCAGAGCGGCTGTTTTTTTCAAGAGTATAAGAACTATTGAACGGTATATACGCCGTCAAAGACTACGGCCTGACCTTTGGTTTGCCCTTTTTCTACCGTAGCTGTTTGATGTACGGCAATCGTTAAAGGGCGGATCGTTTTGATCGGTTCATTAACGCTTTCAAGCTGAATCTGCATAAAATCAGGTGTCCGAGAAGCCTTTATGTAATAAGCCATTCACCGCTTCCTGTAAACCGTTGTAAGTGATGAGCTGTTCTCCTACGGAAATGTGTTTTCCGTCTTGTTCATGGGGACGTCATGGGAAGTTCTCATTCTGACACTGTAATATATTTTTTCCTGCATCACGTTTCCCTTCTTTCTCGCCTGGAAATTAATGTTAACTAAATAACGTTAACACTTAGGTTCCTAGCAAAATGCGCCAACCCAAACTATCAAAATGGTAACTTAATGAATCTGCAAGGCCTCATTACTTTTTCATGTTTTGTTCATATTTTATTAATTGTTTATTCAACACTGTCCGCTAAAGTAATCCATATCAACAAATAAGAAAGCCATCCGCATCTTTTATGAAGGGAGGTCAAAGCCGGGTGCCGTTATGCTGAAAGAAAAAATAAAGACATTAGGCCGTTTTTGCACCGTGGGCGTCGGCAATACGCTGATAGATTTTGGTGTCTTCTTTCTTCTCACCGCTTGTCATGTCCCTTATCTGCCGGCGCAGATCTGTTCCTATTCGGCAGGTATCATCAACAGCTATGTGTGGAACCGGAGTTGGACGTTTCGTGTTAAACGTAAGGCCGGCGGGAAAGAGATCGTGCGCTTTTTCATGATTAATATTGCCGCGTCTGGGATTACCTTTTTGCTGCTTTATTTGTTTCAAAAAGGCGGCTGTTCGCTTTTGGTGAGTAAGCTCGCCGCCACTATCGGCGGAATGATGGTGAATTTTATCGGAAACCGAATCTGGGTATTTGGAGATTCGCTGAAAAACATACAGGATCAGGAGTGAAGATGAATGAGAAAAAAAGTGAGAAAAGCGGTCATTCCCGCAGCGGGTTTAGGAACGAGATTTCTGCCGGCGACAAAGGCGCAGCCGAAAGAAATGCTCCCGATCGTCGACAAACCAGCAATCCAATACATTGTAGAAGAGGCCGCAGAGTCAGGAATTGAAGATATACTGATTATTACAGGGAGAAACAAACGCTCGATTGAAGATCATTTTGACCGGTCGGCGGAATTGGAATTCAATTTGCGGGAAAAAGGCAAGACGGAGACGCTTAAGGAAATGCAGCAGATTGCCGATTTGGCCAACATTCATTACATCCGCCAGAAAGAACCGCTCGGATTAGGCCATGCGGTGCTGTGTGCGGAGCATTTTATCGGAGATGAGCCTTTCGCCGTTCTCTTAGGCGATGATATTATGGTGTCTGAAAAACCGGCTCTTCGGCAATTAATGGATGTATACGATGCTTATGGCACAGAGGTTGTCGGAGTACAGTCAGTTCTCCCTGAGGATGTCAGCAAATATGGTATTATAAATACATCAGGCTCTCAAGGGCATGTGTATGAAGTGACAGATTTAGTTGAAAAGCCTTCTCCTGAAGAAGCGCCTTCGGAAATCGCCGTGATGGGACGTTACGTGCTGAATTCTTCGATCTTCCCCGTTTTGAAGTCAATTGGCAGAGGCGCGGGCAACGAAATTCAGCTCACAGATGCGCTTCGTGAGGTTTGCTGTAAGCAGCCTATCCATGCCCGGCTGCTAGAAGGAAATCGATATGACATTGGCGATAAGCTGGGCTGTTTTAAAGCGAGCACTGAAATCGGCTTAATGCGCCCCGAAATGAGATCTCAGCTTTTGGCTTATTTAGAAGATGTGATCAAACGGGAAACGAAAGAAATGCTGCGATAAAAAAATTGTAACCATCTTGCTCGTCAATCAGTCATATAATAGTGAAAAAGATTAGGACAGGTTGTGAAGAATGTGGGCAGTTTGATAAGCGAAATTTTAACATGGCTGACGAATATGGGATATGCGGGCATTGCAATTGGCTTAATGATTGAGATCATCCCGAGTGAAATTGTATTGGCCTATGGCGGCTATATGGTATCGGAAGGCACGATTGGATTTATTGGCGCAATTATTGCGGGTGTTATCGGGGGCACCATTGCCCAGATCTTTATTTATTGGATCGGACGCTATGGCGGCAGACCGTTTTTGGACAAATACGGGAAGTACTTATTGATTAAAAAGCATCATATTGACATGTCAGAAAACTGGTTTCAAAAGTACGGAACGGGTGTTGTCTTCTCGGCACGTTTTATACCAGTTGTCAGACATGCGATATCCATTCCCGCAGGCATTGCCAAAATGCCGTTTCTCAAATTTGTGGTACTGACTGTACTTGCTATCATACCGTGGTCTATCCTCTTTGTTTATTTAGGCATCCAGCTTGGAAGTCAGTGGGATGACGTTGAGAACATTGCAGGTACTTATACAACGCCGATAATGATACTGGCGATTGTCGTTATCGCCCTTTATTTTGTGATTAAAAAACGTGCAGCCATATTTAAACGATAGCTAGCGGATATGCATAGGGATGATTGATTCTCCCCTATGCATATTTTTTTATCTGCGATGCTGGTTTGCCAGCTTCAAATGCTCCGCTAAAAATGCGACAAATACTTCATCACGCACGAGTGATGCGGCATAATTTCTTTTAATAAACCATTCTGCTTCTTCAAATGCTGCGAATGTTTCATCCTGTGTTTCCCCGTTAATTTGGATATTCCACTCGTTGTTTAAAGGGAACAGAAAAAATCTCATTTGTGCGCGATTTTCGTATAATGATCCGTTCGCTGATCCCTTTAGATTATAGATGTTACGGAAAGCATCAGGCCGGACAGGATCAATCCGGAATGCTTCAGTAACAAACAAATCATATACTTCGTCGGTTATCGAACAGCCTGATGCCTTTGCATGCCCTCCTCCTCCGTATCGGCCGGCGATTTCTGAAACATCGACGTAATCATGAATGGTGCGTAGGCTGACCCGTTTTGACCCCATGCTTAAAATCGCAATGTAATCGAGATGCGGATTTTCTTTTCCGAGCCTGTTTCCAAGCTCTGAATGGTACGATTCTGCGTGAACGATGCCCACACAGTGTTCATGAACAAAGGTTTGCACCATTTCCCTTTTCTTTCTCCGTAGATAGCGCTCGATTTTTGCGTCTTCTAAATCAAGCAGTTTTTCTTCAAAATCATCAAAGAAAAATTCATCATGCGCAGAGAGACGCTGAATCATTTTTTCTTCAAATTCATCAATTGACAGCAAAAAGAAAAGGTCATTAAGCCGCTTCGCCTGTTTTTGATCGTACCGCTCCCACTCCCATGTATCATATTGGCGGACGAGCTCTGTGAATTGATCTAAGGCATTTGTCGGTTTCATGAAACCATTTTCAACGAGATATCCATATAAAAGCGATGTGGCCGATGAAAGCCGTCCATCATCGTATTCCACTTGAACAAATCCCCATTCATGCTCATTTAAATGAAGGGCTGTTTTATGGTGGTCAATCAGCTTCACTTTTCCGCCCGCATGAACATACTCATTCAATCTCTCTTCGTTTTCTTCGTTGACGGCGAGATCGGTAATGAATAACGCGTCTTGTCTGTTGCTCTCTTTCGCTTTTTCTAAAAAGTACTGGACTTGAGCGTTTAAGCCGTTGACAGAGTTATACCGGACCTCAACATCTTTTCCGAATGCCAATTTTGCTACGATTCCGCATCCTACTCCGTCCAAGTCGTTATGTGAATATAAATGATACATAATGTAGGCCCCTTTTTATGATGAACTGACAATTGCCGCTAGAGGTGCGGCAGCCTTTATTTACTATTCTAAAAAACATAGCGTTTTATGCAAAGTTGATTAGTTTACATAATGTAATTATTGTAAATATATTAAAGGAGCGCTTTTTTACGCTCCTGAGTCATTGCTTTTATACCGGATACACCGGATGCTTTCGATTTGTAAATGTCATTTCCTTTGTCATGTATGCCTTCAGTCGTTTGTCCAGCTCATCCCGCAGCGAATTGGCTGGGATCACGGCATCGATGATCATCTCTGAAGCCAGGCGGTATATATTAATGTCCTCTTTATATTCCTCCCGTTTGCTGCTGATAAATTGGGCCCTCTCTTCTATCGGCAGCTCGGCGATTTTTTTAGCATAAACGGCATTTACAGCTGCTTCAGGACCCATGACGGCGATTTGAGCGGTTGGGAGCGCTAAGCAGCAATCTGGTTCAAAGGCCGGCCCAGCCATTGCGTACAACCCCGCACCGTACGCTTTTCGGACAATGACAGAGAGCTTTGGTACAGTTGCCTCCGACATCGCTGAAATCATTTTTGCCCCGTGCCTGATAATACCCGCTTGTTCTACCTTTGTGCCGATCATAAAGCCGGGGATATCTGCTAAGAACAGCAATGGGATATGAAACGCGTCACATAAGGTAATAAACTTAGCCGCTTTGTCTGCGGAATCGTGGAATAAGACGCCTCCTTTTACCTTTGGCTGATTTGCAATAATACCGACAGGCTGTCCTTGGATTCGTGCGAGGCCCGTTATTAATTCTGGTGCAAATAAAGCTTTGATTTCAAAAAATGAGCCTTCATCAATGACCCGCTCAATCAGCTCATGCATATCAAAAGGTGCATTTTGGTTTTGCGGAATGACGTCGGCAAGCGGGATGTCGAAGTGTTTTGGCGGGCGTTTCTTTTGCATGGGCGCTTTTTCTTGATAATTTGCCGGAAAGTATGATAAATAAGCCCGTGCCAGACGTATGGCTTCTTCTTCAGTTTTTGCAAGAATATCTCCGCAGCCTGAGATTGAGCAATGCATACGGGCGCCTCCCATTTCTTCGAGGGACACTTTTTCGCCAATGACCATTTCTGCCATCCGCGGCGAGCCTAAATACATGGAGGCGTTACCATCTACCATGACGACAATGTCACAGAAGGCTGGAATATAAGCGCCTCCTGCCGCAGACGGGCCGAAAAGCAAGCAGATTTGCGGAATGCGTCCCGATAATTTGACTTGATTGTAAAAAATTCTTCCTGCACCGCGTCTCCCTGGAAAGACATTGATTTGGTCGGTGATTCTGGCACCCGCTGAATCGACTAAATAGATGAGCGGACAGTTTAATTTTTCGGCTGTTTCTTGAATGCGAATGATTTTTTCAACGGTTTTCGCCCCCCATGACCCCGCTTTAACCGTTGAGTCATTTGCCATCACACAGACGGTTTGGCCGCTGATTTTGCCGATGGCGGTTACGACTCCGTCAGCGGGAAGCCCGTCTGACATGCATTCCGCAAAAAAAGCGTCTTCAAGCTCAATGTCATCGTCAAACAAAAGAGCAAGCCGCTCTCTGACAAAGAGCTTGCCTTTTTCTTGGTTGCTCTTATGATACTTTTCCGCCCCGCCTTTTTGTATCCGTTCAGCCCGTTCTGTTCGTTCCTTTTCATAATCCATGAGCATTGCCTCCCTTTTATATTCCCTTATATACGGCCCGTCTTTTTTCTTGAAACGCCTGAAGCCCTTCTCTCCTGTCTTTTGTCGGAATGGTATGTTCATATGCTTTTTGTTCAATCGCCAGACCTGTAGCGAGATCTGTCTCCAACCCTTTATTGATTGCGAATTTAGCCTGACGGACAGCGATCGGCCCGTTAGCAGAAATGGCTGCGGCCAGCTCTTCTGCTTTTGGCATGAGGTCACAAGAAGCCGTGACATGCTCTACAAGGCCTATCTCTTTTGCTTTGTGTGCAGTTACACGTGTGCCTGTATAAATTAATTCTTTTGCTTTTCCTCTGCCAATCAGACGCGGCAGTCTTTGGGTTCCTCCAGCGCCTGGGATAATGGCTAACCCTGTTTCTGGAAGACCCAGCACAGCAGATTCAGCTGCGATTCGAAGGTCGCATGCTAATGCCAATTCAAGCCCGCCGCCTAATGCGCTTCCGTTTATCGCTGCTATGACCGGCTGCGGTAAGGATTCAAGTAAAGCCGCGGTTCTTTGAATGAGAGATACACTTTCCAGAACCTGATCTTCTTTCAGTTTTATCCGTTCTTTCAGATCTGCCCCCGCGCAAAACGCTTTTTCACCGGTGCCTGTGAGGATAACGCAGCGGATGTTTGAGTTGAATTCAATTTCCTGAAGAATTAATTGCAGGCTTCTAAGCATTTCCGCTGAAAGAGCATTTGCCGCCTGAGGCCTGTTTAAGGTGATCACGGCAATGTGATCATTTTGGACAGTAAAAAGAGTAGATTCTCCCATTGTTTTTGTCCTCTCTTTAATCAAGATGATTTAAATACCTGTAAATTTCGGCTCGGCAGCTGTTTGCCCATTTTCTCTTCTATCCATTTGGCTGCGGATAGCAGTTTATCGAGCTTTACATTGGTTTTGATATCCATCTGTTCAAGCATATACACGATATCCTCAGTTGCGGCGTTTCCTGACGAACCTGGAGCATATGGGCAGCCACCAAGCCCGCCTGCTGAGCCGTCGAACACAGTGATGCCCATTTGGAGTGCTGTGACCATGTTTGCCAGCGCCGTTCCTCTCGTATCATGAAAATGCAGGGCAATTTGATCTGCCGGAAATCGTGCCAAAAGAGCTTCAAGCACGGTTTCAACTTGAGCGGGATTTGCCGCTCCGATCGTATCTCCAAGCGACAGTTCAGAAATCCCGAATTCAAATAGGGCTTCAGAAAGGCGAATGACTTGTTCAATGGGGACATTTTTTTCGTACGGACAGCCGAAAACGGTTGAGAGGTAGGCTCTTGTTGTGAGGTTTGCTTTTTTTGCGTCATCGTTTACTTGTTTAAGAATTTGAAGAGTTTCAGAAGTGGATTTATTGATGTTTTTTCTATTGTGCGTCTCGCTTACAGACATAAAGACACAAGCTTCGTCAATGCCTCCTTCAAGCGCATTTTCCAGCCCCTTCTGATTCGGGACAAGTGCCGCGTACGTTACCCCTTTTACACGGTCGATGCCTTTTGCCACGTCTATAGCATCTCGAAGTGCCGGAATCCATTTTGGGTGAACGAAGGATGTGATTTCGATATACGAAAGCCCTGTCTGGGAAAGCTGGTTGATCCAAGCGATTTTATCTTCTGTTGCGATCCATTCGGGCTCGTTTTGTAAGCCGTCACGCGGGCCGACTTCTTTAATCTTCACTTTTTTAGGATATGACATGGTCTTCCTCCAGTTTATTGAGTGGAATCGCTCAGTTCGAGCAGTACGTCTCCTTCATTCACGAAATCGCCCTCATTTTTTTTGACTTCTTTTACAGTTCCGCTTCTGTCTGCAACGATCGGAATTTCCATTTTCATTGATTCCAAAATGGCAACTTCCTGGCCTTTTTCAATTTGGTCGCCAGCTTTGACGTGCACTTTCCACAGGTTTCCCGCCATTTGTATCTTAACTGTCATGACAACTGCCTCCTTTATAGGTGTTGTTTCAAAAAGTCAGTCGTGACATCCCCTTCTTTAAATGCTTTTGATGAAGCAGCCTGTATGAGAAGCGGGAGATTTGTTTTGATTCCCTCTATCCGGTAGTCACGGAGCGCTGTCTCCAGTTTTTCAATTGCCTCCGCTCTGTTTTGGCCTTTGACAATCATTTTGGCGATCATCGGGTCATAAAAAGGAGTGACGGTGCTGTCTTTTGCTACTGCACACTCGTGTCTGACTCCTTTTTGGTCAGGGAGTGAAAATGCAGTGATTGTACCCGGTGACGGATAGAAGGTATTGGGATCTTCGGCATATATTCGGACCTCTATCGCATGCCCGTTTCGTTTGATGTCTTCCTGTGAGAATGTGAGTGTATGGCCCGCAGCAATCCGCAGCTGCTGCTCAACTAAGTCCAGGCCTGTTATTTCTTCAGTCACGGGGTGTTCAACCTGCAATCTCGTATTCATTTCGAGGAAATAAAAGTTTTGGTTCGGGTCAACTAAAAATTCGATGGTGCCCGCGTTTGTATAGCTGATCGCTTTTGCTGCTTTTACGGCCGTTTGCCCGATCTTCATTCTCAATTCATCGTCTAAAAATGATGACGGCGCTTCTTCAATGACCTTTTGATGCCGCCTTTGTACAGAGCAATCGCGTTCAAACAGGTGTACTGTATGGCCGTGCTGATCGGCCAAAAGCTGAACTTCGATGTGGCGGGCATGTTCAATCACTTTCTCTATATACATCGATCCGTCACCGAAAAAATCTGCTGCGCGCTTTTTGTTCCCCTCGTACGCCTTTATTAATGCTTCCTCGTTTTGAACAAGCTGCATTCCGATGCCTCCTCCGCCCGCTGAAGCTTTCAGCATGACAGGGTAGCCGATTTGATTTGCAGCGTGACAGGCTGCCTGTACGTCTCCGAGGGATTCAGAAACACCGGGAACGACAGGGACACCTGCGGCCTCCATTGCTTTTCGTGCTTCAATTTTGCTGCCCATTTTTGCAATGATATCGGGTGAAGGTCCGATAAACACGATGTTTTCTTGCTTACAGCGTTCAGCGAATCGGCTGTTTTCTGATAATAACCCATAGCCCGGGTGGATAGCGTCGGCGTTTGCTTTTTTCGCCGTCTCTATGATTCTCTCTATATTTAAATAGCTTTCACTGACTCTTGATTCCCCAATTAAATAGGACTCTGTGGCTGCCTTTGTATGGAGCGCGTCTCGGTCTGCTTCAGAAAAAACCGCAGCCGTTTTGATGCCGAGACGGCTGCACGTTCGGATAATTCTCATTGCAATTTCTCCGCGGTTGGCGATCAGTACTTTTGTAAACATGACTTCACCTCATTGACATGATGATAAGCGGTACATTTCAATCGTTTTTTCACGCAGTTTATATTTTTGAATTTTGCCTGAAGCTGTCATCGGATAGTCGTCTGTAAAAATAACATAACGCGGAATTTTGTGGCGGGCGATTTTCCCTTTGCAATAGGCTTTAAGCTCTTCAGGTGAAACGCTTTTTCCGTCTTTCAGTTTAATCCAGGCTGCGGCCTCCTCCCCGAATTTGGCGTCAGGCACACCAACGACCTGTACATCTAAAATAGCAGGATGCCGGTATAGGAATTCTTCGATTTCCCGCGGATAAATGTTCTCGCCGCCTCTAATGAGCATGTCTTTTAATCTTCCGGTGATGCGGCAGTACCCGTCTTCATCCATGACAGCAAGATCACCGGTGAATAGCCATCCGTCGGGATTGATTGCTTTTCTAGTCGCTTCTTCGTCTTTATAATAGCCTTTCATGACGTGGTAGCCGCGGGTGCATAGCTCTCCTTGCACGCCTCTTTGAACTTCTTGACATGTCCCGGGTTCTACGATTTTCACTTCTGCATGAGGCAGGGCACGGCCGGTTGTTTCGACCCTCCGGATGAAGGAATCATTTGCCCTTGTTTGCGTAATGACCGGTGAGGCTTCAGTTTGACCATAGGCGATTGTAATGTCTTTCATGCCCATCTTTTCAATGACAGCTTTCATCACTTCACTCGGACAGGGAGAACCGGCCATGATGCCTGTTCGGAGCGTCGATAAATCATATGCTTCAAAATCCGGATGATGCAGCTCTGCGATAAACATGGTCGGCACGCCGTGGAGCGCTGTGCATTTCTCTTTTTCTACCGTTTTAAGGACGGTAACCGGATCAAATTCTTGTACAGGTATCATGGCTGCCCCGACGGACACACACGCCAAAACCCCGAGCACGCATCCGAAACAGTGAAAAAACGGAACCGGGATGCACATGCGGTCTTGAGAGGTTAATGCCATACATTCAGCGATATTGGCAGCGTTATTGATGACATTAAAATGGGTCAGCATCACTCCTTTAGGAAATCCAGTCGTTCCTGATGTGTATTGCATATTAATCACATCGTCTTTTTCAAGGCTGTTCATTCTTGCTTCCAGCTCAGCATCCGTCACTGTTTTCGCCAATATCTCTGTATCGTCCCAATGATACATGCCAGGCAAACGTTTTTCGCCAATATAAATGAGCGTTTTTAAAAAGGGATAACGTTCTGAGTTCAGCTGGCCGGGCTTTGCTTCCTGCGACTCTGGAATTAGGCTGTTCACGATATCTGTGTAAGAAGTGCCCCGATAAGAATCCATGACAATAAGCGCCGCAGCATCTGATTGCTTCAGCAAGTAATCGAGCTCGTGTGCTTGATAATTGGTATTGACGGTAACGAGCACGGCTCCGATTTTCGCGGTGGCGAACTGAACGGCAAGCCATTCGGGGATATTCGAAGCCCATATGGCTACGTGGTCTCCTTTTCCAATCCCCATCCGCATAAGTCCTTTAGCGGTTTGACGGCACAGACTGTTAAATTGGGCGTACGTATAGCGGATATTTCTGTCTGGATAAACAACCGCCTCTTGATCGGGATAGGTTTCAGCGATTTGTTCCAGCAGTCTGCCGATTGTGGAATGGATGAGTTCAGCCATGCAATGTTCCTCCTTTCCAAGTAATCGAAAGCGTTTACATTTTATTTTAAAAGCTGTCTGGCGATCACGATACGCTGAATTTCAGATGTGCCTTCACCGATTTCCATTAATTTTGCGTCCCGCAGCATCCGTTCTACCCCATATTCTTTCATGTAGCCTGAACCTCCATGGATTTGAATGGCTTGATTGCAAGCCCTTGTCGCCATTTCAGATGCAAACAGCTTGGCATACGCCGCTTCTTTTGTGAATGGGCGGTGATGGTCTTTCAGCCAAGCAGCTTTTAACACCATTTGCCGGGCCAGATCAATTTCCATCGCCATGTCGGCAAGCTTAAATTGAATCGCCTGAAAGGAAGAAATCGGCTGTCCGAACTGCTTTCGTTCTTTCGCGTATGCCAATGATGCTTCAAGTGCCGCTTGGGCGATGCCGACTGCAAGAGCAGCGATGGAGATCCGTCCGCCGTCCAGCGTATATAGAAACTGCTTAAAACCTTTTGTTGGATCGCCGAGTAAGTTGCCCGCAGGCACTCTGACATCCTCAAGCAAAATTTCCGCTGTATTTGAACCCCGGACGCCCATTTTATCGTACGGGCTCGTAATCGTAAGTCCGGGTGTGTCAGTTGGCACGATCAATGCGGAGATGATGTTTTTTCCGTCTTTGTTTTTGCCTGTTACTGCGGTCACAATCACCGTACGTGCGTAGCTTGCATTCGTGATCCAGCATTTTTCGCCGTTGATCACATACTCGTCACCATTTGTAACCGCTTTTGTTTGAGTGCCTCCTGCATCTGAGCCGGCATTTGGTTCCGTCAGGCCGAATGATCCGAGGGAATTGCCCGAAGCCAGCGGAGTCAAATGCGCCCGTTTTTGTTCTTCTGTTCCAAAGTAATAAAGAGGGCTTGCGCCGAGCGAGACCGCAGCAGCATAGCTTAATCCAGTACTGCCGCAGGCTTTGCCGATTTCTTCAACAGCTAAGGCATATGAAATCGTATCTCCGCCTGACCCGCCGTAATCTTCTGGAAATGGGATGCCCATCAGCCCGAGTTCACCCATTTTTTTAAATGTTTGGATCGGGAACTCGCCCGTTTGATCTACATGTTCAGCGTGAGGAGCAATCTCCTTTTTCGCAAAATCCTTTACCATTTCACGCACCATTTGCTGTTCTTTTGTCAGCTCAAAATTCACATGGGTTCCTCCTTCACATCTTTGTAACATCCTATTAGGCGAGTTCTGTAATCATTCCCTGACAAAAGAAGTCTGAAAATTAAAACTGAATCATTTTTTATGTGAAAACATCAACGGGATGAGCAAATACATGGCATAGGCGCATACCATCCATATGGCAAATGCAATGACTTGCCCCTTTGATAGTGCTGGAAAGAGAATGGGATGATTCCAAAGGGAAAACGTGTCAATCAATAACCCGACCGCTGATCCCCATATGCCAAGCTTGATGACAGCGTGCTGTGATTGATCGAGTTTTTGATAGAGAAAGAACACAAGGCATAAAACGAGAGCGGTGCCCGCTTCCAGGAGAAGAAAGTTCAGCAAAAAAGGTTCTTCGGCCGGATCAGTTAAAACAGCGTCTCCGAACAGGACAAAAAATAGTGTAGCACCTAACCAGACCAGAAATGAAAATGTAAGGACAAGACGTAATTTTTGAGTAAACATATTTGGTCTCCTTTTGTGTTACGTCATTTTTTCAGTCAGCTTCACCAGCATCAATTCGAGCTCCTGATAAACATCTTCTGATGGAAAATCATCGGAAACGAGAGACTGTATGGCAAGGCCGTCAATTAAAGCATTCAGCATTATTCCCCAGGCTGTTAAGGAAACGCCATCAATTGGAGATTCGCCCCACAATTGAGTGAGCTCTTTTGTCAGATATTGATTTTCCGATTGTAGCAGATGACTTAGCTGCTCTTTGATTTGTTCATTTTGAAAGCTTGATACGATCAGCGTTAAAAATAACCGATGATAATCTGCATTTTCCTTCGTTCGAAATTTTGCTGACAGCAATGCCTCTCTCATCTTTTCGATTGAAGGGAGCCGGCTGTTCTTTACGTTCGCCCATGAGCTGCCGCATACGTGGCGCACCACCTCCAGCATGAGGTTTTCTTTCGTTCGGAAATGATAATAAACCGTGCCTTGGCTGACATTTGCTTGTTCCGCAACTGATTTTAACGTCAGTTTTTCTAACCCGTTTTCTGAGATGCATTTCTTGGCTGATTCAATGAGTGTTTCTTTGGAAATGACATTTGGTTTTGCCATGACGCTCCTCCTTATGAATTAGTTAGTTGAATAACTAACTTTTAAATTCACTATAATATGGAATACATGAGGTTTCAATACTGCTAATGCCGAAAACTTTCTTTTTTTGGAAAGTTTTATATGTATTCGTTCTTAAGAATGCCGTATATTTCTAAATCGACAACTCCTTTACCTGACCAATAGGAAGCTTGTCTGACTAATCCTTCTTTCACAAAATTGTTTTTTAAGAGGATTTTTTTTGAAGCCTCATTTGCAGGCATGACTTCAGCTTGAATTCTGTTTACATTGGCTTTCTCAAATAAAAATGAGACAGCATGCTGACGGATTCCGATGCAATGCCTTTCCCCCAGTATTCTTCAGCCAAGTAGTAGCCAATCGTTACCATGTTTACTTTTTGGTTAAAATCCATTGCTTCAATGACTCCCATCAACGTATTCTCTTGACTTTTCGAAAAAATCCCCCACTTAATTCTGCTTTTTTTGTTGTAATCCCTATCAAAATGGCCAATCATTTTATGTACCGTTTTTATGTTATGTTTAGGGATGATGCCGCAGTATTCGAATACTTTGTCATTATCGTAGATTGAAAATACATCCTGTACGTGCTCCTCTTCGATTTTACTTAATATTAAATTCTCAGATTTCAATACTGGGAAATGTCCAAAAACCGCTTCCATAATCATGTTAGTCTCTCCCCGCTTTTTTTCTTTAACAAATTCAGCGGCTTATCTTAAGTATCCTGTCTCCAAAATAACTTTTTTTTAAAAAAAAGACGACTTAGAAAGCCGTCCTTCTCATTTCTTATTTAGTCTTTCGTTTGGAAGCCTTGCTTTCGTTATGGAGCCGGTCTGCTGAAGTGACATAATACGTATACTTCGTGTTTGGCTCTGCCGTGTCATCTAAGAAGGTTTGCTGCTCATTTGTCTTTCTCGCGGTTGCCAGCAATGTTTTGTTCTTTTCCCCTTCGGCTCTGTATATCGCATAATAGGCTGTTTCTTTCGTTTTGTGATTGGATGGGTGATCTTTCATGTGCAGAAGGTTGCCGTTTTTGTTTTCGGTCACTTTCGTAAGCTTTGGATTTTTTGGGGCTGTGCTGTCAAGCCAAGGCATTTGCGGAACCAATGCCGGCTGGCTGTAAAGCTCGGTGATGAGCCTGTCTTTGATGCCAAGCGGATTTTTGTTGAGGTCTTTGAGGCTGAAATGCATACTTCCTTTTACAAGATCAAGCTGACGGTTTAAGGTGATTTGTCTTACATACTCCTCGGGGTCGGACCATGGCGGATCAAAGTTATTATTGATTTTATAAGCTGCCTGGCCAATATATAAATGAACAGGCCTATTCTTGACTTCATTGCTCCACCAATCAGCCAGCACGTCGTAAGCTGCTGCGTTAAAGCCGATGCTCCAATAGATTTGCGGGGCAATATAATCGATGTCGCCTTCTTGAATCCAATGTCTCGTATCTGCATAAAGGTCGTCATAATTTCTGACGCCTGCCTTGGTATTCGACCCGGTCGGGTCATCTGCCGCGTTTCTCCATACTCCAAAGGGACTGATGCCGAATTTGACATATGGCTTTGCGGCTTTAATTGTTTGGTTGATTTGTTTGACAAGCTGGTTCACATTATCTCGCCGCCAGTCATCAATTTTGGAAAAATCGTCTTTTCCGTATTGCTCATACTGTGCTTGATCAGGAAATTCCTGTCCGGCTATTTTATAAGGGTAAAAATAATCATCCATATGAACGGCATCGATATCATAACGTTTTACGACTTCTTCAATGCCTTTAACGATAAAATCTCTCGCTTCAGGAATGCCCGGATGATAATAAAGCTGTTTTCCGTAAGCGGCAACCCAGTCTGGATGCTTTCTTGCGGGGTGATCCTCAGACAATTTATTGAGGTCCGTATGATTCATCGTAATACGGTAAGGATTAAACCATGCGTGAAATTCTAAATTTCGTTTATGGGTTTCTTCAATCATAAATGCTAGCGGATCATAGCCCGGGTCTTTCCCTTGGACACCGGTTAAGTATTCAGACCAAGGTCCGTAAGCGGACGGATAAAAGGCATCTGCCGTCGGTTTAATCTGAACAATAACGGCATTCATCCCCATTTTTTGTACATCGTCCAGCAGTTTGATATACTCCTGCTTTTGCTCTTCCACTGATAAACCTTTTTTTGACGGCCAATCAATGTTTAATACGGAAGCAATCCATACGGCTCTCAGTTCCCTGTCAGGCTGCGCATTGGCCATAAACGGAACGGATATGACAAACGTTCCGATGATCAAGCTGACAAGGAAACGGACAATCGACTTTTGACAAACCTTCATTCTGTTTCTTCTCCCCCATTACATCACTTTCACTATTCGCTATTACGGTATTCCCGGGCTGTAAAAGGGTGCTTAATCGGATGGAAGAAATCAGGATTTATGTCTATATCACCAGATAAATAAAAAAGTCCTGAAGCATTTTATTCCTCTGCTTTAGGACTTTTTATCATTTATCATAGTTTGCAGGCTCTTTAACACATCAATGAGTTTCACGCCGACACCGACAGCTGTTTCAAGAATCGCCTGTGCTCCTGCAATGGCTAAAATACAGATCACTGGAACTGCAATACGAGGCAAAAAAAGATAGCCCAGCCCGATCAAGATGGCACACCAAACGCCGGCACACCAGTAGCAGTTCAGCATGTATCCAAAGTTAGATGCCGGCACGCTTTTTTCGTTCACATGCCCGTTTTGATCAACGATCCTTTTCTTTTTCATAAATGGTTTCCGGATAAATTCCGTGATTTTGTCGAATACAATCAAATGTGTCAGCCTGTAACTGGCAAGAATCAGCATGATAAAAGTAAGCCAAGAAAGATGGTCCATGAGAAGCCTCCAAGAAAAAGGATGATGTTATCATTCCCAAGTGTCCCTTATCCATTCTTGATACAAAAAGAAAGACGGACAGAGAATGGCCTCTGTCCGCTAGTCCGCTTTATCGTTTGTGCAGTATTGCTTGATTTGAAGTGATCTTGTCTAAAATGTCAAGGATGATGTCAGCGTTCTTTTCAGCATATGCGCCTTCCAGCATGTCTTTGTGAGCGCCAAAACCAGTATATTCGCTGTAGTTTCCGTAGGCAGCGCCTTTCCATTTCATTAAGCCTGTATGCCCGCTGGTTTCGGTTTGGACTCCAGCTTCGATGAAATGAATGTTTGCTTTGATGTGTCCTTTATTCAGCAACTGCGCCCAATATTCCTGATAGTTTCTTTTTTTCTTCATCACCTTTTCTCTGACTGCTTCAGGCAGGTATGCTGCAGATTCGTCATTGCCGGTATCGATAGGCAAAGGCTGTTCTTTTAAATAAGCGTCCACGATAATGAAGTCACTGACTTCCAATCCTCTGCGTTCCATAGCCTGTGCCACTTCAAAAGCCAGGTTTCCGCCTGCAGAGTAGCCTAATAAAACATATGGGCCATCAGGCTGTATGTCCGTCATGCAATTGACATATTGTTCAATGCGGGTGTCATGTTCAATAAAGTGAAATCCGTATACAGCTGCCTTGTCATTTAGCAATAAAGCAAGTTCTTTGAAATAAATGCCAAAGCCTGATATCGGCGGGAAGCAAAAAAGATTTTGCGCACCGTGGTGATTCAGTTTGATCACATGCTGTTCATCTGCCGCTGTCAGCTGTTTGGAATAAAGTTTTTCGGCAAGCTGAGCAATTGTCGGATGTTCGAACAAGAAATCAATCGGTATGTCAATTTGCTGCTGGTGCTTCAGTGTGTGTATGACCTGCAGCGCTTTTAGTGAATGTCCGCCAAGAGCAAAGAAGTCATCATCAATACTGATTGTGTTGACACCGAGGACATTCTTCCAAATGTTCGCCAATTCTTCTTCAACCAAGTTTCTTGGCAATGTGATGTCCTGTCGTTTGTCATTCTTATTTTCTGGAATAGGCAGCGCGCTGCGGTCTATTTTTCCGTTTCCGGTAAGCGGCATCCGCTCCACACGCACCCAGTGCTGCGGGATCATATAGTCTGGGAGCACACGCGCCAAATCGGCGCGGATATCCTTTTCAGTTCTTTGGTCATCGCCAACGTAATGAGTGTACAGCTGCGCCTCTCCATCTTTTTCTCTCAATGTCACTGCCGCTTCCTGAACGCCTTCCATTTCTAAAAGGCGAGCTTCAATTTCGGCGGGCTCAATTCGTTTTCCACGGATTTTAATCTGCCTGTCAATCCTGCTGATGTATTCTAAGTTTCCATCAGGCAGCCAGCGCGCCAAATCACCAGTACGATATATTCTTTCTCCAGACAAGAAAGGATGGGGAGAAAAAACAGCATTTGTCAAGTCATCTCTGTTCAAATAGCCTTTTGCGACCCCGTCTCCGCCGACACAAAGCTCGCCGGGAACGCCTATTGGCAAAAGACGCCCTTTTGCATCTAAGATGAAAGCGGTACTATTGCTGATTGGTTTTCCGATCGGAATCGGTCCCGCATAGTCTCTTTTCATCTCAAAAAAGGTTGAAAATGTCGTGTTTTCCGTAGGCCCGTAGATATTATGAAGTGCCAGATCTGGACAGGCGTGTCTGACAGCATTCATAAGGGCAGGCGAGAGGGCCTCTCCGCCGACATATAACGTATGGAGCCCGCGGAACATGTCTGCTTGAGCCTGAGCCAGCTGATTAAAAAGAGCCGTTGTTAAAAATAGCACTGTGA
This sequence comes from Bacillus sp. G16, assembly GCF_021282335.1. Lineage (NCBI taxonomy): Bacteria > Bacillati > Bacillota > Bacilli > Caryophanales > Bacillaceae > Bacillus > Bacillus sp. G16. The sequence goes on along the minus strand of NZ_JAJSOZ010000013.1, from coordinate 36,116 downwards.
TGTCATTTTCAAGCAAATACGTCCCAAACCGATCAGGTGACAGCATTGTCGATTTATCAATGATATGAAGGCTTGCACCATTTAAAAGCGCCCCGAACATTTCAAAGGTGACGGCGTCAAAGCTGATAGATCCAGTCAGAATAAACCGGTCATCAACGGACGCAGACGTGTAATTGCTATTGCTGACAAGGGACACGACATTGCGATTCGTGATCATGACGCCTTTCGGCCGGCCTGTTGATCCTGAGGTATACATGATGTATGCAAGATCATCCGGGCTGGAGCCGATGTTGATAGGGATATGGTTTTCTTCCATCAATGTCTGTGCATCTGAAGTAAGACGTGTTCCTGAGAACGCAGCGTTTTGCTCCAGCCCCTTTTGAACAATCAGCATTTTTGCCTGCGTTTCCTCGAGCATAAAGCTGACCCGTTCAGGCGGAAGCTCAGCATCAAGCGGCAGGTATACTCCCCCTGCTTTTAAAACAGCAAGCACACTGATAATAAATTCAGGAGAATGAGCAGCCAATATTCCGGCTGTCTCGTTTTTCCGAAACCCATTTTGGTATAACTCTCTGGCAAGTGCATTAGACCGTTTATCAAGCTCTTCATACGAAAAAGACATATTATCATACACAAGTGCGGTATGGTCTGGCGTCTCTTCTGCTTGTTCACGAAATAAATCTATGATTGTATGATTCTTTGGATACTCTGTTTTTGTATTGTTGAACTGTGTGACAATCTGCTCTTTTTCTGTTACATCAAGAAAAGAAAAATCTGCAATGGGAATATCAGGGTTCTGTGCCGCTGTGCTTAGTGCTTGTGTCAATTGCCTCTTGATACAGCTGATCCATGCAGCATCGTAAACAAACGCATTATAGCTGAACTTGATAACAAGTTCTTCCCCGGGAGCAACGACAAGGTTAAAGTTATATCCTGATTGCTCGGATACCTTAACTTGATCGATTTGCAATGGTGAACCGGTGCGATCAGTTGAATCGGCGATTTTCTGCTGTAACGGATAGTTTTCAAATACAATAATGTGATCAATCAGTTCCTGTTTTAAAGCGGTATTTGCCTGGATATCAAATAAAGGCTGGCAGGTGAACGGCTCAGCTTCCAGCATTTCTTTCTGGCAGCGTCTGAGCAGCTCTTGAAACGTTTCGTCTTGATGTGTTTTAATCCGAACCGGAATGGTATTGATAAACAACCCTATCATTTGCTCCACGCCCGGAATTTCTGATGGTCTGCCTGATACAACTGCGCCAAATACAACGTCGTCTGTGCGGTTATATTGCTGCAGCATCACGCCCCAGACTGCCTGAATAAGGGTGGCAAGCGTGACGCCGTGTTGTTTGGCAGTCTCTTTCAGCTTGTCTGTCAGTGGTTTATTTAATGAAAATATCAAATCCTCACGATGATAACCTTCTTTTTTTTCTTCATCAGACACACGAGGCAGAGGTGATGGAGTGCTGTAGTTTTTTAAATAGGAATCCCAGTACTCCGCAGCTGTTTCTTTGTCTCGGTTTGTCAGCCAGGAAATATAGGTGCTGTAAGGACGGACAGGGTCCAAAGAAAGTGGTTTTCCTGCATGGATAGATTGATAAATTTGCATAAATTCCTGCAGAACGATGCCGAGGCACCAGCCGTCCATTAAAATGTGATGGTGACTCCAGAGACAGACATGCTCATCTTCAGCTGTTTTGAATAGAGAAATCCGCATCAGCATGTCTTTTTGTAAATCAAAGCCTTTCTGCTTGTCCTTCTCCTTAAAACAATCAATAAACTCATTCTGGTCGTTTATTTGCAGATGGGAAATGTCTTCGCTGTACAAATGAAATTCGCGTTCTGTCATTACGACTTGCCGAGGTCCCGACAAATGCGGGACGTGCGGCAAAAATACCGTTCTGAAAATATCATGGCGGTCGATGATGGCTTGAATACTGCGCTGAAACCAGTCATAGCTTAGGCTTCCTTTGATGGTGAAGAGCGACTGCTCAACATACGCCCCCTCCTCTTTACGAAGGAAGGAATGAAACAGCATTCCCTCCTGCATATGACTCAGAGGATAAATGTTCTTGATTTTTTTGATGTTATCCATAGTGTCTGCACCTTTCTTCACGGATTCATTAGTGAAAACTGAGCATATCAGCAATCTCTTGCAGCGCGTCCTCGGTCAGTTCTTGATCATCAAAATCGCTAATCGTCTTTTCTGTTTCTCTTTTGTTCTGGCAGTGTTCGATCAGCTGTAATAAAAATTGACGGCAATACTCGCTAAGCTGTTCCATCGTTTTGCGCTGAAAGCGGGTATTGTCATAAGTCATGTTGACAGCCATTTTTCCTTCTGCGGCGATTGCGCTGATATCCAGCGACTGTTCACGATTCCATGTTGCGCTGATATCATCCCCGGCACCCAGCGGAGAGAAAGAGAAGGCGTCCTCCTCAGGTCCTTCAGCTGTGCTGCCGCTTTCAAACTGACCAAGATAATTGAAGCTGATTTCTGGCGAACCTGTGAAATCGATGTCTTTTTTATCAGGCGGAGTCAAATATTTGATGACACCGTAGCCGAACCCTTTGTCCGGTACGCGTCTCAGTGTATCTTTTGTTGTTTTTAGTACATGAACCATGTATTCTTCCGGATCAGGAAGGTCTGAGTTCAGTTTAACCAATAATGGATAAATGGCGGTAAACCATCCAACCGTACGGCTCACATCTATTCCGTCTAATACATCCTCTCGCCCGTGGCTCTCTAATGATAGTTTGAAGGCGGATTGATTGGTCCAATGGCGCAGCGCAAGAATAACAGAAGCAAGCAGCATATCCTGAGTATCTGTGTTATATGCGCTGTTGGCATCTTTTAAGAGCGCAGCTGTTTCTTTATCGTTTAAGGTAAACGAAATCGTGGAACGTTTACTCTCGTTTGCTATGGTTCCGTCGATTTGATCAAAAGGCAGTGCTTCTGTTTCATATTCTTCGGTTTCACGCCAATACTTGAACTGTTTCATAAGCTGCTGGCTTCCCGCATAGTCAGAGAGCTTTTTTGTGTACGCTTTGAATGAGCTTGTTTTAGGCGGCAGCTGGATATCTTCCCCGCCTGCAGCTTGGCGATAGCCTAAAGCCAAATCCTCAAGCAGAACTCGCCACGAGATGCCGTCAACGACGAAGTGATGAGCAGATAAAAATAAGAAATCACCGTCAGTTGTGCGGAAGAGACCGGCTTGCAGCAGCGGGCCATTCTTCAAATCCATTTTCTGCTGAATATCACGTACATGGCGTTTGATAAGAGGCTCATACGATCTATTCCCGTCAGTGCAGTCTGGATTTTGTAAATCAACAATGTGAAGGCCATACAGCGCATCGTCCGAATGACTGAGCGGCCGATTATATTGACTCCACTTTCCTTGTTCATTCTGTGTAAACACCATCCGCAGCGCATCATGATGACACGTTATTGCTTTTAAAGTTTTGCGAAGTGCGTTTTCTTGTACACAGGTGCTTCGATGCAGCATAACGGACTGATTAAAATGGTGTTTTTCTTTTATATCTTGAGAAAGAAACCATTTTTGAACAGGCGACCATTGTACGTCTCCCTCAATCGCAGCTTGGCTGGAACTTGTATCTGAATCCCGGATATAAGCTGCCAATTCTTGAATGGTCGGGTGGCTGAACAAATCTTTCACTGCCATCTGCTTTCCTATCCGGTGAAGCCGTGCGGAAACCTGTAACGCTTTGATCGAATCTCCTCCAAGCTCAAAGAATGAATCAGCTGTTCCGATTTTTTCTGCCCCCAGTACTTCCTTCCATATATCCGCCAGTATTTGTTCCATCTTGCTGGCAGGTGTGCGGAATGGACGTTCAGTTGCACCCTTGAATACAGGTTTTGGAAGTGCTCTGCGATCCAGTTTACCGTTTGGTGACAATGGAAGTGAGCCCAGTTTTTCAATAAACGTAGGAATCATGAACACCGGCAGCTTGTTTTGTAATTCTGAGCGTATCGTATCTGTGCTCAATTCTGGTTCGGTCACAACATAAGCACTTAATTCAGTTTGTCCTGATGCTGTTACATGAGCGAGTACGGTGGCGTCTTTTACACCGTTTATACAACGGATGACCGATTCAATTTCTTTCGTTTCTACACGATAGCCTCTGATTTTGACTTGTTCATCAATTCTTCCCAGATACTCGAGTGTTCCGTCGGCCATCCATCTGGCGGCGTCTCCTGTTCGGTACATTCGCATTTCAGGTTTGAATGGATTCTGGATGAATGCTCTCTCTGTCAGCTCCGGAAGGTTGATATACCCTCTTGCAAGCCCCGTTCCTGCTATACAAAGCTCTCCCGCAACACCAATTGGCTGAAGCTGATGATTGCCATTTAAAATAAGCACTTGGGTCCCGTCAATCGGCTGGCCGATGCTTACGTATTTCTGCTTTTCCATATGTCTCTTGACGGTAGTGGCCACACTGTTTTCTGTCGGTCCATATTCGTTGGCGAGTTCGGTGTGCGGACATATGGCCAGGCTACGGTTTATCAATTCGCGGTCAGCTGCTTCTCCCGCTAGAGTGACGATTCTAAGCGTCTTTACATCTTCCGGATGCAATACATCCAAAAGCGCTCGATATAAAACAGGCACAATAATCATATGTGTAATCCGGTGATGAGACAGCTGATGCTTGATGGCCAGAATGTCCTTCGCTTCCTCTTCCTTAAGCAGAACTGCTTTTGCACCTGACAAAAGCGGTGTGAACATACTTGTTAAAAAGCCGTCAAATGAGAAAGAAAAGAGCTGCAGGATGGCGTCTGTCTCGTTGAAAGCATAAGCGTTTCGCCTCCACTGAAGAGTGTTGGCAATGCCTTTATGCTCGACCATCACCCCTTTTGGACGGCCCGTCGTCCCTGACGTATAAATGATATAAGCCAAATGATGAGCAGACGATACTTGCGGCAGCGGCGATTTGTCGTATGCCTCCGCGCTCTCTATCGTCAAGATCTCTCCTTCAAAATCAGCAAGCTCTCCCCAATCCGTTTCATTTATTGTCATCAGCAGTTTCGTTCCGCTGTCGCTGAGGATATAACGTTTCCGTTCCGCCGGGTATTCCGGATCAATGGGAACGTAACAGCCTCCTGCTTTCCAAACACCAAGTACGGCCGCTATCATGCTGAACGAACGAGGCATCATGATGCTTACTGGTGTGTCCGGTTTAACACCCCGGCTGCGCAATATACGAGCGATTCCATTGGACCACTCGTCCAACTCTTGATAAGTCAGTGTTTTGTCTCCGCTGACAAGTGCAGAAGCTTTTGGTGTTCGTGCAGCTTGCTGCTCAAACAAACGGTCAATTGTTTGTTCTTCGTATTGATTCGCTTGCCCGGTGTTAAACTCATTGAGCAGCTGGTTCCGCTCTTCTTGGGTCAGGATGTCGATATGGTTGAGTGTCACCTCAGGGTTTTTAACGATGATGTTAAGTACATTAGGCAAATGCGATGCCCAGCGTTCTATAGTTGTTTTTTCAAACAGTGCGGTTGAATATTCAAAATGGAAATGAATGTTCCCGTCACCCTCAGATGCTTGTAATGTCAAATCGAATTTAGAAACGAGATGAGAAACTTGTGACGGCTTCATTTGCAAATCATGCAGATACAATGGCTGGTGATCATTATTTTGAACGACTAACATGGCATCAAACAGCGGGTTTCTGCTCATATCCCTCGTCACCCCAAGCTTATCGACGAGCTCTTCGAACGGATAATCCTGATGCTCATACGCTTCCAATGCTGTCTCGCGCACTTCCTGCAAATACTCCACAAACGGCTTCCCGCCCTCCGGGCGTGTCCGAAGCGCCAGTGTGTTCACAAACATCCCGAGTATCGGCTCAAGATCCTTGTGCGGCCGGCCGGCGATTGGCGAGCCGACGATGATATCTTCCTGTCCGCTTAAGCGTGACAATAACGCTGTGTAAGCCGCTAGAAGCACCATGTACAGTGTGCTTCCGTTTTCCCGTGCCAGCTTATGAAGGCCTGATGCGGCCTCTTGGTCAAGCGTAAATGAGACCTTGTCACCCGCGAAGCTCCGCATCGGCGGGCGGGTATGATCAGCCGGGAGATCCAGCACCGGCAGCTCGCCCTCGAGCTGCTTCAGCCAGTACGCCTCCTGCATCTGGTACGCGTCTCCTTTTTTAAACCCTTCCTGCCATACGGCGTAGTCTTTATATTGAATGTGAAGCGCCGAAAGGGTCCGGTTGTTGTAAAGCTCCCCGAATTCCCGAATCAGAATATTGACGGAAACACCGTCTGAAATAATGTGATGCATATCAACCAGCAACAGGTGCCGCTCATCTGACACCTTTACGATTTGGGCACGGAACAGCGGCGCTTGGCTGAGATCAAAGGGCTCGATAAACGCGGCTGCGGCTTCCTGTTCGGTTTGTTCGCCGAGGACTGCTGTCTGTAATGTAAACGGCACCTCGTCATGGATGCGCTGTACCGGCTCGCCGCTTTCGTCCTGTTCGAAGGATGTCCGAAGCGACTCGTGGCGCTTGATTAGCTCTTTAAAAGCCCTGTCCAGCCTTTCGGGGTCCAGCTTCCCTTCCAGCTCTAACACAGCCGGCATATTGTAGCCTGTCCCTCCGTCCTCCAGCTGCTGAAGGACATAGATCCGTTTTTGCGCGGAGGCAACCGGATAGGCCACGCGCTTTTCAGCCGGTTTCATCGCTTCATATGGACTGTCCGTTCCTTCACGGATAACGGAAGCCAGTCCTTCAACAGTCGGATGGGCAAACACATCTTTCAGCGGCACCTGTACATCGAATTCTTTGGCGATCCGGGACACAAGCGCGGTTGCTTTTAAGGAATGTCCTCCGCGATCAAAAAAGTTGTCGTGAATCCCAACAGGGCCATTTTTCAGCACGTCCTCCCACAGCTGGGCAAGCTTCATCTCTGTCACATTTCTCGGCGCCGTGTAAGCCTCCTCATCTGCCGCTCCGTCAGGAGCTGGCAGGGCGTTTCGGTCAAGCTTTCCACTTGGCGTAACCGGCCACTGTTCCATCTCTATTATATGGGCTGGGATCATGTAGCCCGGTAAAAGTCTCTCAAGCTGCGTCCGCACTTCGTTTCTTCTTAGTCCTTCTGCATAGGCGCATAATTCCGGGTCGCCGCTGTCTGTCCGTACGGTAACGGCTGCCTCCCTGATGCCTTCTATGCCTCTTAGCGCTGCTTCAATTTCTCCGGGCTCAATCCGGTAGCCGCGGATTTTCACCTGATCATCTAACCGGCCGAGGAACTCAACATGTCCGTCAGGAAGCCAGCGCGCCAGATCTCCAGTTTTATACATGCGTTCACCCGGGTAAAACGGGTCCTCAAGAAAACGCTCCTCCGTTAATGCCGGCCGATTTAAATAGCCTCTGGCAACACCCGCTCCGGCAATGTACAGTTCTCCGATACATCCAGCAGGCAGCATCCGCTGCTTCTGATTTAGGATATACATTCTGACATGATGAACAGATTTTCCAATTGGAACGCGTTCAAGCTTTTCATGCAGCGGACAATCAAAGAACGCAGCTTCTACAGTTGCCTCCGTTGGTCCGTAAGAATTGGTTAATGCAACATCTGGAAGTAACTCGCAAAATCGGGAGACGAGATGGGTCCCCAGCTGTTCTCCCCCGGAAAACACCCGCTTGAGTCTGTTTGTCTTAATCGGAACAGGTCGATATTTTATATGTTCTAAAAATGCATGGAGCATAGATGGCACAAAATGCATAGCTGTGATCTCTTGTTCTTCTACGGCCTTCGCGATCACTTCAGGTTCTTTTTCCCCTCCCTGAGGAAGCAGATAAACAGAAGCACCGGCATAAGGCCACCAAAACAGCTCCCATATGGAAGCGTCAAATGAGTAAGATGTTTTATGCATAATCACATCTGATTGCTTCAGCCGATAGCGGGACTGAAGGGAATTCAAAAAATTCACCGCAGATCGATGTTCAACTTCCACACCCTTAGGCCTGCCGGTAGAGCCGGATGTATAGATGACATAGGCTAAAGATTTAGGGAGAACGTCCACATTCGGATTGGACAAACGATGTTTATTTGCCTGATTGAGGTAAACAATCTCTCCTGCAAATGCCGGAACATGCAGGCTGGAAGACTGAAGCAGGAGAATGTCTGTACCGCTGTCCTCCAGCAGAAAGCTGATTCGTTCTTCCGGGTAATCCGGGTCAATAGGAAGATAAGCGCCGCCAGCTTTAAGAATGCCATAAATGCCAATCAGCATTTCAGGCGAACGCTTTCCTATAATGGCAACAGTCGTTTCAGATTTTACTCCTCGTCCGATCAGCTCCCAGGCGATACGGTTAGCCTGTTCGTTCAACTCTTTATAGGTCATCGCTCCATGTTCAAAGATAACGGCCGGCTGATCAGGCGTTTTTGCTGCCTGCTGTTCAAGTGCATAGTGGAGAGTTTGATTCATCGGATAGCCCGTCTCCTGAAACGGATGGCATGATTCAATGAAAGCTCTCTCTTCTTCTTTTGTTAAGAGTGGAATATCGTCCAATTCTGTTTCAGGGCTGACAGCTGTATGTTCCACAAGCGTGGTGAAAAGGCCGGCCCACCTTTGGATGGTTTCTTTCTCAAACAAAGCTGTACTGTATTCAAACTGACAGAAAAGCTCGGAATCGTGTTCTGTAACATACAGAGAAATATCAAATTTCGATATTGGATGCTGCAAATCGTTCCATCGAAGCTGTACATCTTTCATTTTCAGCTTTTGCTGTTCCATATTCTGAAGGACAAGTGTTGTGTCAAACAGTGGATTCCGGCTCATTTCCCGCTGTACGCCGAGTTTATCCACAAGCTCTTCAAACGGATAATCCTGATGCTCATACGCTTCTAGTGCCGTCTGCCTAACTTCCTTCAGAAATTCTTCAAATGTCTTGTTGCCTGCCGGGCGTGTCCGGAGAGCCAGTGTATTGACGAACATCCCAAGAACTGCTTCAAGGTCGGCATGGGGCCGTCCGGCGATAGGTGAACCAATTACGATATCATCCTGACCGCTTAACCGCGACAAAAAGGCTGAATACAAAGCAAGAAGCGTCATATAAAGCGTGCTTCTGTTTTTATTGGCAAGCCGCTTTATGCGGGCAGTGATCTCTTTATCCAATTGAAAGGTTACTTTTCCGCCTGTAAAGTGCCGTTCTGCCGGGCGGCGTTTATCTGTCGGAAACTCTAGCGCAGGGAGGTCCCCGCTAAACTGCTGCAGCCAGTAAGTCTCCTGCTTTTGGTACGAGTCTCCCTTTTTAAATTGCTGCTGCCAAACGGCGTAATCTTTATACTGGATCCGCAATGGCTTAAGCTGGCAGTTTGCATAAAGATCGGTGAATTCTCGGATTAGGAGCTGAACGGATACGCCATCTGAAATGATATGATGCATATCCACCAGCAATACATGCTTCTCGTTCGTCACTTTTATAAGGCCCGCTCTAAATAATGGCGCCTGGCTGAGATCAAAGGGGCGGATAAACCCCTCGATAGCGGTCTCTATACTTAATGTAAACGGCACTTCGGTGTGGATACGCTGAACAGGCTCGCCATCTGCCCCGGATACAAAGGAAGTTCGAAGAGGCTCATGCCGGCTGATCAGTTCTTTACATACAGCAGACAGTTTAGCGACATCCAGTGCCCCTTCCAGTTCTAAGACCGCAGGCATATTGTAGGCGACACCCTCATCAAGCTGCTGAAGCACATATATCCGTTTTTGTGCCGAAGATACAGGATATGTCTTCCTTTCTTCTGCCGGCTCAATTGCTGCATACGGATTTTCCTCTGCATCTTGAATGATTAAAGCCAATCCTTCTACAGTCGGATGGGCAAAGATGTCCTTAAGCGGAACTTGTACATGAAATTCCTTTGCGATCCGTGACATCAGCACTGTTGCTTTTAGAGAGTGGCCTCCATGGTCAAAAAAGTTGTCTTGGATGCCTATATGACCATTCTTCAGCACATCTTCAAATATTTGTGAAAGCTTTGCCTCTATCAGATTACGAGGGGCAGCATATGGATTTCCGCTAATTGAAGCATCTGGCGCTGGAAGCGCTGCTTGGTCTACTTTTCCGTTTGGGGTAAGAGGTATGCTGTCAACCCATATCCATTTCGCCGGAATCATGTATTCTGGTAGCTCACTAGCCATATAGCTGCGTAAATCTATTGCATTCAGCTTTTGTACACTGCAATAGTAAGCGCATAATTCATGTTCTCCGTTTTGATCTTGTCTGATGAGAATGGCAGCCTCTTTAATGTCCGGATGATTCATTAACGTGACTTCGATTTCTTGCGGCTCGATTCGATAACCTCTGATTTTCACTTGATTGTCTGCCCGTCCTATATATTCGATGTTGCCGTCTCCAAGCCGTCTGGCCAAATCACCTGTACGGTACATGATCGCACCAGGCCTGAATGGGTCAGATGAAAATTTGTCGCGTGTCAGTTTATCGTGATTGACATATCCTCTGGCAACACTTGCGCCGGAAATATAGAGTTCACCTGGTACACCGCATGGCTGTAGCTGTTTTTGGTGATTCAAAATATATAGATCAGTACAGCCTATCGGTTTACCGATTGGCGGAAACTCAGGAATAGGGTCTCCCGGATGAATGGTGTACGTAGATACCACATGAGTTTCTGAAGGTCCGTAATGATTGTGCAGGTGTATGCTGCGTTCACGTAACACGTCTTGGAAAATGTCTGAAATAATTAATTGTTCCCCAGCTGTAATCAAGTGTTTGACGCCATAAGGAAACGAGTTCGCAAGTTGCCGCTCGCTGAAAATCATTTTGATAAAAGCCGTTGGGAGAAACACAATATTCGTCTGATGCTTGTTTATAAATGCAAACAGCTGAGGCACATCTCTTTTTATGGATTCTGGCACGATGTGCAGGGTGCCGCCTTTCAGAAGCGCAGAAAATATTTCTTGATAACAGACGTCAAAGGCAGGTGTCGCAAATTGCAGAACATCTGCTTCAAAGTCAATCCCAGAGTGAGCAAATTCGAACTTCAGCAAGTTAGCCATGTTTCGATGTTCAAATTGAACGCCCTTTGGTTTACCTGTTGTACCTGATGTATAAATCATATACAGCAGATCGTCCGCATTGTTAACTGACTTTATGTTACTGCCGTCTTCTGTGCTTTCAATATCTTCTGCATGAGTGATAAGGTAATTGTTATCAAGCGATGCGGAAAGATGAGCTTGTGAAACAACATGCGAACAGCCGCAGTCATTTAGAATATAACGGATTCTGTCAGCCGGGTAATTCGGATCAATTGGAACTATGGCGCCGCCTGCTTTCAAGATACCAAGAACCCCGGTGATCAATGCCGCAGAGCGTTCCATCATGATCGCAACAGGCTCCTGCCTCGCAACACCCTTCATTCGCAAATGCCGTGCCAATCTGTTAGCCGATTTATTCAGTTCTTTGTATGTTAACGAACAGGTTTGATCAATTACAGCATAAGCGTCTGGTGTCTTTTCCGCTTGTTTTTCAAACATCGCATGGATGGTTTCGTAAACTGGCGTTCGATCCGCGATTTCTCCAATCAGCTGCCGCTTTTCAGTATCTGTCGTGATCTCGATTTCTTCAGGCGGAAGATTCGGGTTATTTAAGATTTGCGATACAGCATTCAGAAGATGCTCCTTGACAGAAAGCACAAAAGACCGATCATGCTGCTCCGCATCATAGCTCATTTTGATATGGATTTCTTCCTCTGGCGCCACCATAAGATAAAAGCTGTAGTTGGTTTCATCTGCCACAGTGAAGTTATGAATCTGAAAAAGATCAGAAGTATGTTCCTGCTTGTTCAGCATCTGAATCTCTTGCTGAACCGGATAGTTTTCAAATACGAGAATATGATCAATCAGCCCTTGTTTAACAGCTGAACGGGCTTGAATCTCATATAAAGGGTGGTAGCTGTATGCTTCAGCGGCAAGACGGTCTTTTTGCATATCTTTTATGAGCTGTATAAATGGTGTTTTTGCCCCTTGCACCCTAATCGGTATCGTGTTAATGAAAAGACCTACCATATGTTCAATGCCTTCGATTTCTGCGGGTCTTCCTGAAATGACAGAACCGAATACGGCGTCATCGTTATTATTATATTTTTGAAGCAGAATACCCCAAATGGTATGGAAAATCGTACTGAGTGTTACTTCTTCTCTTGCCGCAATCTCCGAAAGCCTGCTGCTTTCTTCCTTAGAGAATGAAAACGTAACGTGTTCCTGCCTGCTTCTCCCCTTTGTTTTTTTCTGCTTCGGGAGCATGGTTTGCTGTTCATGGCCGGAAAGATAATGTTCCCAATATGAAACTGCCTGCTCTTTGTCTTGCTCCATCAGCCATTTGATATAACTTCCGTATGGCTGGACCGGCTCCAATGATATAGGGGTGGCATTTACATAAGATGCGTAAATATGGAGAAACTCCTTTAGCACAATGCTGAGGCACCATCCGTCCATCATGATGTGATGAAAGGTCCAAATACAAGTGTACTGGCTCTCTCCTGTTTGAATCAGAGCGATGCGCATGAGCATATCCTTTTGCAAGTGAAACCCTTGGGCGCGGTCTTTTCCTTTCAATTGTTCGATAAACTGTGCTTGCTTCTCTTCGTTTAAATGAGTAATGTCTTTTTCCTGTACGATGATGTTCCGTTCTCTCAGGACAACCTGCTGGGGAGAGGAAACATTTTGGCTGATAAAAATCGTTCTGAAAATATCGTGTCTTGCTACAAGAGCGTTGATGCTGTTTTGAAAAAACTGCGAGTTGACTTTTCCTTCTATTGTAAAAGAAGCTTGCTCAACATATGCCTGTGAATCTTTTTGCAGGAGGGAATGGAAAAGCATCCCTTCCTGCATGTAAGACAGCGGATAAATATCCTGAATTGAATTCGCTTTTGTCATGTTCATGTCTCCCTGTCCGATTTTCTACAATTCTTCCACCAAGCTGGATATGCTGTCCAAATCCTCTGCCGTTAATGATTGACTGCTAAAATCGCTTAGTGTCTTTTCTGCTTTCTGTTTACCGGCGCAATGTTTCATAATGTCCCGCAAAAAGTGTTCAATCCTGTTGATAAGCTGCTCCATTGTGTTTCTATGAAAGCGGGCTGGCGGATAACTAAGATTGAAATGGAGCTTTTTGTCTGCTGCCATTGCACTCATCTCGATGATTTGCTCACGCTTCCATGTATGAGTGATATCCTTTCCGCTCCCAAGACTTGATGGGCGGAAGCTGTCCTGTCTTTCGATGTCGTTGAACTGGCCCAAATAGTTAAAGCTGATGTCAGGTGTTTTTGAAAACGTAATGCTTTTGTTTTCAGGGTGTGTAAGGTATTTCAGCATACCGTAACCTACCCCTTTGTTTGGTATCCGGCCCAGTGTATCTTTAACGGTTTTTACTGCGGTTCCGAGCTCATCCCTATGATTTTCAAAGCTTATGAGTGCCGGGTACATGGATGTAAACCAGCCGACCGTCCGGCTGATATCTAACTCTGGCAGAATGTGTTCTCTCCCGTGTCCTTCCATAGCGATACGGAGCTTGCTTCCGCCTGTCCATTCACAAATCGCCAAGGATGCTGCGGTTAACAGAATATCTTGTGTATCTGTACCATAGGCGTGATTGACGTTCTGCAGCAAAACGGCAGTGTCTGCTTCAGAGAGTGAAAAGCGTATCGAATCCCTTCTGCTGCAGTCGGTGTTCTCATGAAGCGGGATTTCATATGGCAGTTCCGCAGCTTGCTGTTCTTCCACACTTCGCCAATACACCTCTTCACGAATCAGCCTGCTGCTTTGGGCATATTCCTGAATCCGTCTTGCGTATTCCTGGTAGGAATCAGTTTTAGGCGGAAGCTGGATCACTTGGCCTGAAGATGCTTGTTGGTACCCTGCTGACAAATCCTCCAGCAAAATCCGCCATGCCACACCGTCAACGACAAGATGATGGATCGCAAGGAACAAGTAATCTCCTGTCAGTGTTTTAAACCACGCGGCATGTAACAATGGTCCTTCCTGCAAATTGATGCTTTGCTGAAGACCTGCAACTTCTTGTTTGATTTGCGTTTCCCAACCGCTTTCGGACTGTGAAAGATCAGATATTCTTAAACTGTACAGCTGTGATTCCTGAATGCCTTGGTTGATTTGAATCCATCGCCCGTCATCGTTACGATAAACCATCCGAAGCGCATCATGATGCTCCGCCAGTTTTTTTAAGGCTGCTCTAAGGGCGTCTTCAGACAAACGGTCAGAATGGAAAAGCATGACAGACTGATTAAAATGGTGTCGTTCTTCAATATCTTGTGAAAGAAACCATTGCTGAACAGGCGTCCAAGGAACGTCTCCCTGAATGGGGCCTTGTTCTATGATTCTCTCTGTCTTACGGATAAATGGTGATAAGTCTTTTATCTTTGGATGCCGGAATAAATCACTTACCTGCAAGCTTAGCCCATGGCGCCCAAGGCGTGCAGAAACTTGAAGCGCTTTGATTGAATCTCCGCCCAATTCAAAAAACGAATCCTCTATTCCGATCCTCTGGATGCCAAGAACCTCCTGCCAGATCAATGCCAGCTGTTCTTCAAGGTCATCGCGTGGCGGGACGTACGTTTGTTTAGATGCGAAATCTGGTTCAGGAAGTGCTTTCCGGTTCAATTTGCCGTTTGATGTGAGCGGAAGAGTCTCCATTTCAATGATGTACGCCGGGATCATATAATTTGGCAGTGAACGCGCGAGAAGAGAACGCACTTGTTCAGCATTCGTGCCTGCATTTACGCTGATGTAGCCAAACAGCTCTTTGCTCCCTGTCTGGCCTGTACGTGCCAACACAGCGGCTTCTTTGACCCCGTCTATTTGGCGAAGTGCTGATTCGATCTCACCCAGCTCCACCCGATAGCCTCTGACTTTTACTTGATCATCTATACGGCCAACGTACTCAATTGTGCCATCGGGAAGCCAACGCGCCAGATCACCTGTGCGGTACAGTCGATCGCCAGGCGCAAATGGATTTGGGACAAATTTCTCTTTTGTTAAATCAGGACGGCCTAAATAGCCTCTGGCGACGCCATCACCGCCGACACAAAGTTCACCGACAGTTCCGACCGGCTGCAGCATTCCCCATTTATTTAAGATATAAGCGGTGGAATTACCAACCGGCCGCCCGATCGGGATGGAAAGTTCATATGTTTTTTGAATGTGGAAGCATGTCGAAAAAGTTGTATTTTCGGTTGGTCCATATCCATTCCATATCGATACTTCCGGGCAGACATTTCGGATTCGATTGACGTGGCTTGCGGACAAGGCTTCCCCGCCTATAATCAGATGATTCAGCTGTGAAAAGGTTGTCTCATTTTGCTCTGTCAAATGATTGAATAGAGAAGATGTCAACCACATCGTTGTGATCCCATGATGTTCTATGTATCTCTGAAGCTGATAGGAATCGAGAAATACTTCTTTATCGGACAGGTGCAAAGCTGCCCCATTTAGCAACGGTCCAAATATTTCAAATGTCACAACATCAAAACCGATTGATGACGTCATGAGAAGACGGTCTGCAGGTGTAAATGTAATATAATTGCTGTTTTTAACAAGACGAATTACACTTCGCTCCTCAATCATGACACCCTTTGGTTTACCGGTTGATCCAGAGGTATAAATGATATATGCAAGTGAATGTGGCCCTGCTGACGATTCAAAGTTCTTCGTTTCTCCTTGCTTTTGAATATTTTCGATTATGATTTGTTCACATTCAATGTCTAATAGCTGTTTTTCTGTTTTTTCAGATTGAAGGAGTAATGCCGCCCCGCTGTCTGACAGCATATAAGCTATTCGTTCAACAGGCAGATCAGAAGCTATAGGTAGATATGCTCCTCCTGCTTTCAGAATGCCCAGCATTCCCGCTATGAGTTCTGGCGTTCGTCCTGTCAACAAGGCTACAACACGATCAGGCCCTACTCCCTTTCTCTGTAGAAATGAAGCAATTTGATTTGCCCGGCTGTTCAGATCCGCGTAAGTTAATTCTTGTGTATCGCTGACAATTGCAATGGCATTAGGTGTTTGTTCAGCCTGCATTTCAAAGAGCCTGCTGATGGTTTCATTTCTTGGATAATCTATTTTTGTACGATTGAGCTCATGGATAAGGTAATGGGTCTCATCCTCATTTAGTATATTTATTGTTCCGAGAGCGGCTTTGTTGTCTTGGGTGATGGAGAGTAACATATTGATGAAGTATTGAAGCCACTTTTCTATCGTTTTTTTCTTATATAAGTCCGTACTAAATTCCATTTGGAACGTGAGCAAACCGCAGGGCTGTTCGTGAGCATACAGAGTTAAATCAAATTTGGACGTTTGATGCCCGTTGTTTGCTGCAGGTTTGAGATGCAGTTCTTCAAGCTGAATCGATTCCTGATCCATATTTTGAAGAACAAACATCACGTCAAACAGCGGATTCCGGCTCATATCCCGCGTCAATTTAAGCTTGTCGACGAGCTCTTCGAACGGATAATCCTGATGCTCGTAGGCTCCCAATGCTGTGTCGCGCACTTCCTGCAAATACTCCACAAACGGTTTCCCGCCCTCTGGGCGCGTCCGAAGCGCCAGCGTGTTCACAAACATGCCGAGTATCGGCTCAAGATCCTTGTGCGGCCGGCCGGCAATTGGCGATCCGACGATGATATCTTCCTGTCCACTTAAGCGGGACAATAACGCTGTGTAAGCCGCTAGAAGCACCATGTACAGTGTGCTTCCGTTTTCCCGTGCTAGCTTATGAAGGCCTGATGCGGCCTCTTGATCAAGCGTAAATGAGACCTTGTCACCCGCGAAGCTCCGCACCGGCGGGCGGGTATGATCAGCCGGGAGATCCAGCACCGGCAGCTCGCCCTCGAGCTGCTTCAGCCAGTACGCCTCCTGCATCTGGTACGCGTCTCCTTTTTTAAATCCTTCTTGCCATACGGCGTAGTCTTTATATTGAATGTGAAGCACCGGAAGGGTCCGGTTGTTGTAAAGCTCCCCGAATTCCCGAATCAGAATATTGACGGAAACACCATCTGAAATAATGTGATGCATATCAACCAGCAACAGGTGCCGCTCATCTGATGCCTTTACGATTTGGGCACGGAACAGCGGCGCTTGGCTGAGATCAAAGGGCTCGATAAACGCGGCTGCGGCTTCCTGTTCGGTTTGTTCGCCGAGGACTGCTGTCTGTAATGTAAACGGCACCTCGTTATGGATGCGCTGCATCGGCTCGCCGCTTTCGTCCTGTTCGAAGGATGTCCGAAGCGACTCGTGGCGCTTGATTAGCTCTTTAAAAGCCCTGTCCAGCCTTTCGGGGTCCAGCTTCCCTTCCAGCTCTAACACAGCCGGCATATTGTAGGCTGTCCCTCCGTCCTCCAGCTGCTGAAGGACATAGATCCGTTTTTGCGCGGAGGCAACCGGATAGGCCTCGCGCTTTTCAGCCGGCTTCATCGCTTCATATGGACTGTCCGTTCCTTCACGGATAACGGAAGCCAGTCCTTCTACAGTCGGATGGGCAAACACATCTTTCAGCGGCACCTGTACATCGAATTCTTTGGCGATCCGGGAGACAAGCGCCGTTGCTTTTAAGGAATGTCCTCCGCGATCAAAAAAGTTGTCGTGAATCCCGACAGGGCCATTTTTCAGCACGTCCTCCCACAGCTGGGCAAGCTTCATCTCTGTTATATTTCTCGGCGCCGTATAGGTCTCCTCATCTGCCGCTCCGCCAGGAGCTGGCAGGGCGTTTCGGTCCAGCTTTCCGCTTGGCGTAACTGGCCACTGTTCCATCTCTATCATATGGGCTGGGATCATGTATCCCGGTAAAAGTCTCTCAAGCTGCGTCCGCACTTCGTTTCTTCTTAGTCCTTCTGTATAGGCGCATAATTCCGGCTCGCCGCTGTCTGTCCGTACGGTAACGGCTGCCTCTCTGACGCCTTCAATGCTTCTAAGCGCTGCTTCAATTTCTCCAGGCTCGATACGGTAGCCCCTGATTTTGACTTGATCATCCAAACGGCCGAGGAATTCAACATGTCCGTCAGGGAGCCAGCGCGCCAAATCCCCAGTTTTATACATTCGTTCTCCCGGGTAAAACGGGTCCTCAAGAAAACGCTCCTCCGTTAAGGCCGGCCGATTCAAATAGCCTCTGGCCACACCCGCTCCGGCTATGTACAGTTCGCCGGCGACACCGCAAGGCTGTACGGCTAAATGCGCATCTAAAACATACAAACGCGCACCGGGTACGGGATTCCCGATCGGAATCCGCAAGCGATCCCTGTCCCGCTCTGGGTCCAACACGTAAAATGCCGCGTCAACCGTCGCTTCTGTCGGCCCGTAGCCATGAATCAGCGATACCTGCGGCAATAAAGAAGCAAAACGGGCTGCCACATGGGGCGCAAGTGGTTCACCTCCGGCGAATACACGCTTCAGGCTTGTCCCATCACCGAGCGCTTTCATTTCCGCTTGATCGAGAAAGCTGTTCAGCATAGCCGGAATAAAATGAGCCGTTGTCACTTTTTCCTGATGAATGGCTTTTACAATCAATGCCGGGTCTTTCTCCCAGCCAGGCGGAAGCAGATAAGCCGAAGCGCCGGAAAGGGACCACCAAAACAGCTGCCACACAGACGCATCAAAGGAAAAAGAGGTTTTCACCATGACAATGTCATCTTCCTGAAGCGGAAACTGACGCTGCATGCCAGTCAGAAAGGAAACAGCCTGGCGGTGCTCAACCGCTACCCCTTTTGGCTGCCCGGTGGAGCCCGACGTATAGATGACATAGGCGAGAGAGCCGCTGTCAGCAGGAGCAAACACATGGCTTTCTGCTTCTTCGCTCGCAAGGGATGCCATGTCCACTTCAAGCGTCTCCCCGGAAAAGCTCGGTGCGGAACATCCCGGCTGTGCCAGCAAGAGCGCGGCCCCGCTGTCTTTCAGCATGTAGCTCAGCCGCTCCTCTGGATATGCAGGATCAAGCGGCAAATACGCCCCGCCTGCCTTCAAGACAGCAAGTACAGCTATCAGCATTTCAGGTGACCGTTCAGACAGGACACCGACGATGCTTTCCTTCGTGACGCCGCGTGCCGCGAGGCGCGCAGCCAGCCGGCTGGCATACATGTCAAGCTCAGCGTACGTCAGCGAACCGCTGGAAAAGCGGATGGCCGGCCGTTCCGGTGTGACAGCCGCCTGTCGTTCAAACAGACCGTGCAGGGTTGGGGCTTCAGGCGAAACAGATACTGCCCCGTTGTTTTGAGAAACGATTTTCCGTGTTTTGTTCTCATCTAACAATGTCATCTTTGACACGGGGAGAGATGGATCAGAGATGACGTCAGAGACCATGTGCTGTAAATAATCTTTTATCTCGGACATCATGCTTGGTTGATAAGCGCCGGTATGAAAATGAATCCGAACGTACAACGTACGGCCTGGGATCACTTTGACACTGCAGCTATAATTGGTCACCTCTTCCATCTCAAAATCCTTCACGGAGAAATCAAATGATCCAGCCTGATTCAGCCCTTCAATCTCTTGCTGGGTAGGTGTATTTTCAAAGACGATAATATGATCGATAAGCTCTTGTTTGAGAGTACTCTGCGCCTGAATGTCATATAAAGGGAAGTAACTATATGCTTCTGCCTCAGTCATGTCTTTTTGCATCCTGCTGACTAGGTCAGAAAAAGAAAGAGAATCACTTTGGACTCGAATAGGAATGGTATTGATAAAAAGTCCGACCATGTTTTCCACATCTCTTAGCTCAGAAGGTCTGCCTGATATAACGGATCCGAACACAGCATCGCCGCAGCGATTGAATTTTTGAAGCATAATTCCCCATAAAGCTTGGAAAACAGTGTTTAGTGTCGCTCCAGAAGCTGCTGCGATTTTCTGTAATTCGGAGGTTTCTTTTTCAGAAATGGTGAACGTGATCTGCTCTAATGTCCCATCCGGTATTTGATCTGTTCTTTTCGGCAGAGGCGTAGCTTTTTCGAAATGCTGAAGCCTCTTTTTCCAATACTCAGCCGCTTCTTCTCGGTCTTGCTGCATCAGCCATTTAATATACGTCCGGTACGGCTGAACGGGATGCAAATCCGGAAGCTGACCTTTACCCAGCGCTTGATAAATGTGAAGAAAATCTTTAATGACGATGCCTAAACACCAGCCATCCATTAAAATATGATGGTGGCTCCAGATACAGACATAACGATCAGGCGCCCATTTTAAAATAGATATTCTCATCAGTACATCTGTTTGGAGATCGAATCCCCTGGATTTATCCTGCTCTTTGAATGCCTCAGTACAATGTTCTTTATCTCTTTCGTTGAGGTGAGAAATATCTTCAAAATGAACATGGCAATGACGATGCTTGAGCACGACTTGACGGGGTTTGGCTACATTTTTATAGATGAACGCCGTTCGGAAGATTTCGTATCTTTCAAAAACAGCATCCATACTTTTCTGGAAACGCTCCAAGTCAAGCTGTCCATGGATCGTAAAAGAAGCCTGTTCAAAATAAGCTCTTGACTGTTCATCATACAGTGAATGAAAAAGCATCCCTTCCTGCATAAAAGACAAAGGGTATATATCCTGTATTTCGGGTTGCTGCGGCATCAGTGTGAATCTCCTCTCCCTATAGTTTGTTGACGGCACCCATAATCTCACTCAATTCATCAAGTGTTAAATCTTCATCAGTGAAATCAGATGCGCTCCATTCTCGGTTTTCTTTGCCCGTACAATGCTCAATGATATTTTCCAAAGTCTGTTTAAAATGCTCTGCAAATGTTTGGATTGTTTTTTTCTCAAATTGAAGCCTGTTATAGATCATGTGCATGTTCAGGCACCCCGAAGAAACGGCGCCGCTGATATCCAGTGCATGAGGACGCTCCCAGTTCGGGCTGATCTCATTCCCTGGCTTGATGTCAGAAACCTCAAAAGCTTTTGATTGAATATCCTGATCAAACTGGCCTAAATAGTTAAAGCTGATGTCCGGGCTGCCTTTCTCAGAGTCCCATTTTTTGTTGGTATATTTCAGCACACCGTAGCCTGCGCCCTTATGCGGTATACGGTGCAGCATATCTTTTGTCTGTTTAATGAGGTGGCCCAGACGCTCATCTTTGTTCTTATGATCAGAATGGCTCATATCAAGCCATACAGGATAAATCGAGGTGAACCAGCCGACTGTTCTGCTAATGTCAATATCCTCAAGATATGATTCCCTTCCATGGCCCTCCATGCTGATTTTAAACTGGTCATAGCCTGTCCATTGCTGCAAAGCAAGGCCTAAAGCTGTCAGAAGGATATCATTCATCTCCGTGCTGTATGCTTTATTTGCAGCCGTTAACAATAATTCTGTATGATGGCTGGACAGATTAAAATCAATCACTTCTGTATCTTTGAATGTGTTTGGTGCTGCTTCATTGCCTTTAGGAATAGGTTGAATGTGACGGTTCTCTCGCTCATCCCAATACGCTTCTTCTCGCTGTATCTGGCGGCTTTTAGAGTAGTCAGATATTCTTTGTGAATACGTTAAATATGAATCTGTTTTTTGCGGCAGTTTAATAGATTCTCCTGAGACTGCCTGTTTGTAGGCCGTTGAAAAATCCTCGAACAAAATGCGCCATGAAACTGCATCAACAACTAAGTGATGAATCGTCAGAAACAAATGGTCTCCATTCTCGGCTCTAAACAATCCAGCGTGAAGCAATGGGCCGGTTTCCAAACGAATATGCTCTTGTATCTGGCTGGCTGCTTCCTCAATCCGATTACGTGCTTCTGTTAAGTTATCCTTTACATCAAACAGTTCAAGAGCATATAGCTCCTTATCTGGGAGATCTATCCCTCTGTTTATCTGTACCGGCCTGCCATCTTCATATCGGCATACGATTCTTAGTGCGTCATGATGAGTCACCAGGCTTTTTAGCACCTTTTTAAGCGCTGTCTCGTCAAATCGTTCAGTCCGATAGAGCATAACGGACTGATTAAAATGATGGATTTCCAGAGATTGCGAGAAAAACCATTGCTGGATAGGTGTCCAAGTGATCTCGCCTTCGACCGGACCTTGGTCAATGACGTGTACGGCTTTTCGAACACGAGCGGACAGTTCGCCAAGAGTCTGATGTTCAAACATCTCACGTACTGTCGTTTCAAAGCCGCATTGCTTCAGTCTGGCACAAACTTGCAGTGCTTTAATAGAATCTCCGCCAAGCTCAAAGAAATTGGCGCTTACGCCCAGCTCCTCCACATCAAGAAGCTCCTCCCAAATTTCAGCCATCACCTTTTCAATCTCATTTCTTGGTCTGATATCATCAGCAATATAACCGTGTTTATCAGGTTCCGGCAGGGCTTTCTGATCAAGCTTTCCATTAACAGTCAGCGGGATGCTGTCAATCTGTATCAAACGGGCCGGCAGCATAAAGTCAGGTAGCATGGTTTTTAGAGAAGTCCGGATTTCTGATGCATTCGCGGCCTGTTGATCTTTTGTCACGATGTATGCATATACAGCTGCTTGCCCTTGCTCATCTGTTCTTGTGATGACAGCCGCCTCTTTAATAGCTGGAAGCTGAAGAAGAGCCGCCTGGATTTCGCCTAACTCAATACGGTGTCCTCTGACTTTAACCTGATCATCAATGCGGCCTAAGTATTCCAGCTCGCCATTTGACAGGCGTTTAGCAAGATCTCCTGTTCGGTATAATCTATCCCCCGGAAGATAAGGATTAGGCACAAAACGGTCAGCGGTCAGCTCATCTCTGTTGAGATATCCCCGTGCCACACCTTCACCGCCTATATACATCTCCCCTGGAACTCCGATCGGCTGCAGATTCATATGAGCATCCATCACATAAGCCTGCAGAGTTGAAAGCGACCGTCCGATATTGCTTTTATTTTTTGCAATGTCTGCTGCGGACAATTTTTTGAATGTTACATGTACCGTCGTTTCTGTAATACCATACATATTGATCAGATCAGTATCAGGATATTTTTTATTCCAGCTTTGAAGCATGCCGGGCTGTAAAGCTTCGCCGCCAAAAATCACGTATCGGATGTTTAATCGATCCGTATGGTTTTGATCTTCATGCATCAGGCCGTAAAAAGCTGTCGGGGTCTGATTGAGTACAGTGACGCGTTCTTTTTTTAACAATAATCGGAATGCATGGGGATCACGGGCTGTTTCTTTAGAGACCACGACTAGTGTACTTCCGTTTAATAACGCACCGAACATTTCCCATACAGAGAAATCAAAGCAATATGAATGAAATAACGTCCAGACGTCTTCATGGCCAAATTCAAAAGGCAAGTTTTGATGCTTTAAAAGACTGATCACATTGCGGTGCTCGACAATGACGCCCTTTGGCTGGCCAGTCGTTCCGGATGTGTATATCACGTATGCCGGCTGATCCGATAGGATTTCTTGAATGTTTAAATCATCCGGCATTGAGTCGCTATCACCTTCATCGATATACATAATAGGCCCGTTGTAGTCTGCAGGATTGTTTTGGCCGCGCTCTGTCAGCAACATTTTTGCCCCGCTGTCATTGAGCATAAAACTGATACGTTCCTGAGGATATTCAGGATCAATCGGCAAGTAGGCCCCTCCAGCTTTTAAAATCGATAAAATGCCAATGATCATAGCAGGTGACCGATCGAGCATCAGACCTACGATATCGCCAGTTCTGACCCCTTGTTTGATCAGCATAGCAGCTGTCCGCTCAGCTTTTTCATTCAGGTCTCGATAAGTAAGCTGAGAGTGACCGTACACCACTGCGAGATGCTCCGGATGTTCAGCGGCTTGCTTTTCAAATAAGCTTACAATGTTTTCATTTCTCGGATAAGCGGCATACTGTCCCATTTTTTCAAGGAGCAAATTGCGCTCTGCAGCAGGAAGCAATTGCATTTCCGAAATTCTCATCTTGGTATCAGCCGTTACACTTTTTACCAGTTCAATAAAATGGGATGCCCATCGCGCAATGGTCTCTTCTTCAAAAAGAGCGGTGCTGTATTCAAACCGGCAGTGAATCCCGCCCGAATGCTCCTCAGCGTGTAATGTCAAATCGAATTTAGATATATCGTGTTTTGGAGTGACAGACGAAATTGATAGACCAGGCACTTCGAACTGGAAATCCTCACTGCTTTGAAGCACGAGCATCGCATCGAACAGCGGGTTGCGATTTACCTCTCGATGTGTATCGAGCTTATCTGCCAGCTCCTCAAAAGGATAATCCTGATACTCGTAAGCCGTCAGAGCCAGGTGGCGAATATCCTGCAAATACGAGCTGAACGTTTTGTGGCCCTCGGGCTGGCTGCGCATCGCTAAAGTATTTACGAACATCCCGATGACGCGCTCCAGATCGGCGTGCGGTCTTCCGGCAGCAGGCGAGCCGACGACAATATCCTCTTGCCCGCTTAGCTTGGATAGCAAAATAGAATAGACAGCCAGAAGAATCATATACAACGTTGTTCCCGTTTCAACCATTAAACGGTGCAGCTCATCTGCCGTGTCTTTATCAATGTTTACTTCGATTGTTCCGCCGCTGAAATCAGGGAGACGCGGTCTTGTTTTATCAAGCGGTAATTCTAATACTGGAAGACTCCCGCCAAGCTGATCGAGCCAGTAGGCCTCCTGTTTTTTGTATAGCTCTTTCGGGTACTTTTCTTGCTGCCAAACAGCAAAATCCTTATAATGCAGGTTTAAAGCTGGCAACTCTTTTTCGCAATACAAGTCAGTAAATTCTTGGACAAGAGTGCTCATCGAGACACCGTCGGCAATAATATGGTGCATGTCGAGCAGCAAAAAGCCGCGATTATTGCCCATTGTAATGACACATGCTCTAAAAAGCGGACCGGACGATAGATCAAACGGTTTGATAAAAGATTCGATTGCGGACTCAAGCATTTGTTCTGATTCCATTTCAAGCTCTTTCAGATCAAAAGCCATCTCTGGATGAATGATCTGCACGGGCTCTCCTCTGTCAAGCACAAAAACAGTCCGCAATGCTTCATGCCGATTCACAAGTTCTGTGAGAACGCTTCTCAACCGCTGGCGATCCAGATTTCCGCGTAATTCAAGTACAGCGGGCATGTTATAGCCTGTGCTGTCATCTGCCAACTGATGGAGAGCATATAATCGTTTTTGCGAGAAAGACAGCGGATAGACATCTCTTTGATCCGCAGGCTCAATCTGTGTAAAAGCATGTTCTTTTAAGCTCATCAATTTGACTGCCATGCTTTCAACTGTCGGATTAGAAAAAACCTCACTGATCGGCAGCTCGACATTAAGCTTTTTATGTATTCTTGATACGAGTAAGGCCGCTTTTAAGGACTGTCCGCCTAACTGAAAGAAATCATCACGACTGCCGATTTGCTGTTTATTCAGCACATCTTCCCAAATATGTGCGAGATCAGCCTCGATTAAGGTTCGGGGCGGCATATAGGTGAGGCTCGCATTGTTTTCTGGTTCAGGAAGTGCTGACCGGTCAAGCTTCCCGCTGGATGTTAATGGCATCCGGCTGATATTGGTAATACTTGCGGGAATCATATAGGGCGGCAATGTCCCGGCTAGATGCCGATGCAAATCCGGGAGATTGTTTCCCTTTTCCGGAACGATATAAGCGACGAGCTCCTTTTCCTCAGCAGAAACATCGCGGGCCAGTACTGCTGCTTCCTTCACTCCTGGCGCCTGTCGAAGAACCGTTTCAATTTCTTTCAGTTCAATGCGGTAACCCCTAATTTTCACTTGATCATCAAAACGCCCTATATATTCAATCGTTCCATCCGGCAAAAAGCGGCCTGCATCACCTGTTCGGTATAAACGCTCCCCTTCAAGGAACGGGTGATCGGAGAATGCTTTGTCTGTAAGCTCTGGCTGTTTGTAGTATCCTTTTGCAAGACCCTCGCCGGAAATACACAGTTCGCCCGCCGCGCCGATCGGCTGCATTTGATTTCCGTGTAAAACAAATACTTTTGTGTTCGCAATCGGGTGTCCGATCGTGATCCTCTCTTTTTCGTTCAGTTGACGCAATATTGTTGTTGCCACACTATTTTCTGTGGGCCCGTATTCATTTGCCAATTCTGCAGAAGGACAAATCTTTTCGCTCATCTCAAGCAGGTCAGGCGTGACCGCTTCACCAGCGAATGTCACAATACGAAGACTTTTTGCATCGTCAGCAGTCATCACTTCCAATAACACCCGGTACAGGGAAGGAACAATGATAATGTGATTGACCTTATAACGGGCTATTTTTCGTTTAAGGGCTAGCACATCCTTCGCTTCGTCATCCGTTGTCAGCAATACGCACGCACCGGATAAAAGCGGGGTAAACAAGCTCGTCACACAACCGTCAAACACATATGAAAACAAATGGAGGGATATATCCTGTTCGGTCATGCCATACTCTTCCCGTCTCCATTGCAATGTATTGGCAATGCCTTGATGATTAACTAGAACACCTTTAGGGCGCCCTGTCGTTCCCGACGTATAGATCAAATAGGCGAGATCACCAAGCGGCACATCTGGAGCTGCTGATTGGTAGCTTTCTGTACGTTCTATCGGTATCATATTTCCTTCATAGTGCGGCGGGATGAATGACATAAGGTTTTCTTCAATCAGCAATTGAGCTGCTTGACTGTCCTTCAGCAGGAAAGAAAGACGTTCTTCTGGGAAATTTGGATCAAGCGGCATATAAGCGCCGCCTGCTTTCCAAATCCCAAGTAGAGCTGCAGGCATTTCCATTGACCGGTTCATCATCACAGCCACGATATCTCCAGATCCAACGCCTTTTTCTATCAGGGCGTGCGCAATCTGATTGGCTCTTATATTTAATTGGCGATAGGTCCAGCAATCGTCTCCCATTTTTAATGCAGCAGCTTCAGGTGTTTTGCGGGCTTGTTCCTCGAACAATTGGGATATCGTTTTGTTCACATAAGGACGCTCAGTTTCGTTAAACAATTGGATAACCTGTTGCTCCTCCGGCGGGACGATATTGATGTCACTGACGGCAATATCGGGATTTGCCAAAATGCAATCTAGTGCTTGTTTTAGATGCCCCTGAATCCTCAGCATCTCTTCCCGTTCATAAACGGCTGCGTTGTAGCTGAATTTGATATAAAATGATTCTCCCGGAACAATAACGATATTAAAGTCGTAATTGGTTTGCTCCGACATTGAAATGTCACCAAGCTTCAGTGCATTTTCCTCGTCTTCACTCTCAATGCTTAACGCCTGATCAAGCTGTACAGGATAATTTTCAAAGACAAAAATATGATCGATCAACCCTTGCTTCAATGGACTATGGTTTTGAATTTCATAAAGCGGATAATACCCATGCTGTTCAGATGCTAAAATATCCTCCTGCACGGCTTTGGCCAGCGAAGAAAACGTCATGCCCTCCGCAGATCGAATTCGCACTGGGATAGTATTAATAAACAAGCCGACCATTGATTCAATACCGTCAATCGCTGACGGGCGTCCCGAAATGACGGAGCCAAAAACTGCGTCATCTGTGGCATTATATCGATGGAGGAGCACGCCCCACATACTCATAAACAACGTGTTTAATGTCACTCCCCAATTTTGGGCGGCCTCAGTCAGTTTCTCAACCATTTCCGGTGCTAAAGAAAAGCTGATCTGGTCGGCTTTATAATCCCCGTCCGCCGGGCGGGGATTTATCCGGGGGATAGATGCAGTATTGCCGTACTCCTTCAAATATTCGCTCCAGTAAGCAGCAGTCTCTTCTTGATCTTGTTCTCCGAGCCATTCAATATAGCGGCTATACGGTACCGTGCTGCCAAGCCGTACAGGTGAGTTATTTTTGAGCGAATCATACATGCTGAAAAACTCTTTAAGAATAATGCCTAGACACCAGCCATCCATGATGATATGGTGATGTGTCCAGACACATGTATATTGGCTGTTGCCTCTATCAAAAAGGGCAAGACGCATTAACGGATCTTTTTGCAAATTAAATCCTTTTTCCCGATCCTTGGTCATAAAAGCATCGATCAGAGCCTGCTGTTCATGATCGGCCAGGTGAGAAAAATCTTCTCTATACACTGTCAATTCCCGGTTTGACAGGACTACCTGCTGCGGACCTGTAAGATCTTGGACTTCTTTAATAAAAATCGTTCTGAAAATATCATACCGGGAAACAAGAAGGTTTAAGCTCTTTTGAAACGAGTCGATGCATAGATTCCCTGTGATCGTAAACGAGGTCTGTTCGACATAGGCTTTTGAGCTGACATCCATCAGTGAATGAAACAGCATTCCTTCCTGCATGTGCGATAACGGATAAATATCTTGAATCTGTGCCGCTTGTGCCATCAATTCCACACACCTTTTCAAAAGTTAAAGATCTTTCACGAGATCTTCGATGCTAGATAATGCAGACAACGTTAATTCCTTATTGCTGAAATCACTCAGCGTTTTTTCGCGTACTTTTTTCTGAGAACAATGCTCAATCATCTCGATAAGACGCCTGTGAAAACGATCCATAAAACACTCAATTGAGTGTTGGGTGAACACTTGGGTGTATACCGCTTTTACTTGAAGCCGTCCGTCTGTAATAAGAGCATTGATGTCCAGCTCATATTCTCGTTCTCTCTCACCCGCTATTTCGTAACGAGGCTGGTAATATGATAATTGAAACGTTTCAGCTTCCTTCTCTTCGCTAAATTGGCCGAGATAATTAAAGCTAACCTCAGGCTCTTTATGAGGTAGTTCTCCTATGTGTGTTAACAATCCGTAACCAGTTCCTTTGTTCGGTACCCTTCTCAGCATATCTTTTGTCGTCTTAATTCGGTATGCGAGCTGATCCTCGAAAAGCTCGGGAATACTCATGTCCAGCAGAATAGGATAAATGGAAGTAAACCATCCAACTGTCCGTGAAATATCAATGTTTGGCACATGCCCCTCTCTACCGTGTCCCTCAGTGCTGATCACGATTTGGTCATGCCCTGTCCATTCAGAAAGCGCCATTCCTAACGCCGTAAGCAAAAGTTCGTTGGCATTAGTGCCATAGGCTTGCTGGGTTTCAAACAGCAATTTTTCAGTCCAGTCCCCGGATAGTACAAACGCCGCTGTATCGCTGTTCATTTGCAGTCTTCCTGGCACATTTTCCGTGTCCTTAGGCAGAAAAGCAGTGTGAGCGTCCAAAATTGATTGCCAATATGATTTTTCTGCAAGCAATTGTTTGCTTTCAGCAATTTGTGCAAGACCATTGGCGTAGGACAAATAAGAATCCGTTTTTGGCGGTAATTGGATCTCTTGTTTTTCTAAAGCCTGCTGGTATGCTGCAGCTAAATCCTCAAGCAGTATTCTCCAAGAAACGCCATCTATCACAAGATGATGAAGCGCAATCAGCAAATGGTCCCCTTCTGTCGTTTTAAACAAACCTGCTTGCAGCAGAGGCCCTTTTTGTACATTCATTTTGCTTTGAATGCCGATTTCCTCAGCGGCTAGTTTTTCATCAAGCTGAGTCCTTTCCAGTGATTCTTTTGTCCAGTCTGCTATGTGAAGGCCGAACAGTTCATGATCCTTGTGATTCATTCCGCGATTATACTGAACGACATGGCCGTTTTGATTTCGTTGAAAAACCATGCGAATTGCATCGTGATGCTCGGTTATTTTACGCAGCGCCCGACGAAGTGCATTAGTATTGAATCCTTTTTCACTGAAAAGTAAGACGGACTGGTTGTAATGGTAGTGAAAAGCATGAACCTGTCCGAAAAATCTTCGCTGAATCGGAGCGAGATCAGCTTCACCTTCCGCAGGTCCCTGATCAGCTTGAGATGCCAATGGTGTGATATGTCCGCTTAGCTCCTGAATCGTTGGATAACGGAATAAGTCACGTATTGTCATGCTCCAGCCTTCAGTGGCCAGCCGTGCTGCCACTTGTAATGCTTTTATTGAGTCTCCGCCAAGCTCAAAAAAGGAATCGTGAATGCCGACTCGAGCAATGGACAAGACATCTTCCCATATTTCCGCTATCGTTTTTTGTATGTCGTTAACTGGTGCCGTATATGGACGTGTGAACACATCATTTGGAGCCGGCAAGGCGTTTTTGTCCAGCTTTCCGTTTAAGGTCAGCGGCAGTTTTTCTATAGGAATCAGATGCGCAGGAATCATATATGCCGGCAGCTCCTTTGTTAAAGCAGCACGGAGAGTATTCGTATTGACGTCTGAAGGCACAATATATGCTGCTAAACCAGCATGTCCATTCTTATCATGCTGAACGGCAACAGCAGCTTCTCTGACCAGCCCGGTTTGAAGCAGAACACTTTCAATTTCTTCTGTTTCAATTCTGTATCCATTTATCTTCACCTGATAATCCATTCGGCCAAGAAGCTTGATCGTTCCGTTTGGAAGCCAGCAGGCTCGATCACCGGTTCTGTACAGCCTTTCTCCGGAGACAAATGGATTTTCTGTAAATTTCATTTGCGTTAAGTCAGGTTTATTATGATAGCCTTTCGCAACACCTGCTCCGCTGATGCATAGCTCGCCGGCAACGCCAATCGGCTGAATTTGATTAGTCTGGCTGAGTACGTACATGTGTACATTCGGTAGCGGACTGCCAATTGGGACGTTATCTCCCGTATACTCTTCTCCCATCCTTGTTTCATAGCAGCTGGAATCGATCGTCGCTTCTGTGACGCCATAACTATTAATGATGCGCATGCTTTGGCCAAAACGTTCTGTCAATGTTTTGAAATCTTGAGCTTTCACCATGTCGGAACCAAGAATCAATATGTCTAAGTCAGGAAGCTTGAGCTTGTTACGGTATACATACTCCATAATTGGGATAATGAGAGCCGGCGTTGACTCCATTATCGTGATTCGCCGAGAGTTCATGATTCCATATAATTCAGCAGGTTCCAGCCGCTTTTCATCTGGGCAAACGATTAGAGTCCCACCGTTGGTCAATGTTCTCGCTAAATCTCCTGAAAAGACATCAAATGAAAAGCTCGCCATTTGGAGCAGTCTGACAGGCTTCCGATCCAGTTCATAAATTTGCCGCCAAGCAAGAGCTGCATGAGTAAAGTTCCGATAGGTGACAATAACGCCTTTAGGTGCGCCCGTAGTTCCTGACGTATAAATGATATATGCTACATCCTCAGGAGCAGGAGATAAGTCAAGGTTGCAGCTGTTTTCTTCATAAGAGCTCTCATCATCAAGGCAGATGTGAGATATATCACATTCAGATGAGTTTGAAATCAAATGCTTCAACTCCTGCTGCAAAAGAAGAATGTCTGCTCCGCTATCACGGAGAAGGTATTCAATTCTAGCTTTTGGATAATGTGAATCGATTGGGATATACACTCCGCCAGCTTTCATCACTGCTAGGATTCCAACAATTGCATCAATGGACCGCTTGGCTAAAACAGCCACAGTTGGCCTCGTCCCTTTTCTTTTTTGCAACGTCCGTGCCAGTCGATTGGCTCTTTCGTTTAGAAGCCGATAACTAATCTGTGTTTCGTCATCAATAACAGCTATATGTTCTGGTGTTTCTTCAGCTCTCGCTTCAAATATGCGATGAAAAGGAACATCTTTTTGAGAAAATTCAACTTGAGTTTTGTTGAATTCAAAGACTATATTTTGTTTTTCTTGATGACTAAGAATGTTTATTTGTGAAAGGTTTGTTTCAGGATTAGAAAGTGCCGCATGCAGAAATTCGATAAAATGAGCTGCCCAGCGCTCAATCGTAGCTTTCAGGAATACTTCCGTACTAAATTCCAATTCGCAGCAAATGGCTCCATCTGTTTCCGTTGCTATTAGTGTGATATCGAATAAAGAAATGTGATGTGCGAAATTGGCGGGCCGGACTTTTATCTCTTCCAGATCCATGTCCTGCTTTTCCATATTTTGAAGGATAAACATCGCATCAAAAACTGGATTCCGGCTCATATCCCGCGTCAATTCAAGCTTGTCGACGAGCTCTTCGAACGGATAATCCTGATGCTCGTAGGCTCCCAATGCTGTCTCGCGCACTTCCTGCAAATACTCCACAAACGGCTTCCCGCCCTCCGGGCGTGTCCGCAGCGCCAGCGTGTTCACAAACATGCCGAGTATCGGCTCAAGATCCTTGTGCGGCCGGCCGGCAATTGGCGATCCGACGATGATATCTTCCTGTCCGCTTAAGCGGGACAATAACGCTGTGTAAGCCGCTAGAAGCACCATGTACAGTGTGCTTCCGTTTTCCCGTGCCAGCTTATGAAGGCCTGATGCGGCCTCTTGATCAAGCGTAAATGAGACCTTGTCACCCGCGAAGCTCCGCACCGGCGGGCGGGTATGATCAGCCGGGAGATCCAGCACCGGCAGCTCGCCCTCGAGCTGCTTCAGCCAGTACGCCTCCTGCGTCTGGTACGCATCTCCTTTTTTAAATCCTTCTTGCCATACGGCGTAGTCTTTATATTGAATGTGAAGCGCCGAAAGGGTCCGGTTGTTGTAAAGCTCCCCGAATTCCCGAATCAGAATATTGACGGAAACACCGTCTGAAATAATGTGATGCATATCAACCAGCAACAGGTGCCGCTCATCTGATACCTTTACGATTTGGGCACGGAACAGCGGCGCTTGGCTGAGATCAAAGGGCTCGATAAACGCGGCTGCAGCTTCCTGTTCGGTTTGTTCGCCGAGGACTGCTGTCTGTAATGTAAACGGCACCTCGTCATGGATGCGCTGCACCGGCTCGCCGCTTTCGTCCTGTTCGAAGGATGTCCGAAGCGACTCGTGGCGCTTGATTAGCTCTTTAAAGGCCCTGTCCAGCCTTTCGTGGTCCAGCTTCCCTTCCAGCTCTAACAAAGCCGGCATATTGTAGCCTGTCCCTCCGTACTCCAGCTGCTGAAGGACATAGATCCGTTTTTGAGCGGAGGAAACCGGATAGGCCTCGCGTTTTTCAGCCGGCTTCATCGCTTCATATGGACTGTCCGTTCCTTCACGGATAACGGAAGCCAGCCCTTCTACCGTCGGATGGGCAAACACATCTTTCAGCGGCACCTGTACATCGAATTCTTTGGCAATCCGTGAAACAAGCGCCGTTGCTTTTAAGGAATGTCCTCCGCGGTCGAAAAAGTTGTCGTGAATCCCGACAGGGCCGTTTTTCAGCACGTCCTCCCACAGCTGGGCAAGCTTCATCTCTGTCACATTTCTCGGCGCCGTGTAGGTCTCCTCATCTGCCGCTCCGTCAGGAGCTGGCAGGGCGTTTCGGTCCAGCTTTCCGCTTGGCGTAACCGGCCACCGTTCCATCTCTATCATATGAGCTGGGATCATGTAGCTCGGCAGCAGTCTTTCAAGCTGCGTCCGCACTTCGTTTCTTCTTAGTCCTTCTGCATAGGCACATAATTCCGGCTCGCCGCTGTCTGTCCGTACGGTAACGGCTGCCTCCCTGATGCCTTCAATGCTTCTAAGCGCTGCTTCAATTTCTCCAGGCTCGATACGGTAGCCCCTTATTTTGACTTGATCATCCAAACGGCCGAGGAATTCAACATGTCCGTCAGGAAGCCAGCGCGCCAAATCCCCGGTTTTGTACATGCGTTCACCCGGGTAAAACGGGTCCTCAAGAAAACGCTCCTCCGTTAATGCCGGCCGATTTAAATAGCCTCTGGCAACACCCGCTCCGGCAATGTACAGTTCGCCGGCGACCCCGCAAGGCTGTACGGCTAAATGCGGATCTAAAACATACAAACGCGCACCGGGTACGGGTTTTCCGATCGGAATCCGCAAGCGATCCCTGTCCCGCTCTGGATCCAACACGTAAAATGCCGCGTCTACCGTTGCTTCTGTCGGCCCGTAGCCATGGATCAGCGATACCTGTGGCAATAAAGAAGCAAAACGGGCTGCCGTATGGGGCGCAAGCGGTTCACCTCCGGCGAATACACGCTTCAGGCTTGTCCCATCACCGAGCGCTTTCATTTCCGCTTGATCCAGAAAGCTGTTCAGCATAGCCGGAATAAAATGAGCCGTTGTCACTTTTTCCTGATGAATGGCTTTTACAATCAATGCCGGGTCTTTCTCCCAGCCGGGCGGAAGCAGATAAGCCGAAGCGCCGGAAAGGGACCACCAAAACAGCTGCCACACAGACGCATCAAAGGAAAAAGAGGTTTTCACCATAACAATGTCATCTTCCTGAAGCGGAAACTGACGCTGCATGCCAGTCAGAAAGGAAATAGCCTGGCGGTGCTCAACCGCTACCCCTTTTGGCTGCCCGGTGGAGCCCGACGTATAAATGATATAGGCAAGAGAGCCGCTGTCAGCAGGAGCAAATACATGGCTTTCTGCTTTTTCGCTCGCAAGAGATGCCATGTCCACTTCAAGCATCTCTCCGGAAAAGCTCGGTGCGGAACATCCCGGCTGTGCCAGCAAGAGCGCGGCCCCACTGTCTTTCAGCATGTAGCTCAGCCGCTCCTCTGGATATGCAGGATCAAGCGGCAAATACGCCCCGCCTGCCTTCAAGACAGCAAGTACAGCTATCAGCATTTCAGGTGACCGTTCAGACAGGACACCGACGATGCTTTCCTTCGTGCCGCCGCGTGCCGCGAGGCGCGCAGCCAGCCGGCTGGCATACATGTCAAGCTCAGCGTACGTCAGCGAACCGCTGGAAAAGCGGATGGCTGGCCGCTCCGGTGTGACAGCCGCCTGTCGTTCAAACAGACCGTGCAGGGTTGGGGCTTCAGGCGAAACAGCTTCCGTCTTATTAAACTCATACAACAATTTTTGTTTCTCTCTTATATTAGTCATATCTAATTCTTTTATGAAACTGTGCGGATGTTGAAGGGCGTTTTCCAGTAACGTAAGCAGATGGTTCTGTATTCGCTTAATATCCTCAAGAGAAAACAAGGTATTTTGATAGTCGAAATTTAATTGAATAGTTCCGGTGTCTGTCCGTTCCTGTATTTGAACAGAAAGCTCGTTCGCGGTGTATCCGCTGAAATAAAGCGCCGTTTCATAGTCAAAACCGTCTGCATTGTGCCATTGGAGCGGTTGATACTGCATAGATATACCGATAAGGTTGTGTAAATCCTTCTGTTCTTTTCTTAATTCATTTACAAGCAAATTATAAGGAAACCGTTGGTGACGCATAACGGAAAGCTGTTCCC
Organism: Bacillus sp. G16; assembly: GCF_021282335.1. Taxonomy (NCBI): domain Bacteria; kingdom Bacillati; phylum Bacillota; class Bacilli; order Caryophanales; family Bacillaceae; genus Bacillus; species Bacillus sp. G16. Next base: position 1,023 of record NZ_JAJSOZ010000013.1, on the reverse strand, counting down.
TGCTTACTCTGCGGACAAAGGATAGAAAGTCCGCGTCAGGATCAACCGTTATTCTGATGGGAAGAGAACTGACGAACATGCCGAGCATTTCTTTTTCAGCCTTTGACCCTCTGTTGCCATAGTAGGTGCCGATGGCAAGGTCTTTTTTAGAAGTGATCCGGCTGATGCATATGTAAAATGAAGCCATAAATAAGGAAATGATATTGATCTTTTGTTCTTCGCAAAAGATTCGAATCGTTTGCCCTAGATGAGGTGAAAGGGTGATGGTATCTCTGGATGCGGATGTGCTCTGTTTTTGTAAAGACGTCTGGCCGGCTAACGAGTGGTATCCCGGCGGATTCTGAAAGGTTTGAGTCCAAAATAAACGGTCCTTTGTAAAACGTGAAGACTGTAAATATTGACTCTCTTTTTCGATGTAGCTCAAGTAAGAAGGTTCAGGCTGATCGGGTAAAGGATCTTGCTTTTTCATTTTTTGATAAAGATCTATAATTTGATTTCCCATCACGTTTAAGGAGATGCCGTCCATTATAATATGATGGAATTTAGCAAACAGCCAAACCTCATGATTATGGATTCTAAGGAGATAAAATTGATAAAGAGGCGAGTTGAATAGTTTAAATGGGATTCTCGCTTGTTCTTGTATCCATTGCTCTATTTCTATCATTTCAACATTTGAAAAATCTATTATTCCCAATGAAGTATATTTATATTCAGTAAGGTACAATCGCGGCTCAAGCTCTTCTCCTTCTAGCAGCTGAAACCTGATGGCATCGTTGCGGGAGATGGAATGATTCAGCGCGCCCTCTAGAACATCAAGATCAATATTGCCTCTGAATTTCACACAGGCCGTAAGATTGCAAATGCTGGTACCTGGCTCTAGCAGTTCGGTAAACCACACTCTCCTTTGGGCATGGGTTAAAGAATAAGTATGTTGGCTCAACGGATTCCCTCCAGTTCTCATAATAAGAGGATAAGAAAAAAGTAGAAAAATGACAATAAAAGAAATTATATGACTATATAATC
>NZ_JAJSOZ010000012.1:0-119624 GCF_021282335.1 Bacillus sp. G16 | reverse complement strand
AATACATTCATTATTATAACAATATTCGTATTCAAACCAAACTAAACAACCAATCACCGATAAACTATCGGCAATTGGCTGTTTAAAAGGTGTTTTGACCCCTGTCTCAAAAACGGGGGTCAGTCCCATATCTGGACGCTTTTTTCTATGACAAATGCTGCTCAATGGCCGCTTCTGTAATTTGTGAATGTGAGGTATGCCATTTCACTTCACCGTTTTGGATGACGAAAACCTGAGGGCTTTCGTGCTTTACACCGTATGTTTCTGCGATGAAATTTGACAGCGGACGGGCATCTTGTACTTGCAGATAGTAAGCCCGTACATCCTCATGCTGATTTGCAAAGGCATCAAACTCATGAAATGCTGCCTGGCTGATCGGGCATGTGATGCTGTGTTTAAAGAAGACGAAAGTGCCTTCCTGTTCTGCAATCCGTTTAAATTCTTCCTCAGATTGAATAAGCTGTTTTGCCATTACTCAAGAACTTCCTTCCCAGCTCAGCGATTGATATGCTCGGCCTGTTTTTGTGCATCTTTCAGTTCGTCTTTTACATCTTCTTTCGTTTGGAGGACTTGATCTTTTGTTTCGTCGGCCGCCTGCATCGCTTCTTCTCTCATATCTTGCATTGCGGTTGATGAATCCGTTTTTGCAGATTTGGAACGGTCTCTTAAATCCTTCACCTTGTTCATGATCTGCCCTGACTGATCCGCTACAAGCTGTGTGATGTTCGATGTTTTGTCTTTAGCGATGCTGACATATTGCGTGCCTTTTTCCTTCGCATCAGCCGTCATTTTGTCAGTTTTGTCCCGCAAAGCAACAGCTTGGCTGCCAAGATCATCACGAAGTTCTTTGCCTGATTTAGGCGCTAGAAAAAGAGCGGTAGTGGCACCGATGATTCCCCCGATTAAAGTTCCGATTAAAAAATCTTTACTATTAATTCCATCTTTGCTCATCATTATTCCTCCTCATAGTGTTTTTTTCTCTTACAGAGCTGATTTTTTCTTTTGCTTCCATTTCGCCCAAATTTCCATCGCTGCTTGGCTCCATGTGACAACTTGATTGATCTTGTCTTGATTTTCTCTTACTGATGCCGATACAGACCCTGCCGCCTGTTTCATGGATGTATTGAACTGCTGTACAGAAGTTCCCACCCCTTGAACAGCATGAACGACCGTGTTCAGCTTTTCGGATTTTTCCTGAATATCTTCAGCCAGGCGGTTGGTCTTATGTAAAAGCTCGGCTGTTTCAGTTGTGATGCCTTTCATTTGTCCCTCCAGCCCTTCGAGAGTGGATGCAACATGCTTTAGTGTCAGCTGCAGTGACTTCAATGTTTTAGACAAGTAGATCACTAATACGAGAAATGCGACTGCGATGAGTGCAACGCTTAAATAAAGAATAATAATCATCTCAAACCTCCTTGCTGCAGGATATACTGCTGTTTACCCGTTTTCTTAAATCATAAACATGTGTACTGGGCTGTATACATATTATTTCTCCATTATGTAAAAAAATCCTTTAACAAGCTTTTCCATCAGATAAATAAAAAGCAGTGAGATCACTGCTTTTTATTATGCCATGACGTTTTCGTAGGCTCTCATATATTTTTGGATATCTCCTGCTCCCATAAAGATGAGAACGGCTTTATCATGAGCTTTTAAAACAGATGTGTCATCTTCTTCAATCAGCTTGGCATTATGAATTTTTCCCTGCAGGTCGCCGATCGTCAGCTTTCCTGCATTCTCCCGGGCTGAACCGAAAATATCGCATAAGTACACACAGTCAGCCCCGCTCAGGCTTTCAGCGAATTCGTCAAGGAATTGCTGCGTCCGCGTAAATGTATGAGGCTGGAATACCGCGACGATTTCACGATCAGGGTATTTCTGTCTTGCCGCTTCAATCGTTACCTTTATTTCTGTCGGGTGATGAGCGTAGTCATCAATTAACACTTGGTTTCCGAGCTGTTTCTCATTGAATCTGCGTTTGACGCCGCCGAATGATTTGAGGCCGTGCTTAATAACGCTGGCATCGATTTCTTCATAATGGCATAACGCAATGACCGCCAATGAGTTTAAGACATTGTGGTGGCCATACGCAGGAATATAAAACGTATCATAGAATGTATTGCGGACAAATACATCGAAAGTTGTCCCTTCCGTGCTTTTTACGATATTTCTGGCTTGAAAATCATTCTCTTCCCCCGTGCCGTAATACACAACTGGGACGTTCGCATGGATTTTCGGCAGATGCTCATCGTCGCCGCAGGCAATAATGCCTTTGTTGACTTGAAGAGCCATCTCTTGGAAAGCGTCAAACACATCGTCAATGCTCGAGAAGTAATCAGGGTGATCAAAATCAATATTCGTCATGATCGCATAGTCAGGCTGATAGCTTAAGAAATGGCGGCGGTATTCGCACGCTTCAAACACAAAGTATTCGCTGTTTTCATTTCCCTGGCCTGTTCCGTCCCCGATTAAGAAAGACGTCGGTTTTGCGTTTTGGATCACGTGAGCCAGCAGACCCGTAGTTGACGTTTTGCCGTGTGCGCCTGTAACAGCAACACTGGTGAATTTTTTCATATAGTCGCCTAAAAACTTATGATAACGTATCACCGGAATTCCATCAGACATGGCTTTTTCAATCTCTGGATGCGTGTCTGGGAATGCGTTTCCGGCGATGACTGTCATGCCGGGTTTGATATTATCCGCGCTAAAAGGAAGAATTGTAATGTTTCTTTTTTCAAGCGCAGTTTGCGTAAAAATAAATTTTTCGATATCCGATCCTTGGACAGTATATCCATTATCATGAAGTATTTGGGCAAGCGGACTCATACCGGTCCCTTTTATTCCAACAAAATGATAAACAGTCATAATTGTACCTCCAACAAACGTCTATCTGTTCCCCAGTATATGACGCTCATTTCAATTTGCGACCGCGGCGGCTGAAAAGCCGCCCTTAGCGGCGTATTTTTATATGTTTTGTTATGTTCAGTATCCGGTTATTTCTTTCCGATTAAACCTGAATATCAAGATTTGTCTATGCGCATCTGCTGTAAAGCGGCATAGCTGTTAAATGCTCTAAACACTATCATACCATGTTTAGTGTGAAAATGAACCCATATTATTCGTTTATTAAATCACTTGCTGTGATCAGCACCTCACGAGGCTTGCTTCCTTTTGCCTCAGAGATCATGCCTTCCGCTTCCATCATATCGATCAGCCTTGCCGCGCGATTGTATCCGATTCTGAATCTTCTTTGCAGGCTTGAAGTGCTCGCGCTGTTTTGTTCAACAACAAACTCACATGCTTCGTAAAACAGTTCATCCTCTTCTTTCAAGGCTGATCCTTGTCTTACCAGCTCTTCTTGTTCAAATAAATAGGTTGGCGGCATTTGGTTTCTGACGTGGGAAACGACGCGGTCGATTTCGCGGTCCGACACAAAGTTTCCCTGCAGGCGGACAGGTTTTCCTGAACCGTTTTCCAAAAAGAGCATATCCCCTTTTCCGAGAAGCTTTTCCGCACCGGCTATGTCAATGATCGTTCGTGAATCAACCTGGCTTGAGACAGAAAATGCGATTCTCGTCGGGATATTTGCCTTAATCAGACCTGTAATGACATCGACTGACGGCCGCTGAGTCGCGACGAGCAGATGGATTCCGCACGCTCTGGCTTTTTGGGCGATTCGCGCAATGCTCTCTTCGACATCATTTGGAGCCACCATCATCAAATCAGCAAGCTCATCAATAACCACCACTAAATACGGCAGCTTTTCGCCCATTTGGTGATCAGCGGTTAATTGATTAAAGCGGTCAATGTCGCGTACACCGGAATGGGCAAACAGCTCATAACGCCGCTCCATTTCCTCAACGACCCATTTTAAAGCAGCGGTAGCCGCTTTGGCGTCAGTAATGACCGGGCTGACGAGATGAGGAATTTTATTGTAAGGGGCCAGCTCTACCATTTTCGGATCAATCAGCAGCACCTTTACTTCACTCGGATCAGCTTTATAAAGCAGGCTGACTAATATAGTGTTAATGCATACGCTTTTTCCCGAGCCCGTAGCGCCGGCAATCAAGCCGTGCGGCATTTTCTTTAAGTCGATAACGACAGGATTTCCTGAGATATCCAATCCCAGCGCAGCCGTGAGCGGTGACTTGCTTGTCCTAAAAGCGGAGCTGCGAATCATCTGGCGCAAATCAACCATCTTGCTCGTGCGGTTCGGCACTTCTATTCCGATCGTGTTTTTCCCCGGAATCGGCGCTTCAATCCGAATATCTCTTGCAGACAGGCTGAGTTTAATATCATCAGACAAGTTGGTGATTTTATTCACCTTTACGCCTGGTTCAGGATGCACTTCAAACCTCGTGACAGACGGCCCCTGGGTCACATGGACCACATTGGCGCGGACATTGAAATTTTTCAGGGTCAAATCAAGAAGCTGGCGCTGTTCTTCGATCCACGCAGTATCGTCCTGAACTTGCGCTGGCGGGACATCAAGCAGTGCGACATTCGGAAACACATAGCTACCGCGGCGCTCCTCTGCTTTTTGCTGTTTATGCGTATCTCTTTTCAGCATCATGACATTAAAAGGAACGGACGGCCCTTTTTGAAGAGATGCGCTTCGTTCAACACGTTTCTCCTGCATGACAGGCTTTTTTTGCGGTTCCGCTAAAGCTGCATGTGTTTCTCCCGCATGGATTTCCTGGTGATTTTCATGGGCTGCAGAAAACGGTTCGGAACCCTGCTCCGATTCTGTAAGGCTTTCTGCCTGAATGTCTATCTTTGTGTCCTCAGCTTCTGCTGGGATTTCGTACTGATTGTTTATTATGCTATCTGATGGCTCTTCTAATTCTTTGGCCTCAGTTTCCGCTTGAGTCAGAGACTCATATGCTTGGTCAGCAAATAAGGAAGGCTCTTCCTGTTGAATTTCCGTTTGTTCTTCTTGAACAGATGGGGCCTCAGCAGCTGCCGCGATTTCGTCATGAGCATTTACTGTGCTGTGTGACGGCTCTTCTGATTCTTCGCACTCAGATACTGCCTCTGTCAGAGACTCAGGTTCTGGTTGCTCTTCATCATGTTCAGCGCGGAAGACAGGCTCTTCTACTTTCTCTGGCTGTTGTTCCCTTTGTTCTTCTTGAATCTCAGCCGTTACAGGCATGATGTCTTCACGGCCTGAAAGGTCTTCTTGTGCCTCAGCCACCGTATCTGCCAGTGTCGCAGGTTCTGGTTGCTCTTCATTATGTTCAGCAAGGAAGAAAGACTCCTCTTTTTCCGGCTGCTGGAAGCCGGATGCAGATGGCATTCTGTTGTCTGACGGCTCTTCGGCTGGACGCTGCGCCAGCGCTTCGTCACGCTCTGCAGCCGTTCCGTCTAAGGTGCCAGAAGGCTGTTCTTCGAATTGGGTATCCGGAAAGAAAGGTCGTTCTTTCATGTGCTGTACCGGTCTGTCTGGAGCAGGATAGCCGCGTTCACGTTCGATTTCTTCTGACAGCAGTGTTACTTTCTCTTTTACAGATTTGTCCGGTGCCTTCAATGTTTCAGAAGGCTGTTTTGGCACATCCTTTTTGACGGATGGTTTTTGATTGAATCCATATATAGGCGAAGGGATATTTGTCGGTTTAAACGGTTTCTTCGCCGGCTCTGATGTTTGGTATGTATGCTGCTCTTTTTCATCTTTGGAACGTTCTCTGTATGGTGCGGCGCTTGGACGAGGCGCGGATTTCGGTTCGTCCGATGGTGCGCGGCGCCTTCTCAGGTCTTGATTTTTGTATCCGTCAGGCACAATTGGAAAACGGAACTTGCCTTTTGGATATTCATAATATATTTTAGGATCTTCCAACCTTTTTAATCGTTCTTCAGGGTGATGTTGATGTACTTCTTCTTGCTGCGGAATTTGAGCGGGTTTTGTCTCCCGTTCAGCATCCTCTTCGCTCTCACCTAAAAACAAATCAAAAAATTTATGAAGCCAACTCATAATTTATCTCTAACTCCCTTATAGTTTTCTGGGACGGTTTTTAGTATACCACTGCTGGTCGGCCCAGAAAAGATTAAGCTTTCAGCAAAAACAAAGCCGCTAAACATGGGCTTAGCGGCTTTTCACATGATTCGTTTTTTTTGGCGGATTTATGGGAGTCTAAAACTGAAATGCGTCTCCCGCCTCATGGTCTCCTTCTAACACGAGGATTCCTTTTTCAGCAGGGGCATCCGGCAAAGCGAGCTCTTTCGCTGAGCAGATCATTCCGCTTGACGGAACGCCGCGAAGCTCTGCATCCTTAATGACAAGTCCGCTCGGCATCACGGCGCCGACTTTGGCAACGACAACTTTTTGGCCTTGATCAATGTTAGGCGCACCGCAGACGATCTGAAGCGTTTCTTCTCCTACATTGACTTTACATACGCTTAATTTATCCGCATTCGGATGTTTTTCTTTTGATTCCACATATCCGACAACAAACTTCGGAGATAAATCAACGACTAATGTTTCTTCAACGCCGTTTCTGTTTAGAATCTCATTCACATCTTGCACGAATGTTTCTGAGAGCGCAACAGGACCGTTTTCATCAATGGTCAAGTAAGAAGACGCATTGAAAATGTTAAAGCCCGTTGTTTCCTTTGTTTCGTTATTGAAGATTTTGACGACGTCGCCGTGCTTTTCATAGCCTATTTGTTCGCGTGTCACATCTTGAAGAGAGATTAGGAGCGTATCCCCCACACCTTCTTTATTATAAAAAGCGTTCATAAGTAAAAATCCTTTCTAATCCTTTTTCGGACGGCTTTTCGCCAGGATAAACACCGGCTCCAGCTTTCCTTCATTGTACAAAAATGAAAGGGCGGTAATCGGAACGGTGCCGCCTGCAAAGAAGCTCATCGACATTTGTCCTAGAATATCATACCCCGATTCATTCCGGATGTCAGCAAGAATCAGAACGTCCTGATGCGGTACAGAGATCGCCAGTTCACCTTCTGCACGTTGCTTGTACTCATTTAAAACCGCTTCGTTCAGAATCCGGCTGGCGTCGTAACCGTCGTTTGCTCTGAAGAAATAAAAGAAATTGCCGGCAACCGTATCCTCTTTGACAACCGTCGGCAGGGAACGGAGATTAAATGTGGCCGTCTCTCTGATCCGCTCTTTTGTCCAGTTTTCTTTCTCAAGCATGCGCTGATCAATTAAACGGTAGGTTTTCCCGAGATCGAGCGCGTAATAAATTCTTGTCTCTGCGGTATGATCGTCATAGATGAGCGGAATATCTTCGCTGGACTTGTCCGGGAAAGAAGTCGAGCGGATAACCGGGTAAATGCGGCTTTCCTTGCCGGTCATTTCCTGAGCCTTCCCTTCCATTGCCGTCATCGCTTCGGAGACATAGTACACAATCTCATCAATGGCTTCGTCTTTTTTCAGTTCCCATTTTGCAATAATCGGCGGCAGGTCGAGCGTAATTCCTTTTTTGGTCGTTTGATCCTCAACACGGAGGGTGTCTTTTTCTCTGTCAAACAGAAAGGAGCGATTCTCGTGCTGAAGGCGCTGCTTCAGTATATCTGACAGCTTCCTTGAGGTCATTTTCAAACCAGATGTCCTCCTTTACGCTTTAGCGAGAGAGTCAGTTAAAAACTGTTCAATTTCTTCTTTCGTTTTGCGGTCTTTGCTCACAAAACGATTCACTTCTTTTCCTTCATTAAACACGACAAAGCTTGGGATCCCGTAAATTTCCCACTCTGCACACGTATCAATGAATTTGTCGCGGTCTACATAGTAGTAAGTGAATTCAGGGAAGTTCGCTTCCAGTTCAGGCAGAAAAGGCTCTACAAAACGGCAATCAGGGCACCAGTCGGCTGAAAACATAAATACCGCCCAATCATCCTTTACCGCTTTTTCCAGCTCTTGAGTTGATTCAATTTTTTTCATTTCATATCCCTCCAGTTGTTTTATGTTCTTACATGTTGTTTTATCGATACTCGTCCATTTGGATCATACCAAACTGCTTGCGGCAAAACCACTTATTTGCAACGAATGAATATGTAAGATTGGCTTTCCCATTATCATTATCATATTTTATTTGCATTATCAAGCTCGTTTCGTTTAACATCTTGTACATGAGGGTAAAATTTACAGATGGACATACATAAGGAGGGATTCAGTATGGAGTTTATCGTCTATTTAGCAGGAGAAATCCACAGCAATTGGCGCGAGGAAATCAAAGAGAAAACAAAATCACTGAAGCTGCCGATTACGTTTGTCGGCCCGATGGAGAATCATGACCGCTCAGACAATATCGGAGAAGAAATTATGGGCGTTCAGCCAAATGCCGTTTTGAAGGACGACAAAGCCTCTGACATGAACAACTTCAGAACCGCCGTCCTGATGAATAAAGCAGACTTTGTGATTGCCCTGTTTGGCGAAAAATACAAACAGTGGAACACGGCAATGGATGCATCATATGCGATCGCAAAAGGAAAACCCTTGATTATCATCCGGCCGGAATCGCTCCACCATCCTTTAAAAGAGCTTTCCAACAAAGCAAATATAACGGTTGAAACCGTGAACCAAGCCATTAAGGCCCTTTCCTATGTCTTTGAAACAGAATAAGAAAAAAGCTTGTCGATCCGAGGTAACTGCCTCGTTCAACAAGCTTTTGTGTAATCCTACATATTTTCTTTAATCGCATCAACCGTCTGTTTATCGCAGGCTGTCACAAGTTTAATAAGCATTTCTTTAGCAGCAGCATAATCATCAATATGAATGATAGAAGCGTTCGTATGAATGTAGCGAGAACAAATTCCAATAACCGCTGACGGAACGCCGCTGTTCGAAATATGAACTCTGCCTGCATCTGTTCCCCCGCCGGATACAAAATATTGATATGGAATATCATGCGTTTCCGCCATATCAAGAACAAATTCTCTCATTCCGCGGTGCATGACTGTCGTTCTGTCAAGGATGCGGAGCAAAAAGCCTTTACCAAGCTGGCCAAATTCGTTTTTGTCACCGCTCATATCGTTTGCAGGGCTTGCGTCAAGGGCGAAAAACAAGTCCGGTTTAATCATATGGGAAGCCGTCTGTGCGCCCCTCAGCCCTACTTCTTCCTGAACGGTTGCACCCGCATAGAGCGTGTTCGGAAGTTCTTTTCCGTGCAATTCCTTTAGCAGTTCAATGCTCAAGCCGCATCCGTACCGGTTATCCCACGCTTTTGATAAAATTTTCTTTTCATTCGCCATCGTCGTAAACGGACAGACAGGCACGATCTGCTGTCCCGGTTTTATGCCAATTTTGATGGCGTCTTCTCTATCATCCGCTCCAATATCGATCATCATGTTTTTGATATCCATCGGGCGGTTTCGCTGAGCATCTGTCAGCAGATGCGGCGGTATGCTTGAAATCACACCCGGAACCGGCCCGTTATCTGTTTGAATTTCAACTCGCTGTGCAAGCAGCACCTGGCTCCACCAGCCCCCGAGCGTCTGGAATCTGAGCAGCCCGTTATCTGTAATGGAAGTAACCATGAAGCCGACTTCATCCATATGTCCAGCTACCATGATTCTCGGTGCGCCCGCTTCGCCTTTTCTGACTCCGAAAACACTTCCCAGTCTGTCCTGAACGATGTCATCGGCATATTTGGCAAGCTCCTGCTTCATAAAAGCACGAACCTGATGCTCATTGCCCGGCGCGCCGGGAAGCTGCGTCAGTGTTTGGAAAAGCGCTTTCGTTTCTTGATTCATGTTTTCCCCTCATTTCTATGTAGTCCTTTTATTTTATTAGAAAAAATCAAGTTTTCCAAGCATCCTGGACGAATCTGCTCGAACAGCCGCGTATTGCTTAACAGGATTTGGCGGTTTCTGTATAATGAAAAGTACGATCAACCAGGAGGTGCTTTATTTTGAAATTGCGTCATCTTCTTTTAGGAGCAGGACTTGGCATTTGTACGGCAGTCGTTGTGAAACAATATGTGATGAAGCCTTATATTTCTTCAGAAAAAGCGCTTCGAATCGTAAAATCCGCTTTTAAACAGCGGGGGCCGATTGACGGATCATGGATTTACACGCAGCCCGAGCCTTACAATGTGAACGGAGAAACGGTACAGGTGTACAAAACCGGCATTACACGATCAGCTTTCGGAGAATTAGAGCAGTATGAAGTCATGGTGGATGCGAAAACGGGGGAAATTGTAGATGTCATTGATACAATCGCCTCTTAACACCGGACAAGCGTAAAATAAAAGCCGCTGCCCATGCAGCGGCTCTTTTTTATTATATCGCGCGAATCGGTTTATATACCGGATACCACATCGCGTCCTGCACAGCCTGTATGATGTCCTCAGGCTCTTCCGTCGCAACGCCTTCCTTAATTGCGGTTTTAGCGACTTCAACTGCGACGGTTGCCGATACAGTCCGCAAATCCTCTACTTTCGGAAGCATCGGCGCGCCAGGCACCCCGACATTGACCATACTTGCAATCGCCCGGGCACATGCTTCAAACATGCCGTCAGTAATTAATTTTGATTTGGTGACAATCGTTCCAAGACCGAGACCCGGGAAGACAAGCGCGTTGTTCGCTTGGCCGATATGGTACGTCACGCCGTTATATTCTACTGGAGGGAATGGGCTTCCTGTTGTAATCAGTGCGCGGCCTTCCGTCCATTCGATTAAATCCTGCGGTTTTGCTTCAGAAAGAGTTGTCGGATTTGACATCGGTAAAATCGCCGGTCGTTTTACGTGTGACGCCATTTCTTTTACAATTTCTTCAGTAAAAGCGCCGGAAACCGTAGATGTACCGATCAGAATCGTCGGTTTCGCCTGGCGGACCACCTCAGCGAGGTCAATGCCTCCGCCTTCTCCGTTCCGCTGATAATCCTTCACCTCATCAGCTGATCGGGCATAAGGCTTTTGGAAATCGAGAAGCTGATCCATATCATCTGTCAACAATCCGTTTCGGTCTATGCACCAGAAGCGCTGGAATGATTCTTCCTCGCTCAGTCCTTCGCGCACCAATGCTTCCCGCAGCTGTTCAGCAATTCCGATTCCTGCCGTCCCCGCTCCAAATATCACGACTCTGTGATCCCTCAGCGGCACTTTAGACGCTTTTGCACAGGATAAAACTGCCGCCAGTGAAACAGCGCCTGTACCTTGGATATCATCATTAAACGTACACACTTTTTCTTTATAGCGTTTCAAAATGCTGCGCGCGTTTTTCGCTCCAAAATCCTCCCAATGCAGCAGTGCATTTGGAAATGTTTCTCTTGCCAGCGCAACATAATCGTCAATAAATTGGTCATAGCGTTCCCCGCGCACTCTGGAATGCTGGTTGCCGACATAAAGCGGGTCGTTCAGGAGGCTCTCCTGGTTTGTCCCCGCATCTAAAACAACAGCCAGCACTCTGCTCGGATCAATGCCCGCAGCCGCTGTATAAACCGCTAGCTTGCCGATAGAAATTGCGATTCCTCCGACACCCCAGTCACCGATTCCTAAGATTCCTTCCGCATCAGTTGCAACAATTAAATCGATCGTATCACTTTGATCTTTATACTGTTTAAATGCTTCTCTCATACCGTCCGGATCATCGATTGACAGATAGAGTCCTCTTGGCTTTCTGTATTCATGGCTGTATCTTTGGATAGCCGTTCCAACCGTTGGTGTGTAGACAATCGGGAGCATTTCCCCTAAATGATCATTTAACAGGCGGTAAAACAGCGTTTCATTCCGATCATGCAGTGCTGTTAAATAGACATTTTTGCTCAAATCGTCAGGCTGTGCGGAAAACTGTTCGTACGCTCTTTTCGCCTGCTCTTCAATCGTTAATACCTTTGGCGGCAGAAAGCCTTTTAAGCCAAGTTCTTTTCTTTCATCCTCAGTAAAAGCAACACCTTTGTTCAAAAAAGGAACAGAGAGTACTTCAAGGCCTCTTAATGTTGTTTGAATGTCTCCTTCGTTTGTTACTGTAAATTGTTTCACCCTGCCTCTTCCTTTCTGAGCATAATTAGTACTAGGTTTGCATTATTAGCCGGAAATCATGCAGGGTAAACATAAAAATATGCTATTGCTTGATTCGCTTTACTGAATCTTTGATGCTTCCATCCTCATCCCATTTAAGCGCGCGATATTCGGCATCATGATAAAAAATAAACCATGCGTCTTTTTCCGCTGCGAATGCCTGCCATTTCTGCTTTTGCGGTATAGAGGTCATTGGATAATCATCGTAAGCCAGCACCCATAGCGGATTGCGGTGGGCGTGTGTCGGCATCAGATCTGCCATATGTACGGCGGTTTCACCCGCATCCTCGCATATAAGAACACTGTGGCCGTCACTATGGCCTCCGGTGTGATGCAGCGTAATTCCCTCTGTGATCGTTAAGGTGTCTTCAAAGGTTTTGACTTGGCCGGCAACTGCCTCCCAGTTTTCTTTCCAGTACGTATTTTTCGATCTGATATTCGGATGGCGCATTTCATTCCATTCAACAGCTGATGCGTAAATCACTGCATTCGGAAAGACAGAGATGAGTTGTTCACCTTCATATTCCGTTAAACCGCATGCATGGTCGAAATGAAGGTGTGTCATAGCAACCACGTCTATATCAGCAAACGTTAATCCAAGTGCCGCTAATGATGTTTTCACATTCGATTCTTGTGTCACGCCATAGTTTCGTTTTTGTTTATCAGTCAGCTTGCCGGACCCAATTCCGGCGTCGACGATGATCTTCAGCCCGCCCTTTTGAATGAGGATAGGGTCTGTCCTTAGTTCAATCTGGTTTTTTTCATTGACTGGATATTTTTTAGACCAAAGCGGCTTTGGAACGACGCCGAACATGGCACCTCCGTCCATATGTGTCACGCCTCCGTCAAGCCAGGTTAACGTCATGTTTCCAATTTTCATTGTTTCCATTTTCATCCCCCCTGTCATCATGGTAGCAAACGGCCCATAAAAAAAACAGACTCCTGTCAGAGTCTGTTTTACGTTCTCCATTCAACCTCAGCCCGATAGATCGGCTGGCCGAGTGCTGAGAATTTTTCTTCATATTCTGTCATAACATTGCCTTCCAGGTTGCTGTTATGCAAATCGAGACTGACGTATGTCAGCAGCAGGCCGTACTCGGAGAAGCTCTTCAAAGAGTACTCAAACAAGCCGCGGTTGTCCGTTTTAAAATGAATCGCTCCGCCTTTTCCCATCACTTCTTCATATTTTTTGAGGAAGTGGGAATACGTCAGACGGCGTTTTTCGTGGCGTTTCTTCGGCCAAGGATCAGAAAAGTTCAAGTAGACCCGTTTGACTTCACCCGGTTCAAACACATCTGTCAGCGTGTCCGCATCTATATTCAGAAGCTTTACATTCGGCGCTTCACTGTCTTTTACTTTTTGAACGGCTGTCACGATGACGCTTTTAAATAACTCAATCCCAATATAATTGATGTCTGGATTTTGTTTGGCCATTCCAGAAATAAATTGCCCTTTCCCTGTCCCAACCTCGATATGGATCGGATTGTCATTGCCAAACACTGTGTTCCATTTTCCTTTATAATCAGCAGGATTGCTGATGGCAATATCTGCGTTTTCAGCCAAAAAGTCATCAGCCCAAGGCTTGTGGCGCATTCTCATATGATTGACACCTCTATCTATTATTTCGACTAACAACATACCATGAATTAAAAAGACCCGCAAGCTCGTTTTTCCAGTGTGCCTGCTAAGGCTGAGCATATAAAAAAAGAGGTTCCTGTCTGGCGGAACACTCCTTTCACATGTATAAAAACGCTCTGTTTTGAACAATTTAACCCGTAGGATACTGAAGGGATGTGTACCGTTATGGGCTTACATTATGAGCATCAAGTTCATTTATTGAAGGATATATTGACTGACCATCAATTGGACTGCTGCGGAACCGTCGCAGAGTACGAGCAGCTTGAGCGTGTGATTAAATCGCTGATGGCAAACACCGAGCTTGATTCAAACTTCAAAAACGTGCTGGAAGATGTTTACCGTTACAGCCAATCAGGAATATCATCCAAATCCATCGACTCACACATACAAGAGCATCAGAACAGCCTGTCTCAATGGGTAGAGCAAATGGATTCGTATTCCTGATTATTCAACGATACGTTTCATGAGAATATGCAGTTCTTCCATTGCATCATGGAATTCCTTATCATTGCCTTTTGCTTTATGCCACGCAATGAAAGTGATTGTTTCAGATAACACATACCAAGCCATTCGTAACCGCAGGCCTTCCGTTAACTCAATGCCGTACATGCTCAGCCAGCTCTCCCAAGCTGGCTTTTCGACGTAGTGGTACAGCAAAGGCCCGAGATCCATCGCCGGATCAGCGATCATGGCGCCGTCCCAGTCAATTAAATACAGCTGGTTGTCTTCAGACAATAGCCAGTTATTATGATTGACATCACAATGGCAAACGACTTTCTCACCGAAATGCACTTCATGCAGATGTTCTTCTAAATACTTGATTCCTTCTTGAATCAGCGGCGAAGATTGCTGCACAGCAAATACAGCCTGCTTCAGCTGAGACAGAAGAGCCCCCGGGTTCAGCGGTTCTTTTCCAAGTCTTTTCAGCATGTCCAGCAAGGCTTTTGATGTGTGTATTTTACGAAGCAATTCAGCTACGGGCCGTCCGCTCATATCTTTAGGCTTCAGCTCTCTGCCGGTCATCCAGTGCTGAGCCGTAATGACGTCTCCATTTTCCATCCGTTTTGTCCAAACCAGCTTCGGAACAATGCCTTCGGCGGATAAAACAGCTAAAAAAGGTGAGCTATTACGTTTTAAAAAAAGCTGCTGCCCGTTATGTTTCGCATAATATGCATCTCCTGTAGCTCCTCCGGCGGGGAAGATCTCCCAATCGCTACCTAGTAATTGTCCCAACCAGTTCATATCAATGTTCAACCCATCATTTCTTAAAATATTTTAGAATAAAGGCTAATCGTCTCTAGTCTATCCAGCGAGTGCCTTTTTCGTACGAATCGTATGAAAATAAAAAAGACAGCTATTGAGAGTCTCATATGCTAATCAATAGCCGTCCTTTAAATTTTAGCGCTATAGCACAAACTTCGTCAAGCAAAACTCTTAAGATCTGATGCTAAATATAAGATAACCGTTCCGATGCCGTTTACCGCAACCGCTTTCTTGATTTCTTTCGGGTCATGCTGAAAACCTGATGTATCACTTAAAAGCCGGTACGTTTTGTCGTTTGGCAGCTTCCATTCCATGGAGTCCGGACTCGCGTGATGGATGACGATAATGTCTTCCCATTCGTCAACCGCACCGAGATCATAAAGCCTGTATGCGATGAGGTGCTTTTTTAGCGTCAAACATTCGAGATGGCGCTGGATGTCTGCAGCCGATCTGAGACGGAATGCCGGATGCGTTTTTCTCAGCGAGATCAGCCTGCGGATATAGTCAACATCTTCTTTGAACGTTTCACGCCGATCCCAATCCAGCTGGTTGATGCTGTCACTGGATTGATAGCTGTTTTCCACTCCGTGCTTCGTCCGGAAAAATTCCTGTCCGCTGTGAATAAACGGCACCCCCTGGGCAAGCAAGATAATCGCGGCAGCCAGCCTTTGCCTGCTTCTCTTTCGGCTGTCAGTTTCTTGAGAAAGCGCAACGCTCATTTTATCCCAAAAGGTGTGATTGTCGTGTGACTCGACATAATTGATAGACTGGCTGGGTTCAGGAACAACCGGTGCTAATGCCTTCCATCCGGAAGACCCGGCAATCCCATGCATAACGGTTTCAGATGCTTCACCGTTTCCGAGCGCAAAGCCGGCAGCCGTGAGGTGAAAGGTGTTCCCTTTCACAGCGTCACGAAACGTATCATTAAAAAAGCCGATGCCCGGCATTTTTGAAGCGTTCGCCAAGGTGGCTTTCTGTTCATGCGGAAGCGGTGTAGCCAAATCCCATCCTTCCCCAAAAAACAGGATTCCGGGCTTTACTGCAGCTGCTTTTTCTTTGATATAAAGCACGGTAGCAATATCTAAAATGCCGAGCAGGTCAAAGCGAAAGCCGTCCGCATCGTATTCCTCAATCCAGTAGATGACGCAATCTGCAATGAACTTTCTCGCCATCCGTCTTTCTGACGCGATGTCATTGCCAACGCCGGTGCCGTTTGACGGCATCCCAAATTCGTCATGCCGAAAAAAATAACCGGGCACTGTCTTTTCAAAGGGGGAACTCTCCCTCTCATACACGTGGTTAAAGACGACATCCAGAATGACTCGCAGGCCATGCTGGTGAAGAGTATTGATCATTTGTTTTAACTCTGTTTTTCTTGTTTGAGGATCATGAGGGTTTGAGGCATAGCTTCCCTCCGGGGCAAAAAAATGAAGCGGGTTATATCCCCAATTGTAAGCATCAAGCGGCTTCTCTTCATCAACTCCGGCAAAATCATTCAACGGCAGAAGCTCTACATGCGTAACACCAAGCTCTTTTACATACGCCAGTCCGGAAGAACAGCCATTTGTGGTTTGCGTATCGGTTTCCGTCAGCGCTAAGTATTTTCCCTTGTTTTTCATGCCGCTGTTTTTATGGATGGAGAAGTCGCGGATGTGCATCTCATAGATGACGGCATCCACAGGGTTTGAGAATGGTTTGACCGAGTCAGCCCATTTCATTTGATCCGGGCGCAGGACTACGCCCTTCTCTCCATTTAGCGTCACTGCTTTTGCATACGGGTCAACGGTTTCCGTCCACTCTGAATTGTTGCAGATACAGAACACATACTCATACCCGTGGAGATCGCCGTTGACAGTAACAGTGTAGACGCCTTTTTCCATCCGAATCATTTGGAATGTGCGCCCGCTTTTATTCGGATGTGAAAGCTTGACAGCAGCTGAGGATGCGGCAGGCGCCCATACTTTAAATTCAGTATAATCCGCAGTATAAACAGCCCCCAGCTCTCCGTCATAATAAAATGCATCATCAAACGCATCCGTCCGGATGACCGCACCAATTTGGAGATCCGTTTTGTCGCCGCTGGACGCTCTGACGGCATGTATTTTTCCGAATGTCACCGGATGGTCGGATACGCAAACGTATTTGTATTTTCCTTCAAGGCGGTATTCCTCCCTGACAGCCAGAGGAAAATCGGTTGTATCTGTCTCAAGCCGAAACGGCGGTGTCATGATTTCTTTTTGTTCAGCAGGAATCAAAACGGTAATGACATTCATATCATCGACATACGCTTCGAAGCTGCGGCGGATGCTGACCATCGGAAGCACTCTCCTCCAAACACGTTTATGTTTTGATCCTTAGGGGCGAAGGACTCGATGCCAGACGAAACGGGGTGGTGCCCATGATTTCTCCGTCAGCATGGAACGGAATTTTGTCCTTCGTGTAAAACATAATGTCCTTTGTTTTAAACATCGTAACGCCGTCCATCTTTGTATGCTTTCCAAATGCCATCAGACATAAAAGCCAATATTTTTTGAAAAACGGCTGATTTTCAACGATCACGATATCAAATGCCTTCTCGCGCGGATTTGCAAGCGGCGCCGCCTTCATGCCGCCCCCGTAAAATGGGTGGTTGGATACAATCGCAAACCAGACATCATGAAATTCGTGCGTCTCGCCTTCCGTTGTACAGGCTAACGAAAACGGCTTAAAGGTCGCCGAGGCGTGCAAATGGGAAAGCGGATACACAAGAAATCGAAGGCGGAGAAAAAGAAAAACCCGTCTCAACGGAAATTCCATCGCCTTTTTATTGACATATGCGTCAAACCCGATTCCGATATGATTCATAAAATAAAGAACGTGTGATTTATCTTGAAGGAAATTGACGCTTCCTAAATGGAAGGTTCGGGTTAACGGACGCTTCAGCTTTTTGATTTCCTGCATCAGATCGATTTTTTTAATAGAGAATCCTCGCGAAAAATTATTATACGCGCCCGCCGGCACAAAGCTCAGTTCTATATCGTCAACATCTTTCAGCCCGTTGACAACCTCATGCATCGTTCCGTCTCCGCCAATGACAATCAGGCGCTTCAGCTTATATTCCTGTATCGTTGAAATCTGTCTGGCGAGCACTTCGGCGTGCCCGGGATGTTCAGTTAAAAATGAGCGGTGCTCAATTTTCCGTTTGATTAATTCCTTTTGAATGGACTTCCAAACACGCAGGCCGTTTCGATGTCCCGCTGTCGGATTAATAATAAAAAACCATTGGCTCATCTTTCTCACCTGCTTATGTTATGAGAAAACCGCTCAAATCGTTCTCTTTTACTCCAGCCACTCTTGTCTGCGATAGGAGTCAGACATGCAGTAAGACAATAGAGCCTTTGCAGCCTTTACCTGATGATGTTTAATCGGAGCCGTGTTTTTCTTCTGCCGCTCAATCCATTCCTCCGCGCCCCGCTTATCCGCTATTTCTAAGCCGAATGGCGGCTCGGGGTAATCGATGTACGACGTTCTGCTCAGAAGCAATTTTCGAACCGGAATATCAGCCTGTTTTTCCTTTATGATCTTTGACACGACGGAGTCAGTGCGAAACAGGCTCAGCCCCGGATTTAACACTGATGCAGTCTGAGAGGCTGTTTTCTTCTCCCAAAAACGATTTTTAGACCCTATGTACACACTGTCTTCCTCCGCCTCTAAAAAAGAAACGCAATAAATGTCAAGCGGGGAAATAATCACAATGCTTAATTCAACCGCCGCCTGCTGAATTTGCAGCACGGGCTTATACATAATGAAATAAGAATCAGGCAGCTGCTGGGTCAGATAACGCAAAATGCGGTCCTGCTTCACCTGGTTTGAGAGATGAGATATTTCTGCTAGAGTTGAGCTTGCCCATTTGAGCTGAAAGTCATATAAATGCCTTTTATAAAATGAAGCAAGCGCCATCCTGCTCTTCGGCAGCCTTACATGTATATCGTCTTCTTCCTCAAACCATTGGTGTCTCTCTTCTTGTATATCGGCTTTTATCTCTTCTTTTCTTCTTTTCAATGAAAATTTTTTTCGTTTCTGCGCCGGTTCCGGCTCTTCGGCACTGGCTTGTCTTTCTTCATGCTGGCGCTCCGCTGCTTCTAATAGTGAAAGCCAGCGCTCTTTTTTCAGCCTTACAAACTGGTTGATATAATGGTACGGATCAAGCTCATATCTCGATATATAATCATGAATTTTGATGATTTGTGCCATGTTTGTTTCTCCACTCCGCAATGAATTAAGATAAATGAAATTTAAATATTTCCTCGTACTTTGGTGATTGATTCAAGTGTATTTGAAAGAGCGAAAACCGTTCAGCCATCATCGAAACCTCGCCGCTTTCAAACAGAACATGTGCCGGAAATCCTTCTTCGCCTGTCCATTTTCTAGCCAGTGTCATATGAGGGTGATACGGTCTTTTTTCCACTTGAAAGCCGGCTTGAAGAACAGCCTGTTTCGTATGTTCCCGCAACATTTCAAGCGTTCTGTTTTTCTTTGGCTCCAGATGTAAAACACGCGGCCTTTTGCGGTCGCCGAATACATCTATTTTGCCAAACTTAATCGGAAACGGATCGGTTTCTGAAGCAATCGCAGCAAGCGAACCCTCAAGCTGCTGGATTTGTGTCTCATCCGCCGCTCCGAGAAAAATTAACGTAATATGATAGTCAAGCGGGTGCACCCATTTTTGAAACGTCAAAACCGGCTCGTTTTTCGCAGCCCGGTAAATCGGATTCGCAATTCCCTCAGGAATGGGAACGCCAATGAAATAATGAGGCCGTGTATCTGGCATCCGTCTGACACTCCCTTCTTTAACAGCTATTATTTTATCAATAAAGAGGCTGTGCGGATAGAGGAACAGTGTATGAAAACACTCTCGCACAAACGTTTATTATGTTAGGATATTATATGACACTTGTTTTATTCAGAAAGGAATGACAATGTTGAAAATCGTTGAAAATACAGCTGATCTGATAGGAGATACCCCGCTTGTGAGATTGAATCGGCTTCAGCCGGAAAACGCGGCACAAGTCTATTTAAAGCTTGAATTTTTCAATCCGAGCGGCAGTGTGAAAGACAGAGCCGCTTATCAAATGATCATAGAAGCAGAACAAAACGGTTTGCTCAAGCCGGGCTCAGTTATTATAGAGCCAACAAGCGGAAATACTGGAATCGGGCTCGCCATGAATGCGGCGGCACGCGGATATAAAGCGATCTTAGTCATGCCTGATACGATGACGAAGGAACGAATCAACCTTCTTAAAGCTTACGGCGCAGAGGTTGTATTAACACCAGGAGCGGAAAGAATGCCGGGCAGCATCAAAAAAGCGAAGGAGCTAGCCGAACAAATTCCGAACAGCTATATCCCAATGCAGTTCGATAACTCCGCCAATCCTGACGCGCACCGGAAAACGACGGCGCCTGAAATTGCCCGGGCAATAGAGGAAATCGGAAAACCGCTCGGCGCTTTTGTCGCCTCTTCCGGAACGGGCGGAACCATTACCGGAACAGGTGAAGCGCTCAAAGAGCTTTTCCCGGATATCACGGTTCATGTTGTCGAGCCTGCGGGTTCTCCTGTATTATCCGGAGGAAAACCCGGCGCCCATAAGCTTGTAGGGACGAGCCCAGGCTTCATTCCTCCGATTTTAAATCAAGACGTATATGATGAAATTATCAAAATCTCTGATGAAGACGCCTATACGACGACTAGACGCCTTGCTGCTGAAGAAGGAATTCTTGTCGGGCCTTCGTCAGGTGCTGCCTGCTTCGCGGCAATCGAAACAGCAAAACGCCTCTCTCCTGACCAAGTTGTGGTCTGCATGACAGCCGATACAGGAGAACGGTATTTATCAACTGATTTATGGTCATTTGTTTAAAAAAAGGACTGGCTTCAGAAGAAGCCGGTCCTTTTATTTTGCAAGTTCGTAGATTGCCTGCGCATATAACGCTGTCGATCTAAGCAGGTCATCGATTTCAATATATTCATCCTTTTGGTGTGCGCTGTCAGGACGTCCGGGGAAAAGCGGGCCGAACGCGACACCGGCTTTTAAAGATCTGGCATAAGTCCCCCCGCCGATTGAGATTAAATCAGCTTTTTTGCCCAGCTGGCCTTCATAAACCTTTTGCAGGGTTTTGACTAACGGATGATCTGCTGACACATGATGCGGCTTGCTGTCTTTGAATTCACCAAGCTCAAATTCAGATGCGCTCTCGAATGCATCGCGGATCACTTTGCTTTCTGCGGTCACAGGATAGCGGATATTGATCCCGAGCTCGCCTCCTTGCCCATCCGTATAGCGAAGTGTTCCGACATTTAATGTCAGTTCGCCGCTGATTTCATCCTCGCAGTCGATGTTCAGCTTCTTCCCTCTTGTATCGTTTGAGAACTTGTCTGTCACGACTTGCACAAACCGCTGTCCTGCATCGTCAAGCTCAGCCTGCTGCAGAAATTCACATAATAAAATGCCGGCATTGATTCCATTGTTCGGTTCCATCGCATGGCAGGAAACCCCGTACATACGCAAAATAAGCTGGCCGTTCTTAATTTCAGCTTCCCCTTTTTGATCTGTCGTGCGAAGCATGTTTTTAAATGAAGCAAGAATCTCTTCTTTTTTCGGCCCTTCAATGACAGCTTCCGCAGCATCAGGCACCATATTCAAGCGAAGGCCTGACTGAAATGAGACAAGCACTGCCTCTGAATCGGCTTGGTTTGAGCGGTGCGGGATAAGTAAAGAAGCATCAATGATCCCTTTTTCAGCGTTAATAATCGGAAAATCGGCGTCAGGCGCAAATCCCAGCGTTGGCATTTCTTCATGCTTGAAATAATGCTCCACGCATCTCCAATCGCTTTCTTCATCTGTTCCGATAATGATTCTGACACGCTTGGACAGCGGCAGATTCATGTCTTTCACGATTTTTAGCGCATAGAATGCCGCCATCGTCGGGCCTTTGTCATCAATGGCGCCCCTTGCATAAATCCGTCCGTTGCGGATATCAGCTGAAAACGGATCACTCGTCCAGCCGTCTCCTGGCGGCACGACGTCAACATGGCAAAGTACGCCGACAATGTCATCGCCCTCGCCCCATTCAATATGGCCTGCGAAGCCGTCAAGATTTTTTGTTGTAAAGCCTTCTTTTTCTCCTAGCTCCAGCAATGAAGTCAGGCTGGCGTTTACACCTTCTCCAAACGGTTTGCCGGGTCCGGCGGTTGTTTCATCCATTACACTGTTGATTTTCAAAAATTCCTGCGTATCACGAATTAAATCCTCTTTTTTTCTGATCACTTCAACTTCCCAGTTCATAACGATCCCCTTTCCGCAAGAAATGACTTGCAAAAACCAAATAAAACGAATAATATTAATGGTGTTTTGTTAAAACGTTCGTAATTGGAGGATACTATGTTTCATCTAAAAGAGCAGCAAACGTCCATAAAGCAAGAAATCATAGCAGGGCTGACGACCTTTTTCACAATGGTCTATATCGTCGTGGTTAATCCGGTCATTCTGGCTAACGCCGGAGTTCCTTTCGACCAGGTTTTCACCGCAACAATTATTGCCTCAATTGTCGGAACGCTGTGGATGGCCCTGGCAGCAAATTATCCGATTGCTATTGCGCCCGGCATGGGCTTGAACGCTTATTTAGCCTTTCATGTCGTAAGCGCAAGCGATGGCGGCATCACATACGCAACAGCTTTCAGCGCAGTATTTACAGCAGGGGTTCTCTTCATTATTCTATCGTTAACGCCTTTAAGAAAACAACTTATAGAAGCGATTCCAAACAATTTAAAATACGGGATCACAACAGGGATCGGGCTGTTTATTGCTTTTATCGGTTTGCGGCAGGCGGGAATTGTGGCAGCTGATGAGTCAAACCTGGTTACTCTCGGCAATCTTCATTCACCTGGTGTTATATTAACGCTGATCGGCCTTTTGATCAGTGTGGTCCTGATGGTGCTGAATGTACGCGGCGCATTATTTATCGGAATGGCAGCTACCGCTTTGATCGCCTTTTTTACCGGCCAGCTGCATTTTTCGAAGGGTTTTATATCACTTCCTCATTTGCCGGAAGGATTGATCATCTCAAATCCATTTTCCGCTTTTGGCGATGTCGTTCACCACGGCCTGTACGCTGTTGTCTTTTCTTTTCTTTTGGTAACGATATTTGATACGACCGGCACGATGATCGGTGTTGCAGAGCAAGCCGGGCTAATGAAGAACAACAAGCTTCCGAACGTGCGAAAAGCGCTGCTTGCCGATTCAACGGCGACGACAGTAGGAGCTGTTTTCGGCACAAGTCCGACGACTGCATTTATCGAATCTTCCGCTGGTGTCGCAGCTGGGGGAAGAACTGGGCTTACGGCTTTGACTGTTGCGGTGATGTTTGCGGTTTCAATGTTTTTCAGTCCGCTTGTCAGCGCCTTGTCCGGCATAGCCGCCATCACCTCTCCTGCTTTGATTATTGTCGGCAGCCTGATGATGGGCTCGGTTTCCAATATGAACTGGAAAGAGATGGACGAGGCATTTCCAGCGTTTCTCGTCATTCTGGCCATGCCTTTGACATCCAGCATTTCTACAGGAATTGCACTTGGCTTTATTTCATATCCGATCGTAAAAGCAGCGCGGGGAAAATGGAGAGAGATTCATCCGCTCGTCATTATTTTCGCCATTCTGTTTTTCATCCAGCTGTTTATTTTATAACACATACAGAAAACCCAAACGCCAGCCGTTTGGGTTTTTCACGTAAACAATAAAGAGACAGCGGCCGCTAAAAAACAGCAGGTGACAAACGCATAATGCAGCGTGTGTATACAGCTTTTTCTGGCCCGGTAATACTCATCACTTTCCTTATCGGCTCCAATTAAAATAGGCGCATCCATCACTTTGTCAAAGATAAGCGTAAGGATATAACGGCAAACGATTGTATACACCAGCAGCGCAATCAGCTTCAGCCAAATCGGGGACATAAAGATTAGAATGATGAATGCTGACAACAGCATGTACATCCGCCTCGTATACTCGCCATTCCTCAGCATGACTTTAAAAAACAATTCCTTATAGCCAGTGCAGACCGTTCGACTTTTAAATATCCTTCTTGAATTCCGGTATAATAACGGTTTTCTTCTCATCCTGTCTTTCACTTTCGGGAATCCCGCCTCCTGGCTCATCATCATCACAAGCCCGGCAAGCGCAAGCCTGCTTTTTTTCTCTTCAGTCACCTCTGCTTCAAAAGCCGAGAACGAAGCTGCCTTTGTCAAACCGCGGACGAATGCAACAATCAAAAACAAAATGCCAATGAGCGTAAGCAAACGCCACTCAGTGAAAACGATCAGGACAGCAGAACCAGAGAAAAGAACAGCTCTGAGAAGAATTTCGGCAATCCGTTTCGAAATGGAGCGCGGCTTTCTGATCCTGTCTTGCTTTAAGGATAAAAAGAATGTATGAAGGCCAAACAGGTAACACAATAGAGCAGTGCCTTCTGCCAATGTGATATGAACAGAATGACTGATAAAGGGAAGGACAATGAAAAAGAGCAGCAGCCATTTGGCCAGCGTGACCAAAAAAGAATACACCAGCGCATGCCGTTTTAGCTGATAGATTATCTCTTTCTTTTGCAGCAAAAACACTTTGTCCGCTTCCATTAAAAACGTATGGATCGAGCCTGTACACACGATCAGCACGCATACAGCGTACAGCCATCTCCATTCCAACACCTCAGACCACTCATAAAAAAGGCCTCTTCCGTTCATCAAATCAAAATACTGATAGATGACAAAAGCAAGCGCCGGCAAAACAATGTAGAGAGCGACTGTCCAGTCAATGACCGCATGCAATACCTTAAACTGATACCTGTAATAGTCAAGCAGCCTTCGAAAAAAGAGCGATCGGCCGTTCATAACCGATCACCTTGGACTGCCTGATAAAAACAGTCAAGCAATGACTGCTCCTCTGATCCAGTCTGCTCCTGAATATCTTTTAACGTGCCTTGGAGAAATAAAGATCCTTTCTCAATCATGTAAAACCGATCGCAAATTTTTTCTGCCGTATCGAGTACGTGTGTGCACATAAGGATGCCGGCTCCCCGTTCTTTTTCAGCCTTAAGCATGTCCACAAAGCGTTTCGTCGATATCGGATCAAGTCCGATAAATGGTTCATCGATCACATACATATCCGGCTTAGAGAGAAAAGCCTGTATAAGCATCAGTTTTTGCTGCATGCCTTTTGAAAAAGTGACAGGCAGCTCATGCATAACATGATCAAGCGAAAACGTCTGCAGCAGGCGTTCGGCCCGAGGCGCAAATTCACTCTCCTCAATACCGTGCAGCGTGCTGATCAGGTCCAAATGCTCCCACAGCGTCAGTTCTTCGTAAAAGGACGGATGCTCCGGAATATATGCAAATGAACAGTCATTCCAGGCAATATACCCTTTAAAGTCTTCTGAGAGGCCGAGTATCGCCTTGATTGCGGTGCTTTTTCCGGCGCCGTTAGCTCCGATTAACCCGACAAGCTCGCCTTTTCCGACTTCCAAAAACACATCGGTGAGCACTTTTTTTCGGCTTGTGTACCCGGCCTGCTCTATCGAAGCTTCAAGTAATACTGTCAAATCTCACCCACCTCCAAAATTTACTACGAAACAGAATAAAAAAAGTTTCTTTAACCATAATAATATTGAGCCGAAATACATAGTAATCCAACAAGGATGGCTGCCCAACTAAAATTGGAAAAAATTAATAGGAGTTATCCCTAGATTCATCACTGCGATATCGTGTATAATGAGGGCGAATTATCTAAAACAATAGATGTCTGCCTTTGTTGCTATTTCGTACGCAGTTGATAGTCGTGAGTTGTGGTTAGTCAAGTCCATCCGATCTTATGATAGGGAGTGGTTTTTTGAAACCTTCAACAAACCGTATGCTAACTCGAATCAAATCAGTTTACATGTTTATCCAAGAGAAAGGTCTTGTGACAACACAGGAACTGGTTGACGAATTCGGCATTACACCTAGAACGATTCAAAGAGACTTAAATGTGTTGGCATACAATGATCTTGTTCATAGTCCAAGCCGTGGCAAGTGGGAGACAACGAGAAAGAAAGTAAAGATTACCTCATAAATTTGAAAAATTACATAGGGCCGCCTGAGAGCGGCCTGATAGATACGGGGCGAAGAAACTTCTGAGCCTTGTTTTTGTGTGCTTATAAATAAAACCCCGCATTCGGTATGCGGGGTTTTTTCATGCTTGCGGCTCGTTCAGCCACTTAAGTTCTTCATCTGTAAGCTCACGGTATTCTCCCGGCGCCAGGGCAGGATCCAAGGAAACACGCCCCATCGAAAGCCGCTTCAGATAAATCACTTCATTGCCGACAGCCTTAGCCATCTGCTTGACCTGATGGTATTTTCCTTCTGTAATCGTCAGGTATATCACGGTATTGCCGTTGTCGTTTGCTTTGATTTCCGCTTTTGCCGGCTTTGTTTTATAGCCGCCTTCTATGTAGACACCCGCTTCCAAATCGGAGATGTCTTCCGGCGAAACCTGTGATTTTAAATGGACTTCATACGTTTTTGGAACATGCTTTTTAGGCGATAGAAGCCGATGTGCAAGCTGGCCGTCGTTTGTGAGCAGCAAAAAGCCCTCTGTATCTTTATCAAGCCTGCCTGCCGGAAACGGCTCAAATCTCATCTCTTCCGGCGTCAGCAGATCAACCACTGTTTGCTGCCGGCTGTCCTCAGTAGCCGACAGCACCCCCTGCGGCTTATTCATCATGAGATAAATGAACTCCCGGTAATCAATCGGTTCTCCGTAAACGGTTACCTCCTGCGTATCAGGATCAACGTGCGTCTTTACATCTTTGGCCGGTTTGCCGTCAACCATGACAGCCCCCGCCTTCACAACGGCTTTGACTTCTTTTCTGGAACCATATCCGCTGTTGGCAAGCAGCTTATCAAGCCTCATTCCTAATCTCTCCTTTATAAAAGAAAGCCCGCAGCATGCGAGCCCTCTATTTCTTCATATCTTGTTCATCAGCCGGCATGTCTGCCTCTCTTTAAGAAACCGGGCAAACGGCGGCCTAATATTTTCTGCAAAAATCCTAACCGGTAGGCGCAATACAGGTAGACAGCTCCGCCAACAGCGGCCGCAATCACCACAACGATCGCAGCTTGCACCTGACCATCCTGATAGGAAATAAAGAAGCTTAATACCCACTGCACGATTTTCACGGCTATACCCATAATGGCTGACAAGACAAGCATCAAAACAGTCCGTTTGACTAATATCTTATACGAATAGCCTGCATGGCGCTTAATCATGATAAATCCGTATAAAAGCGAAGCGATATATCCAAGCGCCGTTGCTAAAATCGCACCGTCAGCCTGCATCAGCTTGATCAGCGGAACATTCAGCACAAGCTTGATCACAACGCCGATCACAAGGCTGACAACCGCAAATTTTTGTTTATTGATTCCTTGCAGAATGGCTGCGTTGACCGTAAACAAAGAGAACAAAATCGCAACTGGCGAATACCAAAGCAGAATGTCTGCCCCCAGTTCAGGATGCAGGCTTTCTGACCCGTAAAAGAATGTATACGTCGGCCCTGCCAATACAGAGATCCCGACAACAGCCGGAATAATTAAAAACAGGATCGTCTGCATCGTTTGGTTAATCTGCTGATTCAGCAGTTTATAGTTTCCGCTTGTAAACGATTCAGTAATCGTTGGAATTAATGTCAGTCCGAAAGCAGTTGCAAGGGAAACCGGGATCATCACGAGCTTCTGCACATACAGGGTAAGAATCGCCATCATGTCCTGGCTGATGGCTTGATTGCCGGCTTCAATCATTGCTTTGTTAAACGTATTTGTATCAATATAGTTATACAAAGGGATGGCTAGTCCGACAAAAACGTACGGAGCGGCATAGCTGAACAGCTCGAGGAACATTTTCTTGTAGCTTAAGTTTGCTGTCGGCCCCGTATTCGGCATCATCGCCAATAGGTTGCCCTTCCGTTTGTTCCAATAAATATACAGCACGATCAGTCCTCCGAAGGCGCCGATCAGCGCTGCGAAGGTCGCATAACCGACAGCGATTACAAGGCCGCCGTTGAAAACCTTCAAAATTAAGAATGTCGCACTTAATAAAAAGATGATGCGGACAATCTGTTCAACGACTTGGGAAACGGCTGTCGGCCCCATCATTTGGTGCCCTTGAAAGAATCCCCGGACAAGGCTCATAATCGGCACGACCAAAAGCGCTAAGCTGACCATGCGGATGACATAAACGACATGGTCAATTGTCAGGCCGTTATTATCCTTGCCTCCCAGCGATATTTCCGCAAAAATCGGCGCTGATAAATACAGAATGAAGAAGGCAATCATTCCTGTGACAAGCATAATCGACATGCCCGCCTTGAGCATTTTTCTGCTTGTTTCATAATCCCCTTTGGAATTATATTTGGAAACAAATTTAGAAACGGCAGCAGGAAAGCCCATCGTAGCAATATTCAAAAATAAAGTATATTGGTTGTATCCGTATTGAAATAATGCACCGCCTGTCGCTCCGACCATAATGCTGAAAGGAATTAAATAGACCATTCCCAGAATCCGTGATATATATGTACCGAGCGTTAACACAAACGTGCCTCTTAACAGTTTGCTTGACATGTTTCTTCATCACCATTTTCTACGAAGATTCAACTTTTCTATTTTACCACAACTGGGCATTTAGACGGTAATAAATACAAAAGCAATCTTGTGAACGATTCAGGTTCGCGGCAAAAGACGTTTAAGGAGAGGCTTTCTTTCGCTATAATAGTACTGCGGACGGGGTGTTCGCATACGAAATGGAAAAAGAAAGTTGATGATAAAGATGAAACAGTATGACGTAATCGTAATAGGCGGAGGCCCTTCAGGCTTGATGGCTGCAATTGCAGCAGGAGAACAGGGCGCTGATGTTTTGCTGATAGATAAAGGAAATAAATTAGGACGAAAACTCGCGATTTCCGGGGGCGGCCGCTGCAATGTGACGAACCGCCTTCCTGTGGAAGAAATTATTAAGCACATCCCCGGCAACGGGCGGTTTTTATACAGCGCGTTTTCTGAATTTAATAACGAAGACATTATCAAGTTTTTTGAAAATCTCGGCATTCAATTGAAGGAAGAAGATCACGGCCGGATGTTTCCTGTGACAGACAAAGCCCAAAGTGTCGTTGACGCGCTGTTAAACAGGCTGAAACAGCTCCGCGTAACGATCAGAATGAACGAGAAAATTAAATCTGTCATATATGAAGATGGACAGACAGCAGGGATTGTGACGAATAACGGCGAAATGATCCATAGCCAGGCAGTCATTATCGCTGTCGGCGGTAAAAGTGTGCCTCATACCGGAAGCACGGGAGACGGCTATGAATGGGCTGAAGCCGCAGGCCATACTATAACAGAGCTGTTTCCGACAGAGGTTCCTGTCACATCTTCCGAACCGTTCATTAAGCAAAAAACACTTCAGGGTTTATCACTAAGAGATACCGCTGTCAGTGTGTTAAATAAAAAAGGAAAACCGATCATCACACATAAAATGGACATGCTGTTTACCCATTTCGGCATCTCGGGACCTGCCATTCTCAGATGCAGCCAATTTGTCGTAAAAGAGCTGAAAAAACAGCCTCAAGTGCCGATCAGAATTGACTTGTATCCGGATATCAATGAAGAAACGCTATTCCAAAAGATGTACAAAGAACTGAAGGAAGCACCGAAAAAAGCCATTAAAAACGTACTGAAGCCTTGGATGCAGGAGCGCTATCTCCTATTTTTGCTCAAAAAAAACGGCATCTCTCCTAACGTATCGTTTTCTGAGCTGCCGAAGGACCCTTTCAGACAATTTGTAAAGGACTGCAAGCAGTTTACCGTTCTCGCAAACGGCACGCTGTCTCTTGATAAGGCATTTGTTACGGGTGGCGGGGTATCTGTAAAAGAAATTGACCCGAAAAAGATGGCATCTAAAAAAATGGAGGGCCTGTATTTTTGCGGCGAAATCTTGGATATCCACGGCTACACAGGCGGATACAATATTACGTCCGCCCTTGTAACAGGCAGACTCGCGGGGCTCAATGCCGGACAATTCGCCCGTTCTTAACCATTACTTTTTAAACTCTTACCATAAACCGAACATTTGAACATTATCCGCATTCATGTTAGGGTGGGACTTGTTTTGTTTCACCTGATTGCGGGGTAATTTTAAGAGAGGGATGATCTGCCAGCGTACGACCATACTAAGCCTACGAGCAAGATATAGGCGTACACAAAAATTTAGAGGGTGAGAAATTTTGAAACATATATCTAGTGTATTTTGGATTGTGATTGTTATCACAGCTGCAGCTGTATTGTGGGGCGTTATTTCTCCTGACAGCCTGCAAAACGTGTCTCAATCCGCACAAGCATTTATCACCAATTCATTTGGTTGGTATTATCTTTTAGTTGTCTCTTTGTTTGTCGGGTTCTGTCTCTTTTTGATTTTCAGCCCGATCGGAAAAATCAAACTCGGAAAACCCGATGAAAAACCGGAATTCGGGTTATTATCATGGTTTGCCATGCTGTTCAGCGCAGGCATGGGAATCGGCTTAGTATTTTATGGTGCGGCTGAACCGATCAGCCATTACGCAATTAGCTCTCCATCAGGTGAAACAGAAACCGCCCAAGCCTTCAGAGATGCGCTCCGCTATACGTTTTTCCACTGGGGTCTGCATGCTTGGGCCATTTATGCCGTCGTGGCATTATGCATCGCCTATTTCCAATTCCGTAAAGGCGCTCCCGGATTAATCAGCAGCACGCTGTCACCGATTCTCGGCGATAAAGTAAACGGCCCGATCGGCAAATTGATTGACTGTATTGCTGTTTTCGCCACTGTTGTCGGGGTGTCGACGAGTCTTGGTCTCGGTGCAACCCAAATTAACGGCGGTTTGAATTACCTGTTCGGCATTCCGAATAACTTTGCCGTTCAATTTATTTTAATTGCCATTGTGACAGTGCTCTTTTTACTTTCTGCGTGGAGCGGACTCGGAAAAGGCATTAAGTATCTGAGCAACATCAACATGGCATTGGCCGGATTGTTAATGCTGTTTATGCTCGTCGTCGGGCCTACTGTGCTGATTATGAACTCATTTACAGATTCTATCGGACAATATATTCAAAATATCGTTCAAATGAGCTTCAGACTGGCACCGAACGATCCTGAAAAACGCGAATGGATTAACGGCTGGACAATTTTCTATTGGGCATGGTGGATTTCCTGGTCACCATTTGTCGGCATTTTCATCGCCCGTGTGTCCAGAGGCCGGACGATCCGCGAATTTTTAATCGGCGTCTTGGTGACACCTTGTATTTTGGCATTTCTATGGTTCTCTATTTTTGGCGTATCAGCCATGGATCTTCAGCAGAAAGGTACGTTCAATGTGGCAAAGATGTCAACTGAAACGATGCTGTTCGGAACACTTGATCACTATCCGCTGACAATGGTGACATCGATCCTTGCATTGGTTCTGATCGCTGTATTCTTTATCACATCTGCTGATTCAGCGACATTCGTGCTGGGCATGCAGACGTCGTACGGTTCATTAAACCCGGCGAACTCTGTGAAACTCAGCTGGGGCATCATTCAGTCCGCCATGGCGGCTGTGCTCCTATATTCCGGCGGGCTTGCCGCTTTGCAAAACACAGCGATTTTGGCAGCACTGCCGTTTTCTATCGTCATCCTGCTGATGATTGCCGCTCTCTATAAATCACTCTCAAAAGAACGAAGAGAGATCAGAAAAGCGGAGAAAATCGATAAACCGAGAAGTCCAAGAGTGAAAAAGGCTTATTAACAAAAAAGATCTTTCCGCGCCCGCGGAAAGATCTTTTTATTTGCGATATAAAATAAGGGCGGAAAAACAGTAAAGCTGCTCGCCGTCTGGGTCGCACGCCGCCGAAACCGTATATTTGATATCAATCAGCTGCTCCTCCGATATCCCTTTTAGAAATGAATTGATTTCCGTCTGTAGGTCTTTTTCATGCTCTTCATCAAATACCGCTACCTTCAGCATCTTATCCGCTCTCCTTTCTCTACCAATCTATTCCGTTTGGAACAGCATTATGATAGAGAAATCTGGATCACCTCGTCTCCGGATAAAAAGCTTCCCGTATATGGCGTTTCTTCTGCGGCCCGCCGTGTTGCTGCTCCACTTTCAGCAACACGGCATAAACCATTCGCATATGACAGTAGCTGATCAGGCTGACGCTGAAAAAAGGGACAATGCCGGGCAGGTACGCAAGCAGGAAAAAGAGAGCGACAGTCAGCGCAAGCATGACGAGCGTATATTGCAAATACGCCACACTGAGCAAGAGCGAAAACTTCACATACAAACGTTTTTTCCAATCAAAATGGACAAGCAAAGGAAATACATAAAAAAGCATGGATATGAACAAAAATCCAAATATCATAATGGCAAAGCGAAGGACATGCAGAAGGAAACGACTCGGATAAATAAAGGCCAAATCGATATAAATGATCAATCCGATAACCGCCAGTACAGCGCCGATCAGATTAGAACGGAGAAATTCAGCCTTGTATTCCCGCCAAAAAGTCTGCAGCACAGGAACGTTGTCCTGCCCCTGGATCCATTTCCGCATGACAGCGAATAAAGCTGCGGTCGCGGGCATGATGCCGAACACCCCGAGACCGATCATCGTAAAAAACAGCCAAAGCAAGTTTGTATACGCAAATCTCATGACCCACTCGCAAAAGCGCAGCACCCGTCCCATTGAACCATCATGCTCCACGGCGGCCCCTCCTTTTCTGCATTATGCATTTTGCATCTGAAAAAGCCTCTTAATGTTGATCGGCTTCTTTTCGGCAACAGAGCGCCATATCCCCTCACCGACCGCGATGGAGTAGGCCCCTGCTTCAGCCCCAGCTAAAATGTCATAGCGGCGCAGCGGATCTTTTCCTAAAAAAAGATCTTCAAGCAAAAGCGGATCGCCTCCGCCGTGTCCGCCCTCGTTTTTGACCACCTGTATGGTCTGCTTTGATTCAAAAAGCGGATAGTATTCAATCGTCTGCTCAGGAAAAGCAAACGGAATTCTGGAAGGCTCGTGAAATTCATTTGATTCGATACGCCCTTTTGTGCCGTTGATCGTCAGCCGGTAGCCTTCATACGGGGCGGAGAATATGATCGAGTAGCTTAAAAGCGCGCCGCCGTCATATTTGACCGCCGCCACGTACGTATCCTCGATGTCAATCTCCTCATCAAAAATACACGCGTCTGGCCTGTATGCAGTATACAAGCTGGACTGATCTCCCGCTTGGAGATGATCATCCTTTACAGAAGCTGCGGAGGAGCGGGGATGCCATCTTGAATAGTAATGGCATTTTTCTTTAACCCGGCACGTCCCGCAAAAACGCCCGTCTTCTTCCGGCAGCGGGTTCCACTCACTGTCCGGCCCATAGTAATTCAGTGCGCCATAAGCAAATACCTCCGCCGGATTTTGCCCGAGCCACCAATTGACGAGGTCAAAGTGATGTGTTGATTTATGGACAGAAAGACCGCCTGAAAATAGCCTCGAGCGGTTCCAGCGTTTAAAATAGCTGGCGCCGTGATACGTATCAATATACCAATTCAAATCAACAGAGGTTATCCTGCCTATTTTTCCGTCCAGAATCATTTCTTTAATTTTCCGATGAAACGGGCTGTAGCGGTAGTTAAACGCGACGATGACTTTCCCTTTGCTTTTCGCCTCCGCCCCAAGCACCCGATTCGCATCCTGCACCGTCGTCACCATTGGTTTTTCTGTAATCACATCCGTATCCCACTGAAGGCTTCTTAAGATATATGTGACATGTGTGTCATCCCTGCCTGTCACAATGACGATATCAGGCTTTGAAACGCGCATCATTTCATCAAAAGCGTCTTCGTTAAACTCCGGCACGCGGGCAAGCTCGGGAAACTTCTTTTTGCAAACGGCAAAACGTTTTGGATCGGCATCCAGCAATCCCGTAATCTGATAATGTGCTGAAAACCGCTCCATCAGCGGTTTGATAAACATACTGAGAGCTCTGCTGCTCAATCCGCAAATGACGATGTTTTTCAATGGTCCTCACCTCTATCGGACTTCAGTTAGTTGAGAAATCAGCTGCAGCGCTTCCTCTGTTTTTGTAGCGTACACAGGGATAAACGCCGCCATATTGCGATTCAATCGAAAAGAATAGCCGTTCAGCTGTTTTCCCCCTTTTTCAATCTGAACGGCATAGACTGTTTTTTCTCCCGTTTTTTGATCAACAGCTGTATAAGGAGATGTTTTGTCCAATGGCAATTCGTCTAACGGCTGAAAATTTTCCGGATCATCGTAAGCTTGAAACATGTCTTCAGGCACGATGAAGACATCTCCCTCATGAGCGGTGATTTCAGTCAGCAGTTTTTCCGGATAGGCTGGAAAGATATCCACCTTCCCGGCCATCTGCTCAGCGGCCTCTTTTATTTTTTCCTGTACGCCTGCCCGCATATCAGAAAAGAGGATGACATGCATTCCGTCCGACCTGCTTGAGCATGATGCCAAAAAGAGGACTGAGACAATCACACACAAAGCCGTACGTATACCTGTCATCATTTCTCTGCTGACCTAAAAAGAGTCTCCAGCTCTGTCATAGCCAAAATAAACGCACCGGCCCCGTGCAGATCGTTTGTGCTTCTTTCGCGGCTGACATAATAGTCATAGAAACCGGCTGACGTTCCGACACATATATCTTTGACGAGAAACGCACCGTCTTCTGCCGTTTCGGTTTTATGCTGAATCAAGCCTTGATACGCTTTTAAAAGTGTTGTTTCGTAAGCTCTGTCTAGATATCCTTTATTGATTCCTTTTGCGATTGCGTACATGTACAGACAGGATCCTGAGCTTTCCAGCCAGTTATCGGACCTGTCGCCCTTATCAACGATCTGGTACCATAACCCCGTCTCCTTGTCTTGATAGCGGCAGATGCTTTCAATCATGTCCTGCAGCGTTTTTTTCCACACGTGACGGTTTGGATGCTTCTTCGGCAGCTCTTCAATCATGTCAGCAAGAGACATGACGTACCACCCGATGGAACGCGCCCAGAATTCCGGAGAACAGCCTGTCTCTTCATTGGCCCAAGGCATTTTTTTCGCTTCATCCCAGGCGTGATAAAAGAGTCCGGTTTTTGAATCCTTCGTATGCTTTCTCATTAGCGACTCCTGCAGCACGACCTGATCAAACAGCTCCGGCTCCTGCTTCAGATTCGCATATTTCAGTGCGAACGGCCCGCCCATATATAAGCCGTCAAGCCACATTTGATAAGGATAGCCGTCCTTATGCCAAAACCCTTGTTCAGACGTCCGGTTCAGCGTTCCATATAAACCGCGCAGCCTTTTTGCCGCGTTTACATACCGTTCATCCTTCGTATGCTCGTATAATGGAAAAAGAATAAGTCCCGCTTGAATGGCGTCCAGCTCATCCCTTCTGAATAATAGATTGCCATAATCATCAATTAAGAGATCTGCATAGGCCTTCGCATACTCAAAATACCGCTTTTGCCCGGTTGCTTCCCAGAGCCGCAATACACCGCATAAGAAAACACCCTGATGGTAGTGCCAGCGGTTTGCAGGCGGCAGCTCCTCCACTGTGTACGTGTTCATAATGGTTTTTGCCAATGCCTCCGCGTACGTAAGAGGCGATTTTACAGCGATTGATTGATCCATTGATCCCATCCCTTTCTTAATAGATTCCTTCCTCGCCAAATTTCTTCGCCAAACGATTCGCAAGCATGACCAAAATCAGCCCGACCGCCGCTTTAAATACGCCGACCGCTGTACTGTAGCTGAACTGGCCCTGTTTCAGCCCTGCAGTGTAAACGTACGTATCAAAAATTTCCGCCACTTCCCTGTTTGTCGCGTTTAACAGCAAATACACATGTTCGAAGCCAAGCTCCAGCGTGTCTCCGATTTTTAAAATCAGCAAAACGACAATAACGCTTTTAATGGCGGGCAGCGTAATATGCCACATTTGCCGCAGCCGTCCCGCTCCGTCCATTTTCGCCGCTTCATACAGCTGGGGGTCAACCGCTGTAATGGCTGCCAGATAAATGATCGTCGACCAACCTGCTTCCCTCCAGATGACCTGCAGAATATACAGGGGCCGGAACCATTCTTCGTTCAGCAGAAAGTTGATTTTTTCGCCGCCAAAAAACACAATCAGTTCATTAATCAAACCTCCGTCTACTGTTAAAAGCACAAACGAAAGCGATACAACAATAACCCAAGACATAAAATGCGGGATATAAATCAGCGTCTGAACAAATTTTTTAAAGAGAGCGATCCGCACTTCGTTTAATAGAAGCGCCAGCAAAATCGGCACCGGGAAAAATATAACCAGGTTCAAAGCAAATAACACGAGCGTGTTTTTTAACAGGAGAAAAAATGTAGGCTCAGTAAACAGCCTGATAAAATGCTTCAGCCCGACCCATTCACTGCCCAAAATGCCGAGAAACGGCTGATAATCCTGAAACGCAATCACAATTCCCCACATCGGGACATATTTAAAAAGCAAAAAATAAATACACCCCGGCAAAATCATCAAGTACAAATATTTCTGCTGGATCAGCTTACTTAGTAAGCGCTTTCTTTTTTCTTTTTTAAAAATGACTGCATCAACAGCCGGCGCTTGCGCTTCTGCTGTTTTCATCTTTTCCAAGCCTCCTTTCACGGGTTCTTGCATTCACTGTAGCGCAGCAGGCAAAAGTCCGTCTACAATCATATGATCACATCCTGCCTTATCCCTTTATGATCAAGGGTTCAGCCATTCCACCTGAAAAAAAGACACCGATATTAGAAAATGATTATTGACAATATCTATCAATGTTTGGATTAATTGTATTAAGGTGAAGTGGATGTTATGAAATGGGGGGTTTTATGAAAAGAAGCCAATACAAGTTTTATTACAAACTGATCACGTTTTTCTGTCTGCTCAGCACCATTCCGGTCATTCTGGTCGGATTGTTTTCGTACGAGCACTCTCAGAAAACGGCTATCTCCAACGTTTCGGAGGAAAAACTCGACACACTTCAGCAGACCCAGCAAAGCATCGAGCATATCTTGAAAACCGTCGATCACTCTTTAACCCACTATGTGAGTTCGCCGCCTCTCCTTCGCACACTGTCCAAGCCTTTGCACTCTGACCAATTTCAAATCTATAACCAAGTGAACCAAGAACTCAACTATCTGCAAAGCTTTGATACCGACCTGTCTAACATGACGCTAGTCAGTTATATGAAAAAATGGTACATGAACAATTCGGGCTTGTACCGCTTGAATACAGACTCTCTTCATGAAGCAGCCGCAGCGTACACGCAACACAAAGCGAGCCGCTCGTATTGGACACTTGAGGAAAACAATCATTTGATTTCGACAAAAGAAGGCACATCAGACAACTGCCGCTACAATATCAATTTGATTAAACAGCTTCCTTTAAACAGCACAAATACAAAGGGATTGGCCGCCGCAAGCATCCCGAGCTGTTCGCTGGTCAAAAATATGCCTGACTATTCAAATGCCAACAACCTGTTTATCATTGATGAAAAAGGCCGCATCATCC
The DNA here is from genome assembly GCF_021282335.1 of Bacillus sp. G16. Taxonomy (NCBI): domain Bacteria; kingdom Bacillati; phylum Bacillota; class Bacilli; order Caryophanales; family Bacillaceae; genus Bacillus; species Bacillus sp. G16. The sequence goes on along the minus strand of NZ_JAJSOZ010000012.1, from coordinate 82,105 downwards.
TGCATAACAACATGTCTGACATCGGTGAATCTCTTCCAAACGACGACTTTGTCCAAAAAATGCTGGCGCAGACCGCCAAAAGCGGACAGTTTGAAACAGTCATAGACCGGATTCAATATAAAGTCACCTATCAAAAATCAGACTATAACACATGGACTTATTTTTCTCTCGTTTCCTTGCCTGAATTAAAAAAAGAAGCAAAATCAATCGGCTGGATCACCTTTACAGTATGCTTTATTTTGTTAACGCTTTCATTATTGTTCTCTTGGCTTGGCTCCCACCATTTTTACAAGCCGATCAAAGTGCTTTACGAATCATTCGCAAGACACGGTGCCATACAAGAGAAACAGCCGCCTCAAAATGAGTTTGAGTTAATTGAACAGAGCTTTAAGCAGCTGAAAGACAGAAATGACGACCTTGAAGAAACGATGAAACAGCAGGCGACTCATTTACAGCAATATTTCATGGTCAGGCTCATGCTTGGAAAACTGACGGATGAGGAGGTCAATAACCGCTTTGAAAGCCTCGGTTTAGAGCAAAATTGGCGGCATCTCGCCCTGCTTGTGCTTCAAATTGACACGCTGAATCATACGCCTTATGAGAAAAAAGATATGGATCTGCTTTTGTTTGCCGTCAACAGCCTGATTGAGCGCAACATCCCGGCGGACAAGCATCTTGCCCCCGCCGTTGTGGATAAACAGCAGGCAACCATTTTGATCAACCAGAACGGGACGAAGGAAGCGTTCATGGCTGAGCTGAATGAGACTGCGCGGATGATTCAGGAAAAAGCGGAAGCTGAGCTGCAGCTGTCTGTCAGCATCGGCATCAGCCAGCCGTTTGATGTGCTGGCAAAGGCAAAAACAGCCTATGCAGAAGGCTCAGAAGCGTTGAAATACCGGCTCAAAGCGGAAAACAAATCGATTATCTTTTACGAAGACCTTGATCAGAAAAAAACCTTCAAAACCCATTTTCCAAAGCAGCTTCAGCATGAGCTGTTCGATGCCGTCAAAGCGGGGGACAAGGAGAAAGCGAACAAATGCCTGCACGCGATTTTACAATCCATCTTCACCCAAAACACCAACCCGTACCAATTCCAAATCGCAATTGCCCGCTTTTTGAATCATGTGATTGAGCTGATGCATGTGCTCGGGATCGATTTATTCGAGCTTGAAGAAAACAAAATGCTGTATGACCAAATTTTTGAGCTGAAAACGTTCGAGGATACCGAAAACTGGCTCAAAAATGAGTTCATTGATCCGATGACAGACAAAGTAAACGCCCGCGCGGATGCCCAGTACAAAAATATTTCCGATAACATCATTCATATCATCCACCACGAGTTTGAATCCGATTTGACACTGGATGAAATCGCCCGCAGGCTGCATTACAATCCAAACTATTTAAGCAGCATTTTCAAAAAAGAAATGGGCATTTCATTCAGCGAGTATGTCTCCGGCTACCGCCACCATATGGCGAAAAGCTGGCTTGCCGAAACTGACATGGCGGTAAAAGACATTGCCGAAAAGCTGAAATACAAAAACTCGCAAAACTTTATCAGATCATTTAAAAAGCTGGAGGGGATTACACCGGGAAACTATCGCCAGCAAAAAAGAAGCATGTAAAAAACCCAAAACAGCTCGCGCGTTTTGGGTTTTTCCAATGTTATTTTGTTTGTTTAAACGCTTCTTCGTATTCCTGAATAATCTGCTTTCCACCGCTTGACTCCCACTTTTCCACTTCTTTATCAAACTGGCTTTCTGTGATGTCTCCTATCATATATTTATAGGTCGCGTCATCAATGATTTTCTTCAGTTCATCTCCCCGCTCCGACTCCGCGGCGGAGTACAGGCTTTCAGCAGGGTTTGAGACGATGATCTTTTCATTGTCTTCCGTCAGCTCCTCGTACGCCGTCCGAAGCGGATCCCCAGTATTTTTTAAGTAGGCTTTATCAATGGCGATTAAGGCGGACAGCGGCTGAATATCAGTCTGCCAGTCTTTCACCTGGCTTTCCTCGCGTGTGAACGTTTTGCCCTCTCCTTTGTTGTAATGAACGCCGTCAATGCCGTAAGTCATCAGGCTATAGGCGTCTTCTTCGGCAATTCGGTCAAAAAACGCCAATATCCTTTTAAGCTCAGCTTCCGTTTTCACACTCGTTTTCGGGAAAGCAAACAAGCCGTTATGGCCTCCTGATGCCCACACCCGCTCTTTCCCATCTGGTCCTTTTATGCGGTTGATGATTTCAAGCTTCATCGATTTATCGGAGGCATGGTCGCGCAGATTAACCGCATCTACCATATTCCCAATATAAATGCCGGCTTTTCCTTGAGAAAACAGCTCCTGCTGCTGGGTTTTGCTTGTGACGGGAAAATCCTTATTCATATAGCCGTTGTCACGCAGTTTTTTCATATAGTTCATTGTGTCTTTGTATTCTTTCGTCATGAAATCAGGCGTGAATTTGCCGTTGGATTCCTTCCAATCTGTCGGCATGCCTTCATACGAGCCGAGCGTTTTAAACGCGCCGTAAATTAAGTCATTGCGGTCTGTCAGCCCGAATGTATCGTCTTTTCCATCCTTGTCCGGATCGTCCTCCGTAAACGCTTTGGCCACTTTATAAAGTTCATCAAGCGTTTCCGGCGTTTTCAAATTCAAATTGTCGAGCCAGTCCTTCCGAATGACGATGCCCTGTCTGGATAGCGGACGCTCTCTGTATATCCCGTAGAGCTTACCGTCGATTGTTACGTTTTTATTAATGAGTTTGTTCATTTTGCTTAAGTTCGGATAATCTTTGATATAATCGCCAATCTCCCAGAACATTCCTGATCTGAAGGCATTCATGACTGACGAATTTTTAATATCTTGGATGGTCACGATTTGCGGAAGATTGCCGGCTGCAAGCGCCGCATTCAGCCTGTCTTCTTTCACCGCATCCGGAACCCAGGTGATGTCCAGTTCTGTATTTGTCAGCTTTTCAATTTCTTTAATCGCCCTGTCTTTCGGCGGCTGCTGGTGATACAAAATCGCCATCCAAGACAGCTTCACCTTTGAATCCGAGTCAGCTTTGCCTTCAGCCGAAGACTGATCAGCCCCTTTACAGCCCGCCAGCACTCCGCCAAATGCAAGTGCAAGCACAATCAAAAACACCCTCCATTTGTTTCCCATCGTACCCCTCCGTTTCGTATTCTTTATCCTTTGACAGATCCCAGCAAAGCTCCTTTTGCAAAATGCTTTTGTATAAAAGGATAGACAAGCAGAACCGGGATGGTCGCCACCACAATCACGGCCATTTTAATGGTTTGCTCAGGCGGCGGGCTGCCCGACCCCATTTCTGACATATCCCCCTGCATCCCGCTTGATACAATCACGATTTGGCGCAGAAGCACCTGAATCGGCCATTTAGCTGAATCATTTAAGTACAAAATCGCCGTCATATACGTGTTCCAATATGTTACCGCATAAAATAGTGAAATCGTTGCGATCGCAGGAAGTGACAGCGGCAGCACAATTTTAAAGAAAATGCCCAGGTCATTGCATCCGTCAATTTTCGCGGACTCCTCCAGGCTCGCCGGGATATTTTGAAAAAAGTTTTTCAGAATGATTAGGTTAAAGGCATTAATGGCTGTCGGCAAAATGAGGGCCCAGTAAGAATCAAGCAATCCGAGTGATTTGACTACAAGGAAAGTCGGAATCATGCCGCCGCTGAAAAGCATCGTAAATACAACGAGAAACATGAGCGGCTGCCTGCCGATTAAATCACGACGGGATAATCCGTAAGCCATCAGTGAAGAAAGAAACATGCTGACCGCAGTGCCTATCACTGTCACAAACACAGAAACAAGCAAACTCTTATAAATAATATCTGTTGAAAAAATGTAACGATAAGCATCAAGCGAAAAAGTGGTCGGTATTAAAATGAATTTTTTCGACACGACTTCTTCTACTGTGGCGAAGGATGCTGCGATGACATGAATAAACGGAAGTACGCATATTAAAGCGAACATCAGCAAAAACCCGTAAATCAAAATATCAAACAGGCGACTTTTCAATGAATGTGCGATAGCTCCCACCTCTCTTTTGTAAGCGTTATCATTCTTTTCTGAACGAGCTGCAGCATGTGACGATATCGTGTCTAAAATGTAGCAAATCTGTGATTGCCATGTCTATAATCATTTGAACAGAGTCCCCGGCCCGGCGGGGACTGCCGTGGATTAAAACCGATGACAAAAGAAAAAGAGCATAATCTTAGAAAATGATTATGCTCCGTTCTCTTCCTCATTCAGAAGCTCGGCTGTATTGATTTGTGGTGAAAAACCAAGTTCATTGACAGCGGATTCAATGGACCATGGCCGGCCCGGATTGTCAGAGACAGCGTAATAAGTGCCGTACCGGATATTGGTTTCAATAGCGGCTTTGAAAATCGACAGCAGATCGGGATGAGAAAGCAGTGTCTTTTTCGTCCGTTCTTTTTCATGCAGCGTATCCATTTCATCAGTGACAACTGTTCCAATGCGAAGATTGATCACTGAAAGCTTATTTTCCAAATAAAACAAATGGCCGATCTGTTCCGAGGTCAGCTTTAATACACCGTACAAGTTTTTTGACAGCGGATAATCGCTTGTTGTGATCTCCCGTCCTAAGAGCGAACGCCCGTCTTTTTCGTATACATCTGTGACATGATTGCTGCTGGCGAACACGAGCTTTTCAATGCCCAGCTCCGCTGCGGCGCGGCACAGATAATAGCTTGCCTTATAGAAAACATCCGTCATTTTCTCAAATTCAGCGATGTCCATGACATCGTATTTGATTTTGACAGCCAGTAAATTCAAGATTACATCAGTGTCTTTCGGAATCTTCTTTAACAGCTCAGCATAATTTGCTGCGTCAGCTTGAATGGAAGAGGCTGTGCCATTGAAATGATCTTTATCAAGCACTGTCACTTCATAATCTGATCTAAGCCCTTCAGCCAGCAGTCTTCCAATTACACCATTTCCGCCGGCGATCAGCACTTTTTTCACTGTGTTCACTCCCCTTTTTTATAGATTGCCCATTTTCAGCGGGGCTGACACTTTTTTTGGCACTCACATGCTAGGTTTATTCAAAAGTCACCGGCAGCTCTTCAAGCGCCCGAAAGCCAAAAAGCGGCCGGTACCGCCATTCAGAATCAGCCAGTTTAAGGCCGGGCATTCGCTGCAGCAGGGTATTGACCGCAATTTGTGCTTCTAATCGTGCCAGCGAGGATCCTAGGCAAACATGATGGCCATGCCCGAATGAAAGGTGAGGATTAGGGCTTCTCGTAATATCGAAGACCTCGGCGTGCGCAAATATGTTTGGATCTCGATTGGCAGCCCCTAACAAAAGATAGACTTGTTCCCCTTGACGGATCGTCACCCCGCTGATGTCAATATCTTCCGATGCAACTCTGGCTGTCATTTGCGTGGGGCTTTCATAGCGTAAACATTCCTCAACAGCAGTGCCAATAAGATCTGGGTTTTCTTTTAGCTTCAAAAGCTGTTGTGGGTGCTGCAGCAGGCAAAGAATTGAATTGCTGATGAGATTGACGGTTGTCTCATGTCCGGCGATCGCCAGTAATATGCACGTAGATGCCGCTTCCTCTTCCGTCAGCTTATCCTTTTCTTTCCCTTTCAAGAGCATACTGATCATATCCTGCTGCGGATGCCGTTTTCGCTTTTGAATCAGCTCTCTAAAATATGCCATAGCCTGTACAACGATATGATTACCCTCTGTTAATGCCTTTCTTGACCGGGTAAAATCAATCGTTTGAATGAGACTCGCAGCCCATTCTTTTAATTGCTCCCTATCTTCCTTCGGTACACCTATAATGTTGGCTATGACGAAGCTTGCTAAAGGAAAAGCAAAGTCCGAAATCACCTCCATCTTTTTTTCACCTTGCACTCGATCGAGCAAATGATGGACAGTTTCATCGATATACGGACGATAACTCTCTGCCATTCTCGGAGTAAACGCTCCGCTGGCCAGCGTCCGCAATCGTCTATGATCAGGCTGATTCTGAAACAGCATCATCTGGCTTTGCACATGCTGAAGATCCTGATATTTGATTGACGCCTTAGGGAGCGGGGGACGGACTTTGAATCTGGTATCTTTCAAAATAGCTGCTGTTTCTTCATATCCTGTGACATACCAGCCCGGGTATTTCAAGAAACTCCCTTTATATATAGGATGAATAGCGCGCAATATTTCGTAAAAAGGATATGGGTTTTTCAAAAACTCAGAAGATGCAGTTGGAAATGCAATTGTCATGTGATCTTCTCCTTTCTGTTCAAAAATAAAAGCAATCGACATCACACCGATTGCTTTTAGTGATTCTCTCAGCTTTTCGCACTTAAACTGGCCTTCATTTCTTCGACTGATTCGACTTCAAAGCCTAAATCATTCAGCATTTTATGGTCCTCCGTCTCCTCCTGCCCGGCAGTTGTTAAGTAATCTCCGACAAAAATGGAGTTAGCGGCGTAAAGCCCTAATGGCTGCAATGAGCGGAGATTGACCTCTCTTCCTCCAGAAATGCGGATTTCTTTTGACGGATTGATAAAACGGAACAGCGCCAGCACTTTTAAACAATAGAGCGGGTTTAATTCGTTGACGCCTTCTAATGGCGTGCCGTCAATCGCATGCAAAAAATTCACCGGAATGGAATCCGCGTCAAGAGCCTTTAAGCTTTTTGCAATATCGATGACGTCCTGTTGCGTCTCCTTCATCCCGATAATGGCGCCTGAACACGGAGACAGCCCCGATTCTTTTGCGAGTTCGACTGTATTGACCCTGTCATCGTATGTATGTGAAGTCGTGATGTTTGAATGGTTTCTCTGTGACGTATTCAAATTATGATTATAGCGGTCTACTCCGGCTTCTTTCAGCCGCTTCGCCTGCTCCGGCTTTAACAGTCCGAGACACGCGCAAACCTTCAGTCCATACGTTTCTTTAATTTCCTGCACCGCGTCTACGACCTGATCCACTTCTCTGTTTGAAGGTCCCCTGCCGCTTGCCACGATACAATATGTGCCGATATTCAGATCGTGCGCCCGCTTTGCGCCTTCCAGAAGCGTTTCCTTATTCACCATCCGATAAGCCTGTATCGGCGCTTTTGAAATTGAAGACTGTGAACAATAGCCGCAATTTTCCGGACAGAGTCCTGATTTCGCATTCATAATCATATTGAGCTTCACTTTTTTTCCATAAAAGTGTTTTCTGATTTGAAAAGCCCCGTGCATCAAAAGCAAAATATCTTCATCTGGACAGTTTAATATCGAAAGCGCCTCTTCGTCGGTCACTTCTGCTCCTGCCAGCACCCGGTCTGCGAGTTCCATCCATTGATTCATTCTCATACCCCCACTTGATTCATCAGTAATGATAGATTGATATGGTCTTTTACCATATGAAGAACCGTTTCTTTCGTAACGTTGGCAAGCTTCGGCGTAACCCCTAAAATCGGCACACCGCATAAGCGCTCAATCATCTCAGGATTGGTTTTTTCATCATCATCAGGAGAATCACTGATCCCATTGATGACAATTCCGGCGATTGGAAGACTCATACTTTTCGCATATTGGACAGTTAAAAAGGTATGATTAATTGTTCCGAGATGAGGCCGTGCCACAATGATCATGGGAAGCTGCAACGCTTTTATGACATGACTGACTAAAAAATCCTCTCCCAACGGCACAGATATACCGCCCGCACCTTCTACGATGAAGCATTCATGTTTTTCTCTTATCCGCTCCCAATGGCTCAAGACCTCTTCCATGGTGACAGCCTTTCCCTCCAGCTTTCCTGCAACGTATGGCGCAAGCGGTGCTTTGAAGGCAAAAGGCGTAATGTCTTCATGAGAAAGACTCGTCTGCGACGTCTCTTTCAGCAGACTAGTGTCGCTCTCCGGATGATGACGAGAAATACCGCTTAAAAAAGGTTTAAACACCCCGACATCTCTGTTATGTTCTCGCAATAAAGCGGCAAGACCGCTGGATATAACCGTTTTCCCCACTTCTGTATCTGTTCCTGTCACAAAAAAACCCCTCAAATGATGTGCAGCTCCTTTCCAATTGAATGAAATGATGTCAGCAAATGATCAATATCACTCGCCCTGTGGTCAGCAGTAATTGTTAACCGGATCCGGCTTTCACCTGGCGGTACGGTTGGCGGCCGAATGGCAGGGGCATAAATCCCTTTGTCCTGCAGCTTTTCAGCAAATGTGACCGTTTTACAGGCATCGCCGATGACCACAGGAATAATCGGCGTGTGATCCCCCTTTACCAAATAACCCATGTTCTTCAGACTGGTTCTGATCATGTTGATATAAGAAATTAAAAGCTGACGTTTTTCCCCGCTGGTTTCAATGATGTTGAAAGCCTCGTGAGCCGCCGCACAGCTGGCTGGCGGAATAGCGGTTTGAAAGATAAATGTTCTTGCATGGTTCAGCAAAAAGTCGATGAAGACCGCTGAACCTGCAGCAAAACCTCCTTCTGTACCGACAGCTTTGCTTAAGGTGCCGATCACAATGTCAGGACAAACACCAAAGTATTCACTCGTTCCTCCTCCTGATTCACCCAAAACACCTGTGGCGTGGGCATCATCAACGATTACGAAAGCATGATAGCGTTTGGCAAGTGAGATGATCTGATCAAGAGGGGCTATCGTGCCATCCATGCTGAATATTCCGTCTGTAACGATAAAACGGCGCTGATAACGCTGTGTTTCATTCAGCTTGTTTTCAAGATCATCCATATCAATATGCTGATAAACAACTGTATCAGCCTTAGACAGACGGCAGCCGTCAATCATACTTGCATGATTCAATTGATCACTTAAAATGACATCTTCTTTTTCTGGTAATGATGAAAGGACACCGACATTGGCCAAATAACCGCTCGAAAACAGTAAAGCCGCTTCTGTCCGTTTAAAGCCGGCAATCTTTTTTTCAAGCTTTTCATGCCAGACCGAATTGCCCGTCGTTAAACGTGATCCGCTGCTTCCCGCCCCAAATTGCTGCAGTGCCTCTTGGGCTGCAGAGATCAAGCGGCTGTGGCTAGCGAGTCCTAAATAATTGTTTGAGGACCAGACCGTTTGATTCTTGCCATCAATTTTCCTCTCTGGAATCGGAGCCCCCTTCATTGTCCGCAGGTTGCGGTAAACGCCGGCTTCCTTTACCCTGTCTAATCGCTCGTTTAACCAGGCGTCAATCTTCAAGACTGGTAACCTCTTGGATCGCTTGTTTCATAATGGCAACCATTTCCGCGAGCTCTTCAGCTGTGCTGGCGAGAGGAGGCAGAAATGCAATCACGTCCCCCAGCGGCCTTGTCAGCATGCCAAGCTCTCGCATCTTTAAGGAAACTTTGTATCCAACCCGCCGATCAGCAGGGTAAGCCTTTTTGGTTTTCTTTGACTGAACGAGCTCCGCGCCGCACATAAAACCAAGCTGCCGAATATCCCCAACATGAGGAAGCGTGTGCAGATCTTGAAGAAGGCAATGGAGCTTTTCACTTTTTTCTGCTACTTGTTCCACAATGTTTTCAGATTCAAATAATGCCAGATTTTCAAGCGCAACCGCACAACCAAGCTGATTTCCTGTATAGGAATGGCCATGGAAAAAGGTTTTTAGGTTTTCATAATCATCATAGAATGCCTTATAGATGTCTTCAGTGGCAAACGTAACGGCGATTGGCAAATAGCCTCCTGTAATGCCTTTGCCGGCAGCCATCAGATCAGGCTGGACATTTTCGTGCTCACACGCAAACATTTTTCCGGTACGGCCAAAGCCTGTGGCGACTTCATCAACGATCATTAAGACATCGTATGTTGTACATAGCTCGCGCACGCCTGCCAAATATCCTTCCGGCATCACGATCATACCGGACGCTCCTTGAACCATTGATTCAATGGAAAGCGCGGCAATTTCCTCATGATGTTCCTCGAGCAGCTGTTCAAGCTCTCGCAGGCACTCATCACGGCACTCATCAGGATCGCCGCTTTCAGAGCGATACACATAAGGAATCGGAGCTTTGTAACTATCAAACATTAACGGCCCGTATACGTGGTGGAACAGTTCAATTGAACCGACACTGACGGCGCCAATCGTATCACCGTGATACCCATTTTTCATTGCGATAAATTTTTGTTTCTCAGGTCTTCCGATGTTCTTCCAATATTGAAACGCCATTTTCAAGGCTATTTCCATCGCCTCTGCGCCGCTGTCTGAATAAAAGACTCGCGTGAGCTTTGTTGGACTGATGTCGATTAAAGTTTCGGCAAGCTGAGTTGCAGGAACGTTGGTCATACCCAATAACGTGGAGTGCGCGATTTTTCCGAGCTGCTTTTTTATCGCGTCATCTAATTCCTTTTTGCGATGCCCGTGGACATTAAGCCAAACAGAAGAAAAACCGTCATAGTATTCCTTGCCGTATATGTCTTTGACTTTGATTCCAGTGCCGCTTTCGATGATTAAGGGGTTTTCATCATAATCTTTCATTTGGGTAAACGGCAGCCAGAGGTGCTTTTTGCTTTTTTCTATCAAATCATAAGTCATGCTCTTCCTCCCACTCTATCAAAATAGGCTGCTTCTCCAGATCATGTATGTACGTGTTTACATCTTTGGAGCCATCAATAAAAAAGATTCGGCAGCCCTCTTCTGTCTCGTATTCTTTCATTGCTGTAATACGCTGATAGCCCATTTTCTTACCCGCAACGTAGCCTGTTATGTAATCAGGGTCATCTGACCAGCATAATTCTGCAACGGCTGCCGGGTGCTGACTGACCTTTGAAGCGAGTGCAAGTGCCTCTTTTATTCTTGAATGTGCCGGCACGTGACAGTGAAGCGCCCATTTTTCAAAATTGGCGTCCGGCCAATCCATTCTGGAGGCACGCACCCCTTTTTCTTTTGTTTGATCGAACCGCTTGCCGGTGTGAATATCAAACACCACAGCTCCCCTGACACCCGACCATTCAGGGATTTGTTCATATACTTTTTCAATCACTTTTCGCGGAACGCCTTCTCTTTCCAATAACAATCGAGCAAGCTTTTGTCCCTCTTCCGGGCAGCTCACTTCATTCGTATGCACAGGCAATGGCTGAATGGTTTTTAACGGTTCATGTACCTCTTCAAATTGAATTTGCATAAAATCAGGTTTTCCTCTTGAATGGGATAACCCTTTTTCTAATAAGGCATTGATTGTACGTTTCATCTCATGGAAAGGAATAAGCCGTTCTCCGCCGGATATATGCTTTCCGCCGTCTTCATGAGATCCATTCATAGAAGCCCTCATTCTGACACTATAAAATGTTTCTTCTTGCATCGTTTCTCGCCCTTTCACTGATAACTGAAGAACGTGTATTACATCCTATTCTAATTGTTAACCGATTATAAATAAAGGTTAACAATTAGAATATTATTATTCACATATGATTCTGTCAATATAAGAAATCTCCATTTTGTTTTTGGGCTGCTTTCTGAAACGAGCAAAAAGACCGTTTTACAGTAAAACGGTCCTGGCCCTTAGATGTCTATTCCTCTGCGTTTTTTACGATTTCGATACTTGATGAACAAGCCGATCCCATTTACCATCATCAGCCCAAAAATCGTATTGCCTAACGGTGCCCAGCCATTCTCACCTGTGAAAAGTAAAGACAGGGCCACCTTCCCAGCAAGTGTCACATTAAATAGGATTACACCTAATACAAGTGAGCGCTTCCAAAAAGCAGCCAAAATAAAACCGATCAAAACCATCATGAAAACAATTGTTAAAACAGCCGAGATCGGACTGCTTAAAAGCATTTGCTCAAATTCCAGCACTTTTTGCATTTGCAGATAAATCTTCTTAGGTTCCGGAAACCAGACCATACTGCTCATCATCAATACAAAAGTGATGATGATCCCTTTCCAGCTGCGCTTATACGCAGCATAAACCAATACTAGTAAAAAGAGAGGGCGAATATACCAGCTTAATGGATTGAGATGCCACCGGAAAGCCCAATCCAATATGTCTTGTCCTTCCATTGGTTCCACTTCCCTCGCTCAAATCTGCGCCTTTCTGCCAATTTTCCCGTGGCAGTCACAGCCACTTTTGCAAAAACCGGACAGCTTCATGCCTCATGACTGCTGTTTCGAAATGCCCCGAAGCGGAACGGACCACCCGATAGCACTCAGAAGCTCCCTGTCCAGCATACACAGCTGTCAATTCTTTTTCGATTTTGTTCACACCCTCAGCCGGCGTTAACCGGTCTTGTTCACCAACAAGGCTAAGATGTGGGCGCGGCGCGATCATGCTTTGGATCTCCGATGCGGAAAAATGCTTTGCAAGCGACGGGACGTAATAATAAAAGCCGTGCCGATCAAGATTCCGTGTTTTCATCAGCACGTGATGATCTACCTGGCTGCACAAATCCACGCACACCTTAATCCGGTCATCGAGCGCTGCTGTCCACCACGCCATCAACCCTCCCATAGACATGCCGATGGTTCCGATTCTGTCAGGCTGGACATCAGGCCGAGACTGCATATAATCTAACGCTCTTACACTGTCATAAATCATCATGCCCCACATCACTCTTCCGGTAAGAAGCATTTCTTTAAAAATCTCGCTTTCCGCTTTTCCCCGCCGATCTCCAAATCCCCAATGATCTATCGCAAGTACGCTGTACCCGAGAGACGTCAGCTCACAGGAAAAAGAAGGCGCTTTCAAATAATCCGCTCCTTCAATCAGTTCACTTTTCCCCCTATCATACTGGCCTCCATGCGAATGCTGAAACAATACGGCTGGACACGGCCCTTCTGCAGACTTCGGTTTCACAAAATAAGCAGGCACCTTTTCATGTCCGTTTAGATCGAGCAGGAGCGTTTCAATGATGTTTCCTTCTCTTTCTTCAATACGCAATATCTCCGTACTGATTTCCCTCCGTTCAGGCAAATCTCCAAGCAATTGAAACAGCTGCTTTCTTCTTTTCGCTCTCATTCCATCACCCTTCCTTATTCGCTTACTTCACATTTACGAGATGGATCTGGTTTCCCCTTTATTTTTCCAATGCAAATCGCATCATTTACTAAATATTTAGTAAACATAACGAAATATTCTGAAATTAATTATTGTAACCGTTTACTTCTATATGATAGTATCAATTTATCAAAAACAGATGAGTTAATATTTTACTAAATAGATGAGAGGGATACCTATGGTTAGGATTAAAGATATCGCCTTGAAAGCTAATGTTTCCAGTGCGACTGTGTCCAGAATTTTAAATGAAGATGAGTCGCTTTCTGTTGCAGGCGAAACGAGACAAAGAGTCATCAATATTGCAGAAGAGCTAGGCTATCAAACGGTTGCCAAACGCCGGAAAGCCCGCGGGCAAAAACAGCGGGCCCAGCCGCTGATCGGGGTGCTGAGCTGCCTGTCTCCCGATCAGGAACGGCAGGACCCTTATTTTTCTTCGATTCGCAAAGGCATTGAAAAAGAATGCTTTGAACAGGAAATTTTCATTACGAATTCGATTCATCTCGGTTCCTTTCAGGAGCATATCTTTCGGGAACTGGATGGTGTTATTGTCATCGGCCGTGTTCATGATGAAGCGGTTAAGCATATCAGCGGAAGGCTGGAGCATGCCGTATTTATCAATCATTCTCCCGATCCTCAAGCATACGATTCGATTGGCATCGATTTTGAATCCGCTTCACGCCAGGCGATTGATCACCTTTTCGATCTAGGCTACAAACGGTTAGGCTACATTGGCGGACAAGAAAAAGAGCATACGCTGAAGGACGGCCAAAGCATTCGCAGAACCATTGAAGACAAACGGCTGACCGCCTTTTTGGAGTCCGCCGCCCCCCAGCCTGAGCATGTGCTGATCGGAGAATACAGCATGCGTGAGGGCTATCGCCTAATGAAGAAAGCAATCGCTCAAGGCAATCTGCCGGAAGCATTTTTTATCGCCAGCGATTCCATGGCGATCGGCGCATTAAAAGCGCTTCAGGAAGCCGGACTCCAAGTGCCGCAGGATACGGCGATCGTCAGCTTTAACGGCATTGAAGAAGCTGAATTTGCCAGCACGCCATTAACGACGGTGAAGGTGTACACAGAGGAGATGGGCCGTACAGGCGTAAAACTGCTGCTTGACCGCCTCAATGGCCGAACGCTTCCTCACCGCGTCACCCTGCCCACAACATTAATCGTGAGACAAAGCTGCGGATATACAGCTAAGGAGGTGACATAAGAAAAGATTCATCACGATGATAAGGAGGAAAAGATGAAACACACTTTTGTTTTATTTCTCTCTCTTATTCTGCTTATTCTGCCCGGCTGCTCAGCAGAGAAAAGCTCAGCAGATACCGCAAAAAAGACGTTAACCATTTATTCTACAATGTCAACGGACAGTGAAAGAGCTACGTTCAGAAAACTGGCGGCAGCGTTTGAAAAGGAACACAGTGACATTCGTGTCAGCCTTCATTTCCCAGGCAATGACTATGAAAATATGATGCGTGTCAGAATGGCAGCCAATGATTTGCCTGCTCTTTTCGATACACATGGCTGGGGGAAAATCAGATACGGAGAATATACAGCAGATCTCCGGGATATGGAATGGACTCAAGATCTCGATCCTAATTTAAACAGCATCCTCAAAGATAAAAGCGGAAAGGTGTATGCCTATCCGATCAATCAGGCAAAAGACGGCTTGGCGTATAACCGTAATATTTTAGACCGTTACGGCATTGATCCGCCGGAAACGATGGATGACTTTATGAAAGCGCTGAGAACGATTAAAGAAAAGAGCAAGGGAAAGATTGTTCCCTTCTGGTTTGCCGGATATGACAAAAGCTCATTCGCCCAATATTACGACCAATTCGCTACACCTCTTCTCATCACAGATCCTGCCCATAATGAAAAAAAACAGCTCATCAACGGTACCTTTCATTGGAGCAAATTCACTTATTTATCAGACATCCTTAAACAAATGCAGAAAGAAAAACTAATCAATATTGACGCCGTAACCGCAAAAAAATCACAGCTGATCGAATTAATGGCCCAAAATAAAATCGCCTTTACAATGCAAGGCGGCACACTCGGCCAGGACGTTGCTCAGATCAACCCGAACGTCAAGGTCGGCATTATCCCGACACCTGCCATACATGCCGGAGATGACCCAATATGGATCGGCGGCGAACGCTACACGCTTGCGGCATGGAAAGACTCGCCCTACTTAAAAGAAGCAAAAGAATTTATCGCATTTATGGCCCGTTCCGCCAATGCCAAACAAATGGCCGAAGCCACATCACTTCCTTCAGGGCTGACCAATGTGAAAGCTGATATTTTCTACGCAAATGACTATGAGCATTATCAAGATGTCAAAGTCGAACCTTACTTCGACCGTTTATACCTGCCAAATGGAATGTGGGACGTCCTGGGCACGGTCGGGCAGGAGCTTGCGGCTGACATTTTGACACCTCAAGAGATTTCGAAGAAGCTGGAAAGAGAATATAAACGACTCCGGGAGCAATCGGAAACACAGGGAGCTGAAAACAATGAGTGAGATCGCAAGGGATGTTCATGTGGAACAGGTTAAGCCGAAAAAGCAGTCCTCACTTTGGTGGATGTATATTCCTGCTTTGCTCTCCGTTCTGGTCTTTATGATTTATCCGTTTGTGAAAGGTGCATTGATCACCTTTACAAACTGGAACGGCTTTTCTCAAGTCTACCAATGGGTGGGGTTCGCGCAATATGAAAGGCTGTTTTCTGATCCTGATACTTGGCACATCTTAAAAAACACGCTGCTTTACGGGCTCGGCAGCACCTTTTTTCAAAACGTGGTCGGACTCTTGTACGCCCTGCTCTTAAATCAAAGCATCAAAATGAAAGCGGTAACAAGAACGATTGTGTATTTGCCGGTGATGATCAGCCCGCTCATTATGGGCTACATTTGGTACTTTTTCTTCTCCTATGACGGAGGTGCGCTCAACGATTTGCTCGGTGTTTTCGGCATCAGCCCGATCAATGCGCTAGCCAGTCCATCGCTCAATCCGTGGATCATTGTCATGATTAACACCTATCAATATGTCGGGATTGCGATGGTAGTCTACTTGGCAGGCCTGCAAAGCATTCCGAAAGACTACTACGAAGCGGCGCAAATGGATGGCGCGAAACAAGGCCAGCAGTTTTTCACGATCACGCTGCCGCTGTTAATGCCCTCAATCACGATTAATATGGTTATCAATATTATCGGAGGCTTAAAGCTGTTTGACGTCATTATCGCGCTCACCGCAGGCGGCCCCGGAAATGCGTCGCAATCCATGTCCACGTTTATGTATGATTTGTACTTCAAACGGCAGGATGCCGGCTATGCTGCAACGCAAGGCATATTTATGGCATTTGTCATTTTGATCATCAGCTTTTGCGCGCTTGCGTACTTTAAAAGAAAGGAGACGGAAATGTCATGAAAGCCGCCCGTTCAAAAAAACTGTGGATCATTACGATTCTTGCCGCCATTGTGGCCTTTGCGCATTTTATTCCTTTTTACATCCTGTTGACCACTTCAATAAAAGCAAAAGGAGATTACAGTTCAAAATGGCTGTTTCCAGCTGACATCTCCTTTCATAATTTTTCAGAGGCATGGGAGCGCGCTTCGCTTGGAAACTCTTTTATGAACACCATTATCATCACAGGTTTTTCTGCCTTGTTATTGATCGTATTCGGTTCACTTGCCGCCTACCCTCTTGCCCGGCGGGAAACGAAGCTGAATAAAGCCGTTTTCGCCTTGCTGATATCCATTATGATCATCCCTCCATTAACGTCCATGGTGCCTTTGTACAGAATGGTCGTGGACGCCGGAATGGTCAATACACACGCCATCGCCATTTTGATCAATACAGCGGCTTATATGCCGTTAACCGTATTCTTGTATTCAGGCTTTATCCGTTCGACCATTCCAAAAGAGCTTGAAGAAGCCGCAAGAATTGACGGCGCAGGCATGCTGAAAATCTTTTTTACGATCGTGTTTCCTCTGCTGAAGCCGATCACTGCGACCATCTGTATTATTTCCTGTGTCTTCATATGGAACGACTATCAATTTGCGATTTTCTTTTTACAAGATCAAAAGGTTCAAACATTAACAGTGGCCATGGCAGGTTTTTTCGGAGAAAACGCCAACAATCTGCATTTAGTTGCCGCAGCCGCGCTCATGGCGATGCTGCCGATGGTTATTCTGTTTTTGGCGCTGCAAAAATACTTTATTGCCGGCCTGTCATCCGGAGCGGTAAAGGGATAACATTAAAGGAGGAAGCCATATGAAAAAGATTACATTTATCGGTGCAGGGAGCACCATTTTCGCCAAAAATGTTTTGGGAGACTGCTTGTTAACAGAAGCGCTGAATGGCTTTGAATTCGCACTTTTTGACATTGATCCAAAACGCTTGCAGGAATCCCAGCTCATGCTCGAAAATCTGAGAGACCGCTATAACCCGAGCGTGGCCATCAACAGCTACGATGACAGAAAACTCGCCTTGCAGAACGCAAGCTATGTCATCAATGCGATCCAGGTTGGAGGATATAAACCGAGCACAGTCATAGATTTCGAGATTCCTAAACGGTACGGGCTTCGTCAGACGATTGCCGACACAGTCGGCATCGGCGGGATCTTCAGGTCACTCAGAACCATCCCGGTCTTATTTGATATCGCAAAAGATATGGAAGACATGTGCCCGGATGCGTGGTTTTTAAACTATACAAATCCAATGGCTTCTCTTACAGGTGCCATGCTCCGCTATACGAATATCAAAACAATCGGGCTCTGCCACAGTGTTCAAGTGTGCACGAAGGATTTATTCAAATCTCTCGGAATGGAGCATGACGGAATCGAGGAACGCATCGCGGGCATCAATCATATGGCTTGGCTTTTGGAAGTCAAAAAAGACGGCGCAGATCTCTATCCGGAAATCAAAAGGAGAGCGAAAGAAAAACAAAAAACAAAGCATCATGATATGGTGCGGTTTGAATTGATGGATAAGTTCGGCTATTATGTCACCGAATCGTCCGAACACAACGCAGAATACCATCCATACTTTATTAAACGGAACTATCCCGAGCTGATCAGCGAGCTGCAAATCCCGCTCGACGAATATCCGAGAAGATGCGTCAAACAGATTCAAGATTGGGAGAAAATGCGGGAGGATATCGTCAACAATAAAAACCTTACGCACAAGCGCTCAAAGGAATATGGTTCAAGAATTATAGAAGCAATGGAAACGAACAAGCCGTTCACCTTCGGAGGAAACGTCTTGAATACAGGATTGATCACCAATCTGCCTTCAAAAGCGGTTGTGGAAGTGACATGCGTCGCCGACAGAAAAAAAATTACGCCGTGCTTCGCCGGAGAACTGCCTGAGCAGCTTGCAGCCTTAAACCGGACGAATATTAATACACAGCTGATGACAATTGAAGCCGCTGTCACACGGAAAAAAGAAGCGGTTTACCAAGCGGCAATGCTTGATCCGCATACAAGCGCGGAGCTTTCCATGACTGACATCATCTCCATGTGTGACGATTTATTTGCAGCACACGGCGATTGGCTTCCGGAATACAAATAAAAAACTAGGGGACCGCTCTCCCCTAGTTTTTTGGTTTTGTTTCGCCTTCCCAGGCCATCATGCCGCCTTCAACATTGACTGTTTTAAAGCCTTGCTCATCCAAGTACCTGCAGACATTCATGCTGCGCATTCCTGAGCGGCAGATAAATACGTACTCTTTGTCTTTATCAAGGGTGTCCATTTTTTCAGGAATATCCCCCATCCGAATATGAACGGCTTGCGGGATCATGCCTTCCGCCACTTCTTCATCTTCTCTTACATCAATTAAATATAGTTCTTCGTCCGCCTCAATTTTTTCTTTCAAAGCGGCTGTGCTGATTTCTTTTATCTCCAAAGAAAACACTCCTATTCACAATGATCATGTTCAGTATATCAAAGTCAGCTGGGCGATTGCTATTTAGAGACTGATGAAAAAAAATCCCCTTTGACAAAGGGGATTTTTCTAGGCTTAGTTTGCCACAATATTGACAAGCTTGCCAGGCACCGCGATGATTTTTCGAATCGTTTTGCCTTCAAGCTGCTCTTTGATCTTTTCATCTGCTTGAGCAAGCTGTTCCAGCTGTTCTTTCGTCGCATCGGCAGGCACCTGTAATTTCGCTTTTACTTTTCCGTTCAGCTGAACAACGATTTCAACTTCATCATCGACAAGTTTCGTTTCATCATATACAGGCCAAGCTTCGTATGCAATCGTGCCGGAATGGCCAAGCTTTTCCCAAAGTTCTTCCGCTAAATGAGGCGCGACAGGAGAAAGAAGCTTCACGAAGCCTTCCATATATTCTTTCGGCAGCTCTGTTGCTTTATAAGCTTCATTAATAAAGACCATCAGCTGGGAAATACCCGTGTTGAAACGAAGGCCTTCGTAATGGTCTGTGACTTTCATGACCGTTTCATGATACACGCGCTCCAATGTTTCACCAGCGCCTTCAACGATTTTGCCATTAAGCTCACCGCTGTCTTCAACAAACAGGCGCCATACGCGATCAAGGAAGCGGCGCGCGCCGTCTAATCCTGATTCAGACCAGGCGATTGAAGCATCAAGCGGCCCCATGAACATTTCGTATAATCTCAGCGTATCAGCGCCGTGAGAGGCAACGATTTCGTCAGGGTTAACGACGTTCCCTTTAGATTTACTCATTTTTTCGTTGTTTTCGCCGAGAATCATTCCTTGATTGTACAGCTTTTGGAACGGTTCTTTCGTCGGCACTACGCCGATATCATAAAGGAACTTATGCCAGAAGCGGGCATACAGAAGGTGAAGCACGGCATGTTCTGCGCCGCCGATATACATATCAACAGGAAGCCATTTTTCCAATTTCTCTGGTGATGCCAGCTGATCCGGATTCCGCGGATCAATATAGCGCAAGAAATACCAGCAGCTTCCCGCCCATTGCGGCATTGTATTCGTTTCTCTTCTTCCTTTTTTCCCTGTCTCAGGGTCTGTGACTTCCACCCAATCTTTAATGTTCGCAAGCGGTGATTCACCTGTTCCGCTCGGTTTGATTTCATCCGTTTTCGGCAAAATCAACGGCAGCTCCTCTTCCGGCACAGCCGTAGATGTTCCGTCTTCCCAATGAATAACCGGAATCGGCTCGCCCCAATAACGCTGGCGGCTGAAGAGCCAGTCGCGCAGACGGTACGTCACTTTCTTCTCACCGTTTTTCGTTTCTTCCAGCCAAGCAATCACTTTCTCAATCGCTTCCTGCTTGTTAAGGCCGTTCAGAAAATCAGAGTTCACGTGTTCGCCGTCGCCAGTGTACACTGCTTCCTCAACGTTTCCGCCTTTCACAACTTCCTTCACTGGAAGGCCGAATGTTTTGGCGAATTCAAAATCACGCTCATCGTGGCCAGGAACAGCCATGACAGCACCTGTTCCGTATGATGCAAGAACGTAATCCGCAATCCAGATCGGCAATTTTTCTCCGTTTACAGGATTGATCGCATAAGCTCCTGTGAAAACGCCTGTCTTTGTTTTCGCAAGATCTGTACGCTCAAGGTCACTCTTTGATTGAATTTCTTTGATATATGCTTCAACAGCTTCTTTTTGCTCTGCCGTTGTGATGTTTTCCACCAATGCGTGTTCCGGAGCAAGCACAGTGTATGTAGCGCCAAACAGCGTATCTGGTCTTGTCGTAAACACCGTAAAGGATTCATCATGTCCATCTATAGCAAAATGAACGTGCGCGCCTTCAGAGCGGCCGATCCAGTTGCGCTGCATATCTTTAATGCTTTCCGGCCAGTCAAGCTCTTCCAAGTCTTCAAGAAGCCTGTCCGCATATGCTGTAATTTTCAGCATCCACTGCTTCATCGGGCGTCTCTCGACCGGATGGCCGCCGCGTTCGCTCTTGCCGTCAATAACTTCTTCATTGGCAAGAACCGTTCCAAGCGCAGGGCACCAGTTTACAGGCACTTCGTCAACGTAAGCAAGGCCTTTTTCGTAAAGCTTTAAGAAAATCCATTGCGTCCATTTATAGTATTCAGGGTCAGTCGTATTGATTTCACGATCCCAGTCATACGAAAAGCCAAGCGACTGAATTTGGCGGCGGAAATTATCGATATTCTGCTTCGTAAACACAGCGGGATCGTTCCCTGTGTCCAGCGCGTATTGTTCAGCCGGCAGGCCGAATGCGTCCCAGCCCATTGGATGAAGGACATCATAGCCCTGCATCCGCTTCATGCGGGACAGAATATCCGTAGCTGTATATCCTTCAGGATGGCCGACGTGCAATCCCGCTCCTGACGGATAAGGGAACATGTCGAGCGCGTAAAATTTTTGTTTTTCATTATTATCAAGAGTGGCAAATGTTTTGTTTTCAAGCCAATATGTTTGCCATTTCTTTTCTATCTCTTTGTGCTGAAAACTCAAAGTAAAAACCTCCTTCTGATTGAATACGGCGTTTATGGTTCAAGTATTGACGGGAAGGAGAGGATTATATTCAGAATATTCCCAAACTAAAAAAAACTCCCTCATCCCTAAAAGGGACGAGAGACTTTCGTTTTCCCGCGGTACCACCCTCGTTAGCGCGGCATTCGCCGCACTCACTTGATACTTTTAACGCAGTTATGCGTCAGCGGCTTTTCACCGCTGCAACTCTGAGGTGAGTTCGGAAACAAACTTGATTGACTTTCACCAGCCGTCAACTCTCTGTTACAATATCTGCTTCTTACTGCTCCTCTTCATTGTTCTTATCGCAACCGTAATCTTAACTGTATTTTATAGAATTCTGTTCATAAGTGCAAGCAGGTTTGTATACAATGGGAATGTACCCTGAACGGGCGAGGATTGAGGACAATTATTCGGGTGGAGTTTTGGTTTGACGTTTGGACTCGGCCGGTTCGCCGCCGCTGTTCAGTTCTCTAACAAAGTCAAAACTTCTGAGAACAGCTTCACCGCCGTAGCCTGAGATAATGGATAAGATGACAAGTTGAATTCCTGAATCGGGGTCAGCGGATAATACAAGTAAAATGGAAGCCGTCATTCCGATAAACCAATCTTCCAAAAATCCAAGGTAGATAAACCGCTTCGTCATTCTGGGCTTCTCCAGCCTGCCTCTCTTTTTCACATGACCGAGAATCCCCATGATACCTCCAATTACACAAGCAATGAGTACCTGATGCAGCATCTTCATCATCACCTTCCTAAAGCCCTTATTTCGTAAAGCGACTTCAGGCCATCCAGCCCCCTTAAACGATTCCGATGATTTTCGATATCTACATACTGGCAAATCTGAAAAAGCTTGTTTCTTCCATTATATGTGAACACATGATCGGTAAGCTTGATGCATTGGATTCATTTTTCACCCAGTGACATTGACCTAGTCACTTATTAAGCTTATACAATATTCTTCCGTTCATATGTTCAATCTCTGTTCTTATTTTTAGTGTATACGAGGACAAGCCCTAATGACAAACAACAAACTGCGCTTGCTTGAATCAGAACATGTGTTGTGCTACGGTTACTGTAGAATTCATTACAAAAAGGGGAGTACCAGGCTTTCGCACAGTTAGCTGACAGCCTAAGGGGGATTTATATGGCTAGTTTTCAATCATTTGGAGTACAAGGACAGCTGGAAGTCATCAAAAAAGCGCTTGATCACGCGCGAGTCGGTGTGGTAATTACAGATCCCGCACTTGAAGACAATCCTATTGTCTACGTCAACCAAGGCTTTGTTCAAATGACCGGCTATGAAGCTGAGGAGATTTTAGGAAAGAACTGCCGCTTCTTACAGGGAAAACACACAGACCCCGCTGAAGTAGACAACATCAGAACCGCGCTACAAAATAAAGAGCCGGTTACCGTTCAGATCCAAAACTACAAAAAAGACGGAACAATGTTCTGGAATGAATTAAATATTGATCCACTGGAGATTGAAGGCAAGACCTATTTTGTCGGTATTCAAAAAGACATCACCAAGCAAAAAGAGTATGAAAAGCTTCTCGAGGATTCCCTCACAGAAATTACTGCACTTTCAACGCCTATTGTCCCGATTCGCAACGGCATTTCGGCTCTTCCGCTGATCGGCAGCCTGACAGAGGAACGATTTAATTCCATCGTCTGCACATTGACGAATATCTTATCAACATCCAAGGATGATTATCTGATCATTGATTTATCAGGATTGGCACAAGTGAATGAACAAACTGCAGACCAGATTTTCAAGCTGAGCCATTTGCTGAAATTGACAGGAACCGAATTAATTATTACCGGCATTAAGCCCGAATTGGCTATGAAAATGAATAAACTCGATGCCAATTTTTCATCGCTAAAAACATATTCAAATGTAAAGGATGCCGTTAACGTGCTTCCGATCATGTAAAAAGATCCCGCTCATCCGGCGGGATCTTTTATTATGAAGAGATTGATGCTTGCCTATTTGTTTCTTTTGCCGGTTTTATCCGTTTGTCATATAAAAGCGTTGTGGCAATACTGATCAACAGCAAAACCAAAAGAGATAAAACAAGAGCCTGAATGCCGAAGTGATCGACAAGCAAACCGCCGAACAGCGGACCAATCATTCTCCCGCCTGTCGCCGCGCTGTTGACAAAGCCTTGATAAAATCCTTCTTTCCCTTTAGGGGCAAGCTGGTTGGCAATCGTTGGCACCGCAGGCCAGACAAGCATTTCCCCGATAGTCAGGATCACCATTGCAGCCAAAAACATCGGGAAGTGCTTTGCCGTCAGCAGCATGCTGAAGGATACAATAAAAATGATAAACCCGATGACCATTTGCGCTTTCAGCGACTCCGCCCATTTTTTCACCACAAAACTGACAAGCGGCTGGCCAAGCACAATTAAAATTCCGTTAACCGTCCACAGCACGCTGTATAAGGAAAGAGATATTCCAATGCTTTGTGTGTACGAAGCAATCGTGGTAGACCACTGAGAATAAGCCAGCCATCCGAGTACATAGCCACTGCATAATATGATGAGCGCGGCAAATTTTGCTTTGCTGTTTACAGCATCATAATCAAGCACAGACGTTTGAGACGCATCCTTCGTCTGAATATTTCGAAACCCGAAATATACGATAAAGAAAAAGATCAGATACAATACAGCATTCGCCAAAAATACATATGAAAACGAGAAAGACGCCACGACACCGCCAAGCGCTGATCCGACAGCCACACCAGCGTTTTGCGCGACATAAATCGCATTAAATGCCTTCCTTCCCCCTTCAGGCCACACTGATCCTGCCATTGCGTAGCTGGCCGGAAAAACAACACCGGAACCAAAGCCCACAACCGTCAGCAGCACAATATAGGCCGGCCAATCATGAAAAAAGACAAGGCCCATCAGGCTTGCTAACGTAATCGCAATCCCAAGCATAATCGATTTAAAGCCGCCGATTTTATCAAACAAAACACCGCCGCATAAATTTCCGGCTGCACTGGCGCCTGAATTCAGCATGAGGACAAGCCCTGCTACTGTTAATGACTTCCCTAAATGATTATGGATATAAATCGTATTCAGCGGCCATAAAAAAGAAGCACCTGTCACATTGATAAACATTCCTATAATTAAAATTTTAAGAGCACCCGGCATACTCATCCCCCTTTCTTACCTAAAAAAGCTCATGAAAAAAACGAAACCTAAAACGGCTCCGTACGAATCCAGTTATCATAGCACATTCATTCTATCTGTCTATCTCACATTTTTCAACTGATGAGCGTGAAAAAATCTAACAAATATTGTTCATAAAATGTAAAATAAATAGAAAAAGGGGTAATTTTATGGAAATGGCATTAGCATTCTTAGGTTTTCTTGCATATCTCACTTCGCTTGGCTATGGATTGTATCACCTCGTCAGATATGTGCTGAAAAAGGAAAAACGTTTCTCTAAGAGACTCTTTTGACCGCTTTTCATAGGAGGCCTCGTGCTGCTCTTCACCGGAGCAGGATTGTCAGAACCTGATGCTGCTGCAGCAAATGCTGAGAAAAAATATTCAGCGCTAAACGCCGAATACAAAAGTCTCACAAAAGAGCATGAAGAACTTGAGAAAGAATATAAATCTGTCAGCTCTGAAGCAAAGAAATTGAAAGACAACACAGAAGATCAAGGCAAGCTTGAACAGCTAAAAAAAGAAAATAGCGAACTCAAAAAGACTGAGAAATCATTAAAAGCAGAGATGAAAGAGCTGCAAGAAAATCAAAAACAGCTCAAAGAAGATACAAAAACGGTAAAGGCTGAAAATGAAACACTCCAACAAGATAAAACAAAGCTTGAAAAGCAATTAAAAGAGGCAAAAAGCCAAACTGCCAGTTCTCATGAAGACACTGGAAATTCTTCAAGCAATACGAATAAAAGTGATGAAGACAAAACAGCTGACACAACAGAAGGCTGTAATATCAAAGGAAGCAAAAACGGCATCTACCACACGCCTGGCAGTACATACTATGACCGGACAACCGACCCGGCTGAAATGTTTTGCTCAGTAGAAGAAGCTGAAAACGCCGGTTATCGGGCGCCAAAACGATAAACAAAAAGCTCCAGAATCTCTGGAGCTTTTGCTGTTTTACAACGACGATTTAATAACCTTCTTATAATAAAGAACTGACAGAAAACCAAAAATGGAGTAGAGCGCAGTATATAACACCATCACCACTATCATCGGCGTCCACACCTCAGATCCGAATAAGAACCAGCCGGATTGGACGGCAAAGTAGCTGTGGAAGAGGCCGACAACCAGCGGAATGCCGAAGTTGTACATTTGTTTGATGCGTATCCCCTTTATCAGGTCGCTCTGCGTAAAACCGAGTTTTCTCAAAATCGTATAATTCGGTTTTTCATCTTCACTTTCACCCATTTGTTTAAAATAAAGGATACATCCCGATGTAATCAGGAACGTTAATCCTAAGAAGCCGACGATGAACATAACGAGACCAAACAGTGATTTTTGCACAATGCTTGTATCCAGTCTTGATAAATGCTGATCTTTCTTGTTCACCTTTTGAAAAAGCTCATTTGCTTTTTCCAGCTGGTCTTCTTGTTTTACATTGATGCCGATAAATTCAGATTGCGCGAGCTGAATGCGGGGGTCTTTATCTTTGTTCAGCCGTTTATACAGGCTGTCATCCACTATAACTGTGGGCATTCCCCCGCTTGTGAACGTGTAGGATACAAGAAACTCATCTCTTAATCCTTTATAGTTTAATGGTTGCGTTTCATGCTTGCTGTTTACTTTAATGCTGCCAGAGTCTTTTAAAATCATTATTTTTTGCAGCAAGTCGGTATACCCTGAGAAAACCGCCTCTCCAGCCGCCACATCGACTCCTTTTACATTCTTGTCGCTGACAACGGCAAGCTGTAATTTGCTAGGATCGCCCTGCATTTCTTTCGGGTTTCCATCCATGATATGTGTGACATCAAAAGTTGCTTGCAGAACGGGAGTTTCTTTTTTTACATACGAAATGTTGCTTTCACTCAAACTGTTTTCAAATTGTTTGGCATCTTTCTCATTCATGAATGAAAAATCAGCCGCTACATTTTGTTCAGCAGTCTTTTCTGCAGAGTAATACGAAATATAAGCGAGCGATAACAGCCCGATGGCGAGCGCTGAAACGGTTGTAATAATCGTCAGCAGCAACGCATTTGATTTCATTCTGAACATGATCGATGACAGTGACAGGACCTCGGAAATATTTAAGTATCCGCCCTTGCTTTTTCGGATGATGTTCGAGATAAACGTGACCGATCCTTTATAGAAGAGAAACGTCCCGATAATGACGGTCCCCAGGATAAAACTCATCGCAGCAAACAGTTCATTAATGGTCTTAAATTTTCCGCCGAACAGCTCAGAGGACACATAGTATCCTGTCAAAATCAGCACGATGCCTAAAGCGCCGATCAGCATCTGGAAAAATGATATTCTCTTCACTTTATCTTCAGTGGAGGACGTCACTTTAAACAAAGATAAAATACTCTGGTTTTTGATAAACGTATAATTCATGATCATAATCAAAAGGTAAATGCCGCAGAACACAATGATCGTTTGGATCAAGGCTTGCCCGGAAAAATGCAGTTTCGCATCAGCTTCGACATCGACAATTTTGAACAAGATCATGAGCACAAGCTTTGATATTGAAAACCCGGCAAATACCCCGATGGCTAAAGAGCCGAAATACAGCATGATATTTTCTGCACTTAAGATGCGAAAGATTTTATGCTTCGTCATTCCGATTAATTGAAACAGCCCGATTTCTTTACTCCGTCTCTTAATAAAAATCGTATTGGCATATAAAATGAAGATCGCCACTACAGCCACAAGCAAAATCGAAGCGGTTTTAATAGCCGCGGCTCCCTTGATTGAAGCCTTCACTTCGTTAATCGCAGGGTCATATTGCAGTGTGACAAAGGCGAAATAAAGCGCCACGCTAAAGATTAGCGCAAACACATACAGATAGTAATTCCGAAGATTCTTTTTCAGATTTCGCAGGATGAGCTGATTAATGTTCATGCTGCACCCCGCCTAACACGCCTTGCGTTTTCATGATATCCTGGAAAAACGTCTGCCTGTCTTGGCCCCCTTTATTCAGCTGCGTATACATTAGCCCATCCTTAATAAAAATGACTCTGCCGCAGTAGCTGGCCGCGACAGGATCATGGGTGACCATAATAATCGTGGCGTTGCGTTTTTGATTGAGCTGGCTCAGCTTGTTTAATAGATCGGAGGCTGATTTCGAATCCAGCGCGCCGGTCGGTTCATCAGCGAAAATAATGCTCGGGTCATGAATAAACGCTCTCCCGGCCGATGTTCTCTGCTTCTGGCCGCCGGAAATTTCATTCGGGTACTTATCCCGTAATTCATAAATTCCCAGTTCCTTTGCAACTTCCTCAAACTTGCGATTGGCTTCCTTTTTTGATATTTTCGTGATCGATAATGGCAGAAGGATATTCTCTTTTACTGTCAGTGTGTCTAACAAATTGTAATCTTGAAAGATAAAGCCTAAATGCTGTTTTCTAAATTCAGCCAGCTGCTTTTCCTTCATAGTAGTCATTTCGTTTCCGTTAATGTTGATCGTTCCGTGACTGACCTGATCAATCGAAGACAGTACGTTGAGCAAAGTGGTTTTGCCCGATCCGGAAGCACCCATAATACTGACGAATTCACCCTTTTCAATGTGAATATCGATGCCCTTCAGCACTTCCTGTTTATTCAGCTTGTTACCATAGCTTTTTCGAATTTTATTCGCTTCTAAAATCATCATATCCGTAGTCTCCTTTATATTGGATAATGTTATTATAAAAAGGATTGCCGGGCTTTTCCTTCGATTAGGCGAACAAAAAAGAAAAGCATGTGACATTTTCGTCACACGCTTATGACACGTTCAAATTGATTCCGTTTTGGAAAGGTTAATGTAAAAACTGTCCCCGCTCCGAACTCCGAATGCACATCAATATGGATCAATAACGGCGCCGCGGCTTTTTTCGCCAAGTACAGCCCCATGCCAGTGGATGCTTGATCATGGTGGTCCGTTGTAGATGTAAAACCTTTATCAAAAATACGCGGCACATCTTTTTGATCAATGCCTCTGCCAAAGTCTTTCACTTCGAGGTGCGTCCGCTCCCCTTTTTGAAAGCTTTTGATCTCAATTTCAGAGGCTTCGCTGTATTTCACTGCGTTTGTCAGCAGCTGCCTGATGATAAATGCCAGCCATTTTGCATCGCTCAGCACTTCCTCGGCCTCAAGCTGAATATCAAAGCCAATCCCTTTTTGGATACACCACGATTGTAAATCTTTGATTTCCTTGAAGATCAAAGGCTGAAGCTGAATGAATTCTACAGACAGATCATTTTCAATAAATGACATGCGTTTTTGATGAAGCTGCTGATCAAGAAGCAGGTGAATACGCAGCCATTCATATGACAGCTGGGATTTCAAAGCTTGGTCTTCCATTCTATCAATGATTAAATGCATCGCTGTTAATGGGGTTTTGACCTCATGAATCCATGCCATCAGCTCATCTTTTTCATTTTCTAATGCCAAGCGATGCCGGTCTGCGGTTTGCTTCAAGTGTTCCGTTTGTCCGGTAATGCTTCTTTCAATCATCGATTCAAACGGCGTTTCCGGTTCACTTATCGCTGTCACATCAAGATTGTTCTCCCATGTTTTCAGGCTTTTATAAAACGCCGTTTCTTTCCGATAGCGGACCCAAAGGAATATCATAAAAAACAAGACACACAAATACACCATATAAAGAACATTTTCAAATGAAATGGAGGGATCAACAAAAGCAATGAGCAAAATCAAAACCTGCTGAAACAAAAACGCGGCAATCCAGCTTCGCCTTTCAGTGAGGAATGCTTTAATCATAGAAATGATCCTCTTCCTTCGCCAGGTAGCCTTGGCCGACCTTCGTCTCGATATATGTGCCAAGCTGCAGGGCGTCCAGTTTTTTTCGCAGGCGATTGACATTGACGGTCAGCGTATTATCACTCACAAAACGCTCATCGTTCCACAAGCTTCTGATCAGCTCTTCCCGGCTGACGATCTTGTTTTTTTGTTCTATTAATTGTTTTAAAATAAACATTTCATTTTTAGTCAGTTCAACAGTGCCTTTGTCGTTGCTGACGAGGTTCTGCTCTGCGTCTATGGCAGCCCCGCACCACGTTTTGAGCGTGTTCGCCTCCGTATTATAATGATACACACGCCGGAAAATCGCTTGGATTTTCGCAATCAGCACATCAAAATGAAACGGCTTTTGAATAAAGTCATCTGCCCCGAGCTGCATGGACATCACCATATCGGCAGGATGATCTCGGGAGGATAAAAAGAGAATCGGTACATTTGACCGGGAGCGGATCAGCCGGCACCAATGAAAACCATCAAATTTAGGAAGCTGGACATCAATAATGACACAATCAGGCTGAACCGCCGCAAATTCCTGCAGCACTTGACTGAAATCCTGAATGCCGTATACATCGTAGGACCATCCCGTTAAACGATCCTTAATTTCATGAAACAGCGATTCATCATCTTCAATCAGCAAAAGTTTAAACAATCGACTCACCGCACCTTTTCCTTTTTTATCAAGTGTATAGCAAAACGCCATCATGCGCTATAGAGAAAGCCGGCTGTCTCAGCCGGCTCGTACGCATTATAATTCTCTTCTCAACGCTGTCAGTACGTTGGTTTTGGTTGCTTTTCGTGCCGGGTTCATTCCGGAAATCACCGCAACCCCTCCACAAATCACAACGGCAATGATGACAAGGCTGACCGGGATGTAGGAGAATGTGTAATTCAAATCGCCCGCATCGCCCCCGCTTGTCGCCGCGAGAATCATTGGAACGGCCAAGTTAACAAGGTAGCTCACGCCATAAGAAATGATAATCCCAATCACACAGCCTAAAATCCCGATATACGCGCTTTCCATCAAGAACATTCGGCGAATAATAGACGGACTCGCTCCAATCGCTTTCATAATGCCGATTTCCTGAGTTCTTTCTGTAACCGCCATTGTCATCGTGTTAAAAATGCCGATTGCAGAGATAATAACAGCGATACATCCGACAAAGATCAAGCCGATTTTGAAGACCATGAAGAAGGTGTTGGCTCCCTCAAGCTCGGTAGTCACTGAAGTAACATAGTACCCGTCTTCTGTTAGATCATTTGTCAGCTGTTCCACATTCTCAAATTTATCAGCAAAAACGCCGATGTTAGTCTCAACATTTCCGCCTTTAAAATCCAAAAATTCGGAAAAATCTTTTTTGAATTGATCACTGATGAAGATGTTTGAGTCCTCCATCCAATCTTGAGATGGCTTTTTTGTAATACCAACAATTTTAAAGTCATATGTTTTTGTTTTTTTAACATCCCCTGTTTTGGGATCTGTTTTTGATACACTTAATTCAATTGTTTTGTTCAGAATGTCTTTCGTATAGCCTTTTGGTTCTTTTATATCTTCTGGATTTCCTTTTGCTTCCTCAATTTTTTTGTTATATTCTTCCGATTCCTTTTTCGTCAATAATCTCTTTGCAAAGTCGTATCCTACTACGATTTCATTTTCCGACTTTGCGACTCTTCCCTTTTCCAATTCCATATTGGCCTTTAATTCATCACTCATATTAGTAAAGATGAGATTAGAGCTTTCATTTGTACGATTGCCTAAAGTTGCTTTGTTTGGTTCATACACTTGAGTTCTTTCTACAACTGACCTTACATGATCATACTTCTCTAAATCAGCTTTTTTAATAGGCTTATCCCCTTCCTTGCCCATTACACTGACTTTAGTCACAACCTGCTGGCTCATCGTCATATCTGTGATTGTCTTTTGAATACCGAATCCAACCGACGACAGCACAACCAAAAACGCACACGCCATTGTTGTCGCAAGAATTGTCATAAAGACGCGGAGTCTGTTTTTCTTCATATTTCTTCTGATAAAATGAACCTGATCCTTAAACCTCAACGGTAATTCCCCCTTTTAACACACCGTCATGAAGCTGAAATTTTGAATGTCCGATAGAAGCGACTTCATCATCGTGAGTAATGATCACAAATGTAATGCCACGTTCACGGTTCAGCTGCTTGATCAATTCCAGCACTTCCTGTTCCGTTTCTGAATCAAGGCTTCCCGTCGGCTCATCCGCTAAAATAATGGATGGGTTTAAAATCAATGCTCGCGCAATGCTGACACGCTGCTGCTGGCCGCCTGACAGTTCATTCGGATAATGAGCGGCGTGATTTTCCAGACCGACGCGTTTCAGCATGTCCTGCACCTTTTGCTTGCGCTCGGACGGTTTGATCCCTTTTAACGCCAGCGGCATTTCAACATTCTCATACGTTGTTAACCCTGGGATAAGCTGAAAGCTTTGAAAAATAAATCCGAAATGGTCAAGACGAAACTGCGCCCAATCCTTTTCATTAAAGCCCGTAACATCAGTCCCATTAATGACAATCCGCCCTTTTGTCGGCGATATGTAGCCGGATATTAAATTCAAAAGCGTTGATTTTCCTGAGCCGCTTCGTCCGACGATACAGGCGATTTCCCCTTTCGCCACGCTTAATGAAACATCCTTCAAAACTGGAACTTCATTCTCACGGCCCTTTTTCCCGATCGTGAAAGAATGGTCAATATGCTGAACATCTATCATAAGTTCTCTCTCCCTTATAAAAGTTTCGTTTTTTTATAAATCGCAAAATAACTGATGAAGAAACCGATCACAGCTCCTGCAGCCATGCCAATAAGATAGCCGGCAAAGCTCTCCGTTGCGGAAAATCCAAAATATCCGAAGCCCATGATTCCAATGATAATGACGATTACTTGAACCGGACGGTCAAGTGATTTCCACAAAAAGAAATACCCGTTTCGTTCATTAGACAGTTTGACGAAACTGATGTAGCCGATAATGTAGAACATGATACTCATCACAGCCGGAATCACTAAATATTTCGGTGAATCTTCAACCCAGTTTGGAATGACATATGTGATTGGAAATATATACTGCATCCATTCAGGTATAGGGTAATCTAAAAATGCTGCTCCGCCAAAAAGGATATCAATGTTGATTGCAGGCAGAGTAATAACTAAAAAAGGCAAGATGGTGACGGTAAATGAGACCAGCAGCTGTGCGAAAATATTGCCTGTCAAAGCTCCTCCAGCCATAACCAAAGAATAAGCCAGCATGCTGACGATAGTCATTCCCAGGCTGTAGTTGTGAAAATAAACAGCCTGTTCAGGCTTCAAAAGCATTATCAGCAAAACAGATAAAACATAACCTATGAGTTGCGGTATCACAATCACCATTCCGCCGGTAAGGAACTTCGCATTAAATATCTGCCCTCGTGTATAAGGAAGGCTCAATGTAAAATCAAACAAGCCCTTGCTTCGTTCAATCCCAAGCTGGCTGACCGCCAAAACAACACCCCAAATCCAAAACAGTGAGATAAATGTGCCGTTTAAATAGTTAATCGTAAATACGCAGGTTCCGACCCACTCGTTCTGATTAGCCACGCAGCCTTGATATGAGATGTACGTATTTAAAACAGTAAAAGGATTGCTAAGCATAAATACCAAAAAAATCATGATTAGCAGAGCTTTATTTTGCTTCCACTCTTTATAAAGCAGCCCGGAATCCGGCACATCACTTCCCTCCAAACCGAAAGTATTTCTTAATGTTTCGTTTTCTTATAAATAGAGAAGTAGCTCACAAAGAATCCAGCCACTGCTCCAATGATCATACCCAAAATATAACCAATAATGGAATGTCCAGAGTAATATCCAAATAACCCAAATCCAAGAATTCCGAAAGCTATGACAAGGATTTGTACCGGACGATCTAATTTGTTCCATAAGAAAAAGTGTCCGTTTCGTTCACTTGGAAGCTTTTTGAAGCCTATTAATCCAATTAAGTAAAAAAGAATGCTCATTACGGCTGGAATCAATAAAAGATATTTACTGTTAGTCAGCCATTCATTTACAACGTAACTAATCGGTACTAGATACGATAAATTGCTTGCCAGAGAGAAATAACTCTCAGGTGAAGGAAACAATTCCCATATACTCACACCAAAAACAACTTCAAAGTTTCCAACCGGCAATGCAACAATTAAATACGGCAATATGCCGGCAGAAAGAGCAGTTAATAGCTGGGCAAAAGAATTTCCAGTTAACGCTCCGGCGGCCATCACGAGTGAAAAAGCCATAAAACTAATCACGATTACTCCAACACTGCTGTGCTCAAAATAGTAGACGTGTTCAGGGCTATAAACAAGAATTAGTAGCCATGCAAGTAAAAAACCAATCAATTGTGACAGCACAATCACAAAACCGCCTAACCAAAATTTCGTCTGAAAAATTTGGCTTCTGTTATATGGAAGGCTTAATATAAAATCCATCGTGCCTTTCGAACGTTCCATTCCCAGGAAGCAGACCGCCAAAATGACACCCGGCACCCAGTTGATATCTATCAGATTGCTTATGGAATAATTCACAATAAAATCACAATATTGCGGGTCTTGGCGATCAAGACATCCTTGATAAGTCAAATACGTATTAACGATAGAAAGCGGATTTGCCAGCACTAAAAACACAATACTTAACAAAATCACCACTTGATTCTGCTTCCACTCTCGATAGAGGAGGCCTCGGTCTACCATCTCCGCTTCCCTCCAAACTTCGCAATGAACACTTCTTCCAAGTTGACAGGAAGCTCATTCCACACTTTTGGCTTCAGCTCTCTTAAAAAGCTCTTGTTCTCTTCGTCGCTTTTCGGAATCAGCACCGTATAGAACACGCCGGCCTGATCGAGCATCGGAATGTTTTGCTCTCTGATGGCCAAATTGACATCTGTATCAAACGCCATTTGAATTTTGATGTATTCTTCTTTTAGCTCATCAAGATCCATCACATTCGTCAGCCTGTTATCTTCGAGAAAACCGATTCGGTTGCACATCCGCTCTATGTCCTCAAGCCGGTGAGAAGTGATCAGAATGCTCGTATCACGCTCTGCCACTTCATCGACCATCAGCTGCAGCACATCATGCCTTGTCACCGCGTCTATTCCATCCGTCGGCTCATCAAGGAGAATCAGCGCCGGTCTCGCCGCAAACGACAGAACGAGCGACAGCTGTTTTTTCAAGCCTGTTGACAGCTCGCGGTATTTTTTCGTTTCTGGAATTTCGTATCTGTTCATCAGCTCATTTGCGTACGTGACATCAAATTTCGGATAAATTCTTCTTAGGATATCGACAAGCTGCTTGTATGTATACTTATCATAAAAAGGATTCTGAACAGGCATGTAGATGATATTCTGTTTCACCTTCGGATGCTTTTTAATTTCTACGCCGTCAAATAAAATCGTCCCGCTGTCTGCGAAAATGATTTGCTGGATTAAGCGGAGCATCGTCGTTTTGCCTGATCCGTTGCGGCCGAGCAGTCCGAAGATTTCTCCTTTTTCAATCGTTAATGAAACATCTTTTAATACCTGATTGCCGTCAATCGTTTTTGACAGCTGCCGTAGTTCAATCATTTTTTGTGCCTCCTTTCACATCAGCGCTGATTTCCTTTATCCATTCTTGCAGTTTCTCCAGCTCAACCCCTGCATAGTGTGCATCGATGATGAGCTGTTTGAGTTGCTCTTTAATCATCGTCATCTTCCCTTCAACCAGTGTCGTTTTTGCATTCTCCGATATATAGGTCCCTCTGCCCCGAAGCGTTTCAATAATCCCCTCTCGCTCAAGCTCTTTGTACGCTTTGCTGACAGTGTTCGGATTCGCAATAATGATCGTCGCCAATTCTCTGACAGAAGGAAGCTTATCACCAGGCTTCATGATCCCTTTCAAACAAAGCTCTTTCATTTGCTGAATAATTTGTTCGTAAATGGGTGTTGAGCTTCTTGGATCGATTTGAATCATTTACTTCCCTACTTTCTATACGATCTGAACCTTTATAGATAAAACTGATCAATTATACTTTTTTGACATTCAAAACCGATCATCACAAGAACAAGAAAAAAAGAACAAGCGATCACAGATGCCGTGATTAGCATTGGCACGTTACGTTTGTTTCGTTTTTTATGTTTCATAACTGCCTCCCTTAATTTCAATATATAAATGACTTTTCATCAGTGTCTATAGTGTATTACTTCAATTAGTACACTTAATACAATAAATACTTTGACGTACAAAGTCAATCCTTTTTTTACAAAAAAACGGACCCTTATCAAAAGGGTCCGTTTCTTATACATCAAGAGGGTGCTGCAGGATCATATTATTTTGCAAAGCTTGCAGCTGAAGTCTCATTCTGTACAGCTGTTCTCTCTGCTGATCATTTGACGACAGCCACAGCTTATTCAAGGCATTTACCGCGTTTTCAAGCTGCATTTGTGCATCACTGTATTCTTGATCGTTATAATGCTCTTGTTTAGAAGCGATTTTCAGCTGTTCTTCAGCATAATCATACGCCTGCATACATTGCTGGAGATGTTCATCTACTGATTGTCTTGTTGCCACAGTAACCCCTCCTCTTGGTAATGGAAACAATCCATCATTCATATTGTAGCCCCATCTGACTTCGTTCAATAAAGTAATTTATGGTCGATATTCATTTGTTCTCTTGTGAAATGCGTGCTACAATTTTAGGATGCAATCGTACGCAAGGAGGCACATGAATTGTGATGCAGAACAATCCTTTTCCTTATTCAAATACGGAAAAACGCTATCATACATTGAATTATCATCTCAGAGATCATTTTGGCCATAAGGTGTTTAAAGTGGCGCTGGACGGCGGCTTTGACTGTCCGAACCGGGACGGCACCGTTGCCCACGGCGGCTGTACATTTTGCAGCGCAGCAGGCTCCGGCGATTTTGCCGGAAATCGGGCCGATGATTTAAT
Source organism: Bacillus sp. G16 (assembly GCF_021282335.1). Lineage (NCBI taxonomy): Bacteria > Bacillati > Bacillota > Bacilli > Caryophanales > Bacillaceae > Bacillus > Bacillus sp. G16. The sequence goes on along the minus strand of NZ_JAJSOZ010000012.1, from coordinate 45,687 downwards.
TACGCAATTCCATGACATCAAAAACCGCATGCACGAAAAATGGAAGGACGGCAAATACATCGCCTATTTTCAGGCCTTCACCAATACGCATGCGCCGGTTGAGGTGCTTCGTGAGAAATTTGAATCCGTCCTTGCCCTTGATGATGTGGTCGGCATTTCGATCGCCACACGCCCAGACTGTCTGCCTGATGATGTCGTTGACTATTTGGCAGAGCTGAATGAACGCACATATCTGTGGGTGGAGCTTGGGCTTCAAACGGTTCATGAACGGACCGCTCTTCTGATCAACCGCGCACATGATTTTAACTGCTATGTGGAAGGCGTCAAAAAATTAAGAAAACACGGCATACGGGTCTGCTCACATATTATCAACGGACTGCCTTTGGAAGACCGGGACATGATGATGGAAACCGCAAAGGCCGTCGCAGATTTGGACGTACAGGGCATTAAAATCCATCTGCTGCACCTATTGAAAGGCACACCGATGGTCAAGCAATATGAAAAAGGAAAGCTGGAATTCCTTTCTCAAGATGAATATGTGCAGCTCGTTTGCGATCAGCTTGAAATCATTCCGCCGGAAATGATCGTCCACCGCATTACAGGTGACGGGCCGATAGAATTGATGATCGGGCCGATGTGGAGCGTCAACAAATGGGAAGTGCTTGGCGCCATTAATAAAGAACTTGAAAATCGCGGCAGCTATCAAGGAAAGTTCTTTCAGCGGCTTGAGGAGGAATCAGCGCTATGATTTTGAAAAAAATTCTTCCTTACAGCAAAGAGCTGCTGAAAATGGCCGCGGGAGAAGGAGATATCGTCGTAGATGCAACGATGGGCAACGGACACGATACGCAGTTTTTAGCGGAGCTTGTCGGTGAAAACGGCCATGTGTACGCATTTGACATCCAAGAATCAGCCGTGGTCAATACGAAGGAACGGCTCGGCGAGACATTTCAAGCGCGAACAACGTTATTTCACAAAAGCCACGACAAAATCGCTGAATTCCTTCCGCTGGAAGCACATGGCAAAGTGGCGGCCGCTGTGTTTAACCTCGGCTATCTGCCGGGCGGGGACAAATCGATTACGACGAACGGCAGTTCAACGATCAAAGCGATTGAACAGCTTCTCAGCATCATGAAAGATGAGGGCCTGATTGTTCTGGTCGTCTATCATGGTCATCCGGAAGGCAAAGCTGAAAAAAACGACGTGCTTGACTTTTGCCGGGACTTGGACCAGCAAACAGCCCGTGTGTTAACATATGGATTTATCAATCAGCAAAATGACCCGCCATTTATTGTCGCCATCGAAAAAAAAGCTCAAATCAGCAAATGATTTGAGCTTTTTTCTTTGAGTTTTTCATCCAGGCCATTTTTTGAAATTTCCGGTAGGCTCTGCCGTTGATATAAAAGAAAAAGGAGGTTTTTCCGCTTGCTTTGATCAGCTTCTTCGCGAGCCGGCCCATTTCCTTTTGGCCCGCCACTTTATCATCTGACAAATAAACACCCAGCAAGCCCCGATTGATTAAACGATGGAAGTTTTCATGCGGAATGCCTTGCAAATGTTCGTCGGCTTTATGGATAAAGTGTTCAAGCCGCTTCATCATTTCTTCATGCGACTGATAATACGAGCAGAAATTCAAGTCCCCTTCTAGCAAGTCCTCCTCTTGATCGATCAAATAATCCAGCAGAATGTGAAGACCTTGTATGTAAGGAAAATAACTATTGCGGATTTTTTTAGCGGTGTTTTCTGTGAAATCAGGCTGGAACGAATACGCAACAAGACAGAAAATGCCTAGCGTAGAGCCTGCACAAGCTGAAAACTCATACCATTCCATCTCAGGCAGCTCTGATTCATATTGAGTAAACCACTTCTCAAGCCGCGGAACACGCTCATGCTCAATGACGTGCTTATGCACCTGCAAATCGCAATAATAGCCGCACAGTTCAAGCAGATACGGTTTAATCATGTCGTAGTGCTCAATTGAACCAAGTACACGCTGGCACGTTTTGACCAACTCATGCAAATATCCACTGTCATCCTGTTCTTCACGGAATTGATAATAATTTTGCGGTTCCGCTCCCACTGTCAGTGCGTCCTGCATTGAGGTGTGGAGCATCCGAAAATCCTGCGGGTCAAGTGATGTGCTGCGGTCGCACAGATTGTCCAGATAATCACTGATCGTTTGATACGCGATGATAAACTCGACGCATTTCTGCTTTTGATTGCCTGACAACAAGGCCAGTATGCCGCCGCCTTCACAGTGGAACGTTTTGTCTCGAATACTTGCGGTTGCCTGTGCTTTTAATTCACTGTTATGAATTGATTCTGATTTTTGCTTCCATATGTCCAGCTCTTGATGAACGAGCGGAAAAATATCTCGATATACTTTTGCCATCAGTCCAAAAGGATGTTCCGGTACTGTCAACACATGCACCCCCAACTAGTTCAAATATATTGATCAGTAAACGCTCTTGCTGCTTTAAAGACATCTTCTCTTTCGGGTTCATTAAATATTTCATGATAAAGCCCTTCCCACTCTTTGTACGCTTTATTGTGGGAAGCAACACCTGAAAACCACTTGATGACCATCGTTTTGTCGACAAGCTTGTCGTCACCTGCCTGCATAACAAGGAGGGGCACTCTCAAAAACGCATCTGTCGGCACCATCGCTGACTCAATTGTTTTTAACAGTTCTCTGTACCATCTGACAGATACTTTCCTGACGTATAACGAATCATTTTGGTCTGCCTCGATGACGTCCTCATTACGCGTCGCCATATCAATTGATAATCCCGAATCAACCTTAAGTGACGGAGCGATGACATTCAGGCCTCTTGATGCAATGTCAAGCGCTTTATTGACTTTAATTTGCAGTCCGAGACACGGTGATGATAAAATAATTCCCGTAATGCGGGGATTTCTTTGCTGTTTAAACCATTCAATCGCGACCAGGCCGCCCATGCTGTGACCAAGTAGAAAAACAGGCAGCTCAAAGGTTCGCGCTTTATCTATCCAAGTATCTACTTCATCAATGTATTCTTGAAATGAGCGAATATGACCTCTTGCCCTTGTGGTTGTCCCCTGACCCGGCAAATCGCCCATGACAACGTGATAACCCGAAGATCTCCACATTTCAACCAGCCATTTATATCGTCCGTGATATTCACTTGCCCCGTGGATCATCACAATCACTGCAACAGGTCTGTCTGCTTTCCAGGTCCACATGCTGTTCACCTCATACGAAATTTAAATAGAGAAAGAAGGATGAATGTTATGATCTACCCTTATAAGGAACACACGCCAGATATTCACCCAACAGCCTTTGTAGCTGATAATGCCACAATTACCGGTGACGTCGTTATCGGAGAACAGTCCAGCATTTGGTTTTCTGTTGTCATAAGGGGAGATGTCGCGCCGACCAGAATCGGAAGCAGAGTCAATATCCAAGATTTAAGCTGCCTCCATCAAAGTCCGAACCGGACGCTTCTCATTGAAGATGACGCCACGATAGGGCATCAAGTTACACTTCATAGCGCTGTTATCCGCAAGAATGCCTTAATCGGCATGGGCTCAATCATCTTAGACGGAGCCGAAATTGGCGAAGGGGCCTTTATTGGTGCCGGCAGTCTTGTCCCTCCGGGAAAATTCATCCCGCCTGGCCACCTCGCCTTTGGCCGTCCTGCAAAAGTCATCCGCCCTTTGACGGAAGAAGACCGACAAGATATGCAAAGAATACGGTCGGAATATGTAGCAAAGGGCCAATATTATAAATCACTTCAGCAAACATAAGACCTGCTTCGTCTTACTTTACCATTTTTCAAATTATGTTTGAAAGCAATAACCATCGTTTCCCCGGACGTAATGACAGTTCGGGTTTTGTTTTTTCCATAAAATGTTCACATGTAGCATTAAACGTATGACTTTTATCTTATCATAAAACATGATCAGCAACTGTAATCTGGCTCTGCAAAAATCACATTTCTATTCTTTCCTGTTCTCTATTTTCTATGAGTACATACAAAAAGAGCCCGCTGGGAGCTCTTTTTGTCAGCTGATATTGCGTTCGCTGGCAGCAGCCGCATTTTTCTTATGAAAACCTTTTCCATAATACACAGCAAGTAAGATAAGAAACCATATCGGCCCGATAATCACGGCTACTCTTGTATCGGGACTGTAAGCCATAAGAATAACGACAAATGCTAAAAATGCCAATGACACATAAGACGTAAACGGAAAGAAAGGCATTTTGTATTTTAAGTGTTTCTTTTCTTCTGGCTGCAAGCTTTTCCGGTATCTAATTTGAGAAAGCAAAATGATCGCCCACGTCCAAATCGCTCCGAACGTCGCAATGCTTGTGACCCAAGTAAACACTTTTGCAGGTACAACGTAGTTTAACAGCACGCCGACCAATAAAGCGCCCGCTGAAGCCAGAACAGCTTTACCCGGGATGCCGCCTTTTGTCAGCTGGCCATAGGCTTTTGGCGCCTCCCCCTGATCCGCTAAGTTAAACAGCATCCGACCCGTGCTGAAAATGCCGCTGTTGCAGGAAGACAGCGCGGCCGTCAAGACGACAAAGTTAATGATGCCTGCCGCAGATGGAATGCCCACTTTTTCAAATGTGAGGACAAACGGACTTCCTTGTGAGCCAATTTCCTGCCATGGATAAATAGACATAATGACAAATAAAGCACCTACATAAAAAATCAAAATACGCCAAAATACCGTATCTATTGCTTTGGCTAACGATTTTTGCGGGTTCTTCACTTCACCAGCCGTCACCCCGATCATTTCAATCCCTAAATAGGCGAACATCACCATTTGGAGTGACAATAAAACCCCTTTTATGCCATATGGAAAAAATCCTCCGTTGTTCCACAAATTGCTGATTCCCGTGGCAATGCCTCCATTGCCGACCCCTGCGATGATCATCAATAACCCGACAGCAATCATAGATAAAATCGCGACAATTTTAATCAAAGCGAACCAAAATTCCAGCTCTCCGTAAGCTTTAACAGCCAAGAAGTTAACACCCGTCATAATGATCAGCGCCGATAATGCCCATATCCAGTTTGGCACGTCCGGAAACCAGTATCCCATATAAATACCGACAGCAGTGATTTCAGCCATACAGGTGACAACCCATAAAAACCAGTAGTTCCATCCGGTTAAATAGCCTGCAAGCGGTCCCAAATAATCACGCGCATACCTGCTGAAGGAGCCAGCGACCGGTTTTTGAATGGCCATTTCTCCAAGCGCTCTCATAATAAAAAACATGATCAGGCCGCTTACGGCATACGCTGCCAAAATACCAGGCCCTGCTAATTTGATAGCTGATGCGGAGCCGAGAAACAACCCCACTCCAATGGCAGCTCCTAAAGACATTAGAGAAATATGCCTCTGCTCGAGTCCGCGGTGCAGCTCTTGTTTTTGTTTTTGCATGCTCTTCTCCCCTAGAAAAAAATATCAATAAAACATTTTTCTGAATTTTTCGTGTGGATTAGGTAATCAATGATCATGGAGAAATAAAAGTATACAAGGCTTTCGACGAATCGAAAGCCTTGTCTGTTACACAAAGATGACTTCTTTAGGCTGATGGCTCAGCTCTTCAGGCATATACCGTTTTTCGATATTGATGCTGTGCCAGATCATAAAGATTAATACAGTCCAGATTTTACGGCTGTTATCAGCCTTATCCGCACAGTGGTCTTCAAGAAGCTGAAGGACATAATCCTTGTGGATATAAGCATCCGTTTGGCTTTCCTGAATAATGTTCCGCACCCATTCGTTCATTTCGTTTTTCAGCCAATGACGGATCGGTACAGGGAAACCAAGCTTTTTGCGGTTTAAAACGTGCTCAGGCACAATTCCTTCAGCTGCTTTGCGAAGAAGATATTTCGTCGTGCCGTTCTTCGTTTTCAGTTCGTCAGGAATTTTTGAAGCGACGTCAAATACGACTTTATCCAGGAATGGCACACGCAGTTCCAAAGAATTCGCCATAGTCATTTTATCTGCTTTTAACAGAATGTCACCGCGCATCCAAGTGTGGATATCAACATATTGCATTTTGTTGATATCGCTGTATGAGCTGCTTTCTGTAAAATAAGTCTTGGTCACATCACGATATGAAAGGTTCGGATTATAATGTTTCAACAGCTGTTTTTTGACAGACTCTTCAAAGATCTTCGCGTTACCGATGTAACGATCCTGAAGCGGAGTGCAGCCGCGCTCAAGCAGGCTCTTTCCTCTCATTCCTTCAGGCATAACGGCCGCAACGTGCAGAAGCATCTTTTTCAGGCCGGACGGAATGCGCTCAAACGGTTTAAGCGAAAGCGGTTCACGGTAAATGTTATATCCGCCGAAGAGCTCGTCTGCACCTTCACCGGATAAGGCAACCGTTACATGTTTTTTCGCTTCTTTTGCAACAAAGTACAATGGAATCGCCGCCGGATCAGCAAGCGGATCATCAAAATGCCATACGATCTTCGGAAGCTCGTTCATGTATTCCTCAGGGGAAATGACTTTGCTGATATTTTCAATACCAAGTGCCGCAGCAGTTTCTTTCGCTACATCGACTTCACTGAAGCCCTGCTGTTCGAATCCGACAGAGAAAGTTTTTAAGCTTGGATGAAATTCTTTCGCAACGGATACAATAAAGGAAGAATCGATTCCGCCAGACAGGAATGAACCGACAGGAACGTCACTTCTCATATGAACGTTTACAGAGTCATAGATCGCGTCTCTGACTTCTTTCACAAGCTTATCTTCTTCGGTCTGAACTGGCTTGAAGTTCGCTTTGAAATACGTTTTGAATGTGATATCGCCGTCCGGGCGGATTGTAAACTGTGAACCCGGCTCTACTTTTTTCACATTGGCATCAAGCGTGCTTGGTTCAGGAACGAATTGGAAAGACATGTACTGCTGCAATGCCTCTTTATCTATTTCAATATCGTTCTGAGCAACCATTAAACTTTTTCTCTCTGAGGCAAAATAAACCTGATCATTGATCGTTGTGTAGTACAACGGTTTAATGCCGAATGGATCTCTTGCTCCATAAAGCACATGATCGTTTTTATTCCAAATCAGAAAGGCAAACATACCGCGCAGTTTGGACGCCGCTTCTTCTTTATAGTGACGGTAAGTCGCAAGAAGAACCTCTGTGTCCGAATCCGTGTTGAATGTATACCCCTTTGCTTCAAGTTCTTCTCTCAATTCAATATAGTTATAGATTTCTCCGTTAAAGATAATCCAATATGTTTCATCTTCATATGATAAAGGCTGTCCGCCATTTTCTACATCAATAATGCTGAGCCGTCTGAATCCGAATCCAACGTGCTCATCATGGAAATATCCATCACTGTCAGGACCGCGGTGAACGATCATTTGGTTCATTTGTTTGATTAGTTCTTCTTGATCAGCGGTTTGAGCTAACGGATGCTTGTTAAAAACCCCGACAAATCCACACATAGTATTGCCTCCATAATTAAAATTGTCATCATTGAACCCCTATTTATAGACGCTGTGAATAGTATTTGGTTTCACGGTTATGTAAAAAAATAAACATGAATACAACGTAAAAAAGGGAAAGCCGCTTAACCAGTAAGCGGCTATAAAATTATTCTCCTAACGCTTCTTTACGCAGCTGCTCCGCTTTGTCTGTACGTTCCCACGGAAGATCAACATCGTGGCGTCCAAAGTGGCCGTACGCAGCAGTTTGTTTGTAGATCGGACGGCGTAAATCAAGCATTTTGATAATGCCGGCAGGTCGTAAATCAAAGTTATTGCGAACAACTTCAATCAGTTTTTCCTCAGAAGCTTTTCCGGAACCGAATGTGTTGATTGAGATTGACACAGGCTGTGCAACACCAATCGCGTAAGCAAGCTGTACTTCGCAAGAATCTGCAAGCTCAGCCGCTACGATGTTTTTCGCAACATATCTTGCTGCATATGCCGCAGAACGGTCTACCTTCGTCGCATCCTTACCTGAGAACGCGCCTCCGCCGTGGCGTGCATAGCCGCCGTACGTATCAACAATGATTTTGCGTCCTGTAAGTCCCGCATCCCCTTGAGGGCCTCCGATAACGAAACGTCCTGTAGGGTTGATGAAATATTTTGTTTCTTCATCAATCAGCTCTTCAGGAACAACCGGATTGATAACATGTTCTTTAATGTTGCGCTGGATTTGCTCAAGCGTAATTTCAGGGTGGTGCTGAGTTGAAATAACAATCGCGTCAATGCGGACAGGTTTGTTATTTTCATCATACTCAACCGTTACCTGTGTTTTGCCGTCAGGGCGAAGGTATGGAAGAATATCTTCTTTGCGGACTTCACTCAGGCGGCGGGCCAATTTATGAGCAAGTGAAATTGGAAGAGGCATAAGCTCTTTCGTTTCATTGCACGCATAACCGAACATTAAACCTTGGTCACCCGCACCGATCGCTTCAATTTCTTCGTCACTCATTGTGCCTTCACGGGCTTCAAGCGCTTGGTCTACACCCATCGCGATATCAGCAGACTGCTCGTCAATTGATGTTAAAACCGCACAAGTTTCCGCATCAAATCCGTATTTCGCACGTGTGTATCCGATTTCTTTAATTGTTTGGCGAACTGTTTTCGGAATGTCAACATACGTAGATGTTGTGATCTCTCCGCTGACAAGAACCAAACCAGTTGTCACAGACGTTTCACAAGCAACACGCGCGTTAGGGTCTTTCTTTAAAATTTCATCTAAAATGCTGTCAGAAATCTGGTCACAGATTTTATCCGGATGCCCCTCCGTAACAGATTCTGATGTAAATAAACGACGATTTTTACTCATGATTTGCTTCCTCCTGCACAAGGCCTCCCGAAAGACCTTGTATATATGATACGGAACTCGCTCCCTCTTTTATACAATGTAACGTTATATTAGAGAATGTTAATTGGCATATTTATGAAATAAAAAAACCTTTTCCATCGAGGAAAGGGTTTGGACTTTGTGCCTTTCACTCTTATCGCTCAAGGAATCATACAACCTTGCAACAGGTTAGCACCTTGGTTGTCTCACACAGTTGAACATAATAAATAACAGAGAAACCGGTTGCTGGGCTTCATAGGGCCTGTCCCTCCGCCAGCTCGGGATAAGAGTATCCGCTCAATGAAATATCTTATCGTAAAAGGGTTTGCAATGTCAATATGATTCAGAAGAAATAGGCACCTATATCGAGGGAAAACATTGGAAAACACACACACAAAAAACGATAAATAGTATAGACTATTTGAAAATATATGTTATACTAATTCACAATTAGCAAAACACAAAAAACGATAAAGGAAGGTTTCATATGAACTCAGTTGATTTGACCGCTGATTTACAAGCCTTATTAACAAGTCCAAATGTGCGTCATAATTTATCAGCAGCACAGCTTACAGAAAAAGTACTCTCCCGGAACGAAGGCATTTTAACATCCACGGGTGCTGTTCGGGCGACAACAGGCGCTTACACAGGACGTTCACCTAAAGACAAATTTATCGTGGAGGAAGAAAGCACGAAAAATAAGATCGATTGGGGCACGGTGAATCAGCCGATTTCAGAAGAAGCATTTGACCGGCTGTACACGAAGGTTGTCAGCTATCTGAAACAGCGAGATGAGCTGTTTGTTTTCGAAGGATTTGCCGGAGCAGATGAAAAATACAGGCTGCCGATCACCGTCGTAAATGAGTTCGCATGGCACAATTTATTCGCCAGACAGCTGTTTATCCGTCCGGAAGGCAATGATAAGAAAACAGTTGAACAGCCGTTTACCATTCTTTCTGCTCCGCATTTCAAAGCGGATCCAAAAACAGACGGCACACATTCCGAAACCTTTATTATTGTCTCTTTCGAAAAGCGGACGATTTTAATCGGCGGAACAGAGTATGCCGGAGAAATGAAGAAATCTATTTTCTCCATTATGAATTTCCTGCTCCCTGAAAGAGATATTTTATCTATGCACTGCTCCGCCAATGTCGGTGAAAAAGGCGATGTCGCCCTTTTCTTCGGACTATCTGGAACAGGCAAGACCACACTGTCAGCCGATGCTGACCGCAAGCTAATCGGCGACGATGAACACGGCTGGTCTGACACAGGCGTCTTTAATATTGAAGGCGGATGCTACGCCAAGTGCATTCATTTAAGCGAAGAAAAGGAACCTCAGATCTTTAACGCGATTCGCTTCGGGTCTGTTCTCGAAAATGTTGTTGTTGATGAAGATACACGGGAAGCCAATTATGATGATTCCTTCTATACCGAAAATACGCGGGCTGCTTACCCGATTCATATGATTGACAACATCGTGACCCCAAGCATGGCAGGCCACCCGTCAGCAATTGTATTTTTAACGGCTGATGCATTCGGGGTTCTGCCGCCGATCAGCAAACTGACGAAGGAGCAGGCAATGTACCATTTCTTAAGCGGTTATACGAGTAAACTTGCCGGAACCGAACGCGGTGTGACGTCTCCTGAGACGACATTCTCCACATGCTTCGGCTCACCGTTCCTGCCGCTTCCTGCTCACGTCTATGCTGAAATGCTCGGCAAAAAGATCGATGAACACGGCGCAGACGTTTACTTGGTCAATACCGGCTGGACTGGCGGCGGCTACGGCACAGGCGAACGAATGAAGCTTTCTTACACAAGAGCAATGGTCAAAGCAGCGATTGAAGGCCAATTAGAGGATGCAGAAATGATGACTGACGATATTTTCGGCCTGCACATTCCACTTCACGTTCCTGGCGTTCCCGATCATATCCTTCAGCCGGAAAACACGTGGAACAACAAGGAAGAATACAGAGAAAAGGCTGTCTACCTCGCAAATGAATTCAAAGAGAATTTTAAAAAGTTCGCACATACAGATGCCATTGCGCAGGCTGGCGGCCCTCTCGTTTAGAAAGCAAAAGCCAAGAGCAATTATGCTCTTGGCTTGTTTTAATTGACAGAATGCAGTGAAGTCAGCTTGTACGTAATGATGGTCCGGCCGTCTTCCCATTGAAGCTTCTGCACTTCAGCTGTGCCCGATTTTTCGCCAAACTTTGTTTTGCGTACATCCATCGGAATCTCCATCGGATACACACGGTATCCCTCTTTCTCTAACGTGAATATATTTTCATCTATGCGAACTTCTTTTCCTTTTGTCACAATCAGTGTATTAAATTCAACAGGCATTCCCAAAGTGAAATCCCCTTTCGTTCTCTTTTTTCTTTATCATACCATATTTCACCGTCAGCGGTTTTTCATCCATTGTGTGAGCTGCCGTACGATACGCCGGTTTTCTTTTGGCGGAAAATAATGTGTGAATTTACTGTAGTACCACGTCTCCACCGGCTTATGCAGCTGTTTTAGCTTCTCTTCAAATAGATAGGAATGCTGAATCGAAACGTTTTGGTCTTTTTCTCCATGGATTAATAGCACGGGGGCCTGAATTTTATCTACTTGGTCAAATGGTGTTCTCCATTTGTATTCCTCAGGCACCTTTTTCGGTGTTCCGCCGATGACTCTTTTCATCATTCGCCGCAAATCATGCCGCTCCTCATATGTAAGGATCATATCACTGACGCCTCCCCAGGAAACAAATGAAGCCGCTTGCCGGCCCATTTCAATCGCAGTGAGCATTCCCATAATTCCGCCGCGGGAAAAGCCGAAGATATGGATTCTGTCCTTCTTGACATTTGGATGCTGCTGAAGCAGGCGAAATGCAGAAAAGGCATCCTCCCTGTCTTTTCCGGCAAAATCCTCATTGCCCTCTCCTCCTTGATTTCCTCTGTAAAAAGGAGCAAACACAACAAACCCTTGGGATGCAAACTGGATAATCCGGCCCGGCCGAACCATGCCCACGCTTTTAATTCCGCCGCGCAAATATAAAAAACCGTCATATTGTCCCGGTGCCGCCGGCTCAGCCAGAAGCCCCTTTACCCGTAAGCCATTTGAAAGATAGCAGATCGTATACAAACGCACATGCTGACTTGGCGACGGAAATCTTCTTTTCTCAACAATCAAAGCAGCCGCCTCCTTTTTTCTATATGCTTTCCTTCCTCCAAAATTACATCCGGAGAACCTGATTAGGCATTCACACATTTTTATACCCATCATACGATATGTAAAGCAAAAAAGGATATTAACTTGATGCTAAATAAGGAGGTTGTCTATGTGAACAAATGGTTAAGGCTGGGCTGCGCCTGTGTCGGCAGTATATTTCTGATGATCGCCCTGGCGGCTTGCAAGCAGGAAGAAACGCTCACCAAAGTCAAAGTAGCTGAAGTGACCCATTCGATTTTTTACGCACCTTTATATGTTGCTGAGTCTAAAGGATTTTTCAAGGAAGAAGGGCTTGATGTTGATGTAAACACGACATGGGGCGGCGACAAAACGATGACATCGCTTCTTTCAAACGGCTCAGACATTGCACTTGTCGGGTCAGAAACATCTATTTATGTCGAAGCGCAAGGGGCTAAAGACCCTGTCATTAATTTCGCCCAGCTGACCCAGACAGACGGAACATTTCTTGTCGCGAGAGAAGATGTTGAACACTTTGACTGGGATCAGCTGGAAGGAAAAACGTTTCTCGGCCAGAGAAAAGGCGGCATGCCGCAAATGGTCGGCGAGTATGTACTGAACAAACATAAAATTGACCCGCATAAGGATATTGACCTTATCCAGAACATAGACTTCGCCAATATCGCCAATGCATTTGCTTCTGGAACCGGCGAGTATGTACAGCTCTTTGAACCGCAAGCTTCTCTCTTTGAGAAAAAAGGCATCGGCCATATCGTAGCTTCTTTTGGAGAAGAATCAGGCCAGGTTCCTTATACGACTTTTATGGCGAAACAAAGCTACCTGAAGAAACATGAAGACACAGCCGTCAAGTTTACAAAAGCCATTTATAAGGCGCAGCAGTGGGTGGAAAAACACTCGGCGAAGGACATCACAGACGCCATTAAAGATGAATTTGATGATACCGATCCAGAAGTTATCGAAACATCCATTGAACGCTATAAAAAGCAGCATTCGTATTCGCCAGACCCTCTGCTGAACGAAAAAGAATGGGAGCTGCTCCAAACCATTATGGATCAATCGGGAGAACTGCCGAAGCACATTCCATACAATCAGCTAGTAAATAAACAAATTGCCGAAAAAGTCACCTCGGAAAAATAGGAGGCGCCATTTATGTCTTTCTTACATGTCGACCATGTAACCCATACTTATTTTTCTGTAAAAGAAAAAACAACGGCCGTGCGGGATATTCATTTCAATGCTGAAAAAGGTGATTTCATCTCATTTCTCGGCCCAAGCGGCTGCGGAAAAACAACACTGCTTTCCATTATTGCCGGCCTGATTGAGCCATCGGAAGGCAGAGTTCTGATTGAAGGCCGTGAGCCAAATCAAAAAGAACATAACATTGGCTACATGCTTCAGCAGGATTACTTATTTCCCTGGAAATCTATCGAGGAAAATGTGCTTCTCGGTTTAAAAATCGCCGACACGTTGACGGAAGAAAGCAAGGCCGCTGCACTCGGTCTATTGCCGGAGTTCGGCCTCATAGATGTGGAGAAGAAATATCCGAAAGAGCTGTCGGGCGGAATGCGCCAGCGGGCCGCGCTTGCAAGAACTCTTGCGCCAGATCCAAGTCTGCTTTTGCTGGATGAGCCATTTTCCGCGCTTGATTTTCAGACAAAGCTGTTATTGGAAAACCTGGTATTCCGTACATTAAAGGAGTATCAAAAAACAGCAGTGCTTGTCACTCATGATATTGGGGAAGCGATAGCGATGAGCGATACGATCTATTTATTTTCAAACCAGCCGGGCACCATCCATCAGATTTTTACCATTCCTAAGGAATTGGCCGCGATGATGCCTTTTGACGCCCGCCAGGCGCCATCCTTCCAGACGCTGTTTCAAACGATATGGAAGGAGCTGAATTCTCTTGAGAAACAGCAAAGAAACCATTGATTTGCTTCACGAGCAATATCAATTAAAACAGAAAAAGGAAAAATGGAATGTACATTCCTTTCAGCTTGCCATATTTATTCTCTTTTTCTCGGGTTGGGAAATCTCCAGCAGGCTCGGCTGGATTGATCCACTGATCTTCAGCTCTCCGTCAGCTGTATGGCGTTTATTGCTGGAGAAACTGGGTGACGGGTCTTTACTGTCACATATCGGCGTCACTTTATTTGAAACGGTGCTTGGCTTTTTGCTTGGGACGTTGATGGGCACGTGCCTCGCTGCTTTGTTATGGTGGTCCAACCGGCTTGCCAGAATTTTAGATCCGTATCTCGTTATTTTGAATGCAATGCCGAAAGTGGCGCTGGGCCCGATCCTGATTGTCGCGCTCGGTCCCAGTTTTATTAGCATTATTGTGATGGGGGCCATCATCAGCGTCATTATCACCACCATCGTCGTGTACACTGCCTTTCAAGAGGTTGACGAAAACTATATAAAAGTCATGAAAACATTCGGTGCAAAAAAATGGGTCATTTTTAAAGAAGTGATTCTGCCCGCATCCTCCCCCGCTATTATTTCAACACTGAAAGTAAACGTCGGGTTATCATGGGTTGGCGTCATTGTAGGGGAATTCCTTGTCTCTAAGGTCGGGTTGGGATATATGATTATTTACGGTTTCCAAGTCTTCAATTTCACGCTCGTCTTCTTAAGCCTGCTGATCATCGCCATATTTGCCACTCTGATGTATCAGGGCGTAGAGCTTCTGGAAAAGAAATGGACGAAGGGCAGGACATAAAAAAACCCGGCACATGTGCCGGGTTTTTCATTCGATCCATCCAGCTTCTTTCAGTTTTTTCAAACTGATCGGAAGAACGGAATCCTTCATAATAAAGCTGAATTTTTTATTGCGGGAAAGGTTTTCCGGAAGCTCATGAAACAGAACCGGGCCTTTCGTTTCAAAGTAATCAGCTTGCTTTTCAAGCTTTTCTATATCTGCAAAATATATATTTTTTACAATCACTTTTTCTTTACCGAGAACTTTATACTGTCCGAGGTACTTGAGGCTTTTCACTCTCGCACCCGTCTCTTCCTTTACTTCCCGGAGCGCCGCCTCTTCTGCGCACTCCATCGGCTCTACTTTCCCGCCTGGAAACTCATAGCCTCTGTCCTCATGTTCTGTTAAAAGCCATTTGCCGCCAAAACGGCAAATCACCCAGACATGTTTCGGGCTGTCCGAGAAAGGCTGAGTGTCAAAGGAAAGCTGAACAGTATTCTGATAATAATCTTTAAACTCGTACATGTTTATCCCTCAAATCCGTTCCTAGCTATCTTCCATACATCATACCACAGTTATGTTTCTTCGGAAGCCTTTTATCAAAAAATTAGGGAAACCCAGCACGCCATCAGGGTATAAAGCATGCAGACCAGCTCGTACAGTTTTTTGCCGTGCCTTTTGCCAGAATGTGCGACTGGCGCTCTGGGCTTTATTATGACCCGTGAACAGCTAAAAGTTACGGTTTGCGTTTGAATTTATTTTTTAACGTTTCTAAAAGATCGACAAGCATCTGAGGAACCGGTATGCCGAGAGAGCTGGCTGTCACTACAATTTGCACAGACTCATAAAGAATATAAAACATAATAGCCAAGTCACGTATTGACCCCTGTGTATTCAGCAGCTGATCAAAAAAGTGGCATACAGAGATCAGAGCCAGCGTGACTAATTTTTTGACAAGCCGGGTAAATACTTTTTTAAACGCCAGCTTGTGAATAATCGTTTCCTTCAAGGTCGTACTGATAAATTCAATGGCCATAAGAGAGAGCAAAATCAGGAATGAATATTGAAAACCTCCGAAGAAAAACCCCGCTGCTGAAACGCTGACTGCTAAAAACGAAAAGATGCCAAAGTCTCTATCCATTTATACCAACATCCTTTCACAGAAACGGCCTTACGATATTCTATGGAAAACAAGCCGCACGGATTGGATTTTTCAGAAAAATGGACTGGTTGTCGCCTATTTTAATTTGGATACAAAATTAAAAGCCGGACGTCTTTTATAAGACATCCGGCCTTTCTTTTTTGGGTTTATCCCAGGTAAGCTTTCAGCATCCAGTTGTGTTTTTCTATATTTTGATGGATCGCAAGAAGCATGTCCCCTGTTGTTTCGTCACCGACTTCATCAGCTAAATCCATGCCGTTTTTCAGCTCTTCCGCGATGACTGTGAAATCATCATATACGCTCTGAACCATTTGTTCAGCCGTTTCATTTCCTTCCGCTTCTTTTACAGAAGCTGTTTCCAAGGATTCCTTCATTGTCGCAATTGGTTTTCCGTTCAGTGCCAAAAGACGTTCTGCTAAGTCATCAATATAAGTTGCCGTTTCGTTATACAGCTCTTCAAACTTTTCATGAAGAGTGAAGAAATCTTTCCCTTTCACATACCAATGATAATTATGTAGTTTCACATACATGACTGTCCAGTTGGCTACTTGTTTGTTCACTGCTTGAATCAATTGTTCTGACATGATTATCTTCCTCCTTGTTATATGACTATGTATACCCTTTATATCGTACGTTAAAACCTCTTTTTTACCCTTATGTGTCACAATTTCTTCTACTATGCTACAATTGTTAAAAAACGGGAGGTGGAATGTCATGACGCTTCTCATTACGGTAAGTATTTTGATTGTGCTGGCTGTTTTGCTTGTCACCATTTGGACGACTGTGAAAGCCTATAATGTAAAGCACACCATCGATCCTCCGCAAGAAACTCGCTCTGATTCAAAACGTCAATGATTGTGTGAATGCTCGTCTTCAGTCTGATTGCTGACAGCATCGGCGTCTCCGACTTGGACTTTTAAGGTCGGCATGCTATGCTGTTTTTTTGCTGTGACATGGGATTGGACAGTGTATACACCATCTTCCTTAAACGTTGTTTCCAATCGATATACGCCTTTTTCCTGTTTCGCTTTATACATTTGGCTGGCGTCTTTTTCTCCTTCTTTCCACACTTCAAACTCCACTTCATCAGCATCCGTCACAGCTTCGTCACCATATGATACCGCTGCTTCATAAGCGGCACTTTCTCCGGGATTTACTTTTTCAGGTCCGGTCAGCTTGACATCCAATACCTCGGGCGTCTCAGCTGTATTTGCTTTGTTTTCGCCAGATCCGCATCCATTAAGCAAAAAAGCAGAAAAAAGCAGAACAACCAACATTTTTTTCATGCCATCACCCTTTCATCGTTTACCTAAATAGTAGCAAACGCTTACACCAAATGGTATATAAAAAAGCAGACGTCACAAAAAAGACCTTTTTGCTTAAGTGCAAAAAGGTCCCTTTCTGTTTAGCCAAATACTTTTAGCAATTCTTCTTTATCCTGTGACAGCCAGAAACGCATTAAACGTTTAGCGCCTTCCAGATCATGAAGCTTCGCCTGGCCGCACTGCTTTTCATTTGCAGCCGGAATTTCGGTAATTTCTACTGCTTCGTTCATTGTATCTTCAAGAAGATCAACGATTTCCGCTGGTGTCGGCTCTCCGCTCACAACAAGATAATAGCCTGTTTGGCAGCCCATTGGAGAAATATCGATGATATCAAAATGATCATATTTCTCAGCGTGAGAACGAATCGTAAACGCGAGCAAATGCTCAAGTGTGTGAATAGTGTCAGGCTTCATCGCCTGTTTATTCGGCTGGCAAAAACGAATATCAAATTTATTTACAACGCCGTCTGTTCCTACTTTATGCACGCCGCAATGTCTTACGTATGGAGCAACAACCGCATTATGATCAAGCTCAAAACTTTCTACTGAAGGCATAATGGCACTCTCCCTTTTTTAAAAATGTACATTCATTATAACATACCTTTCCGATAAGAATTATCGAATAACTTTTCAATCTGCGTTTTTTTTCTTATACTTGCATCAGAAAGGTTGCTGAAGAAATATGAAAACCCTATTTATCGCTCTGATCAGAGGATATCAAAAATTCATCTCGCCGCTGACACCGCCAACATGCCGCTTTTATCCGACTTGTTCCCAATACGGAATCGAAGCGATTAAAACGCATGGTGCTCTAAAAGGCGGATGGCTGACCATCAAACGGATTTTGAAATGCCACCCGTTACATCCGGGAGGAGTCGATCCCGTTCCTGAAAAGAAACGAAAACATTAAGCGTTATAGCCGTTTACGACAAGATCCAGTTTTCCGGTTTTAGGATCAATAACTAACCCATGGACAGGAACATTTTCCGGGAACAGCGGATGATGTTTTATAACGTCTACGCTGTCTTTTACACTAGCTTCCACTGAATCAAAGCTTTTAAACCATTGATCGAAGTCAACACCGGAGTACTTTAATGTTTCGATGCGTTCTTCAGGAATTCCTCTTTCTTTCATTCTATCAAGCATGCTTTCGCTGCTGATTTTGCTCATGCCGCAATCGTGATGCCCGATCACACATACCTCATCTGCGTTCAGCTCATACACTGCGACGAGCAAACTTCTCATGATGCTTCCGAATGGGTGTGTCACAAGCGCACCAGCACTTTTAATGATTTTCACATCACCGTTTCGCATATTCATTGCATGCGGCAGCAATTCAACCAAACGAGTGTCCATGCAAGAAAGAATTGCCATTTTTTTATCTGGGAATTTTGATGTTTGAAACTTTTCGTACTCCCTTTGTTCAGTAAATGTCTTGTTAAATTCAAGAATATCATTTAGTAGGCTCATAAGCTAGCTGTATTCCTTTCTGGTCTTTTTACTCTTCAATATATCACAGCATTTGTCTTTTCGTCATCTTATCAAAAATCAAACTGAGCAAGAAAAAAAGACAAACCCTCAGGTCTGCCTCATTTCCCCATATTATAGCGTTTTTTGAACTGCTCCACTCTTCCGCCTTTTTCATTGAATTTCTGGCGGCCTGTATAGAACGGATGCGTGTCAGAACTGACCTCTACTTTAATGACCGGATATGTGTTGCCGTCTTCCCACTCTGCTGTTTCATTAGATGTTTTAGTAGAGGTGCTGAGAAAACGGTAGCCGCTGTTGACATCCTGAAATATGACTTTGTGGTTCTTTGGATGAATTCCTTCTTTCATGTCTATCCCCTTTCTTCAAATCGTAATAATTACGTTTTATTTTATATCCTCACAAACGTTTTGTCAATCTCCTTACATCCTTCCCTAGGTTTTCGCATCGTAAACCTCACGGCATTTAAGAATAGGAAGAATAATCTAACCGAGGAAGCAAATAATAAACCCAAAATACATACAGAACGTCTTTTTAGAAAGGTGGTTTACGATTGTGGATGATTTAGTTTTGGCTAGAAGCCTTTTTGGCACGACAATGGGCTTTCATATCATTTTTGCAACGCTTGGAGTCGGTCTGCCGCTGATGATTTTAGTGGCGGAATTGATCTATCAAAAAACGAAAGATGACCATTATGCGATCATGGCGAAAAGATGGACGAAAGCGCAAGCCGTTTTGCTGGGGGTCGCCATACCAACCGGGACGATTGCGGGCACTCAGCTCGCGCTTTTATGGCCGGGATTTATGGAAGTCATCGGCCGGGTCATGTCTCTGCCGTTTCAAATTGAGATCTATGCTTTTTTTGTTGAAGCCCTTTTCATGTCGATTTATGTATATGCCGCAGACCGTTTGTCACCGGCTATGAGGATTGTTGCTGTTTTCTTTGTATTAGTCGGCGCTGCAGCGTCCGCTGTTCTGATTACGAATGTTCACGCCTTTGAAGGAACGCCGGCCGGTTTTAAAATTTCAAACGGAAAAATTACAGATGTTGATCCGTGGGCTGCGTTCTTCAACCCAAGCTTTTTTATCACTGCCGGCCATGTCGTTTTATCCGCGTTTATGACGGGAGCTTTTATCGTGGCTTCTGTGGCTGCATATAAAATGATCCGGTCGAGGAAAAAGGAAAAGGTCTATCGCTTTCACCGGAAAGCCCTTTTGCTCGCACTGACGATCGGCGGTATTTTTTCATTGCTGACCGCTTTGAATGGACACGAATCTGCACAGATGCTTTATGAATATCAGCCCGAAAAATTAGCCGGCGCGGAAGGCTTGTTTGAAACAAGGTCTCACGCCCCTCTTGCTATCGGCGGTTTTACCGACCCGAATGAAGAAAAAGTAAAATGGGCTATCGAGATTCCATGGGCGTTAAGCTTTTTAGCAGCGAACCGCTTTGACACTGTTGTAAAAGGATTAAATGCATTTCCGAGAGACGAATGGCCGCCGCTGTTTATTCACACGCTTTTTAATGCGATGGTCGGAGTAGGAATGCTGCTCATCCTTTATTCCATTATCGGTGTGGTCTGGAGAAAGGTGCTCAAGAAAGACCGTTTCCCAACGTGGCTTTTGGTCATTTTTATGACGGCAGGCCCTTTTAGCATCATCGGCATTGAATTTGGCTGGATTTTCGCCTGTACAGGGAGGCAGCCTTGGGTCATCTATCATCTCCTGAAAACGTCGGATGTTGTGACGACGACTGGCTCGATCGGGGTGCTCTTCTTATTTTTCACATTCGTTTACGCCGTGTTGGGCGCTGCTGTCGTCTACGTGCTGCTGTACTATTTCCGCAAACACCCGGTTGACGAAGATTTAAATACAGCGGAGTCGTAATGGCTCCGCAAACAGGAAACCAAATGGAAGGAAGATCGATAAATGGACATTTCAACTGACGCTCTGATCGCCATCTCAATTATTTGGGGTTTTGTGTTTATCTACGCCGTTATGGCGACAATGGATTTTGGAGCGGGATTTTGGTCTATGATCTATTTAAACAAAGAGCACATGAAGGCCACCGACATCGCGAACCGCTTTCTGTCCCCGACTTGGGAGGTAACAAATGTCTTCATCGTGGCCATCGTTGTGGCGCTTTTCAGCTTTTTTCCGGGCGCGACATTTGTGCTCGGGACCGTTTTATTAATTCCCGGAAGCATGATTTTACTGCTTTTAGCGATCCGAAGCGGGTTTCTCGTTTTTTCAAACACAGCGAAAGAACGAAAATTGCTAAGATATATTTCCGGCATCTCCGGCTTTATCATCCCTGCTATTTTAATTTTGGTGCTTCCTGTGACGCACGGAGGGTTTATAGAAAAAACGGACGGAATCTATAACTTAAATATGTCTAAAATCTTTTCAAGCCCGAACGCCTATTCATTTATCGGGTTTGCGATTTTAAGCACTTTATTTTTATCCTCACTGCTGCTTGCTGATTTTTCAAATGTGGCGGAGGAACAGGATGCCTACCGCGCTTACAGAAGAAGCGCCTTGATTACCGGCCCTATTTCACTCCTGTTTGCTGTATGCATTATGCTGACAATGCGGAATGAAGCAAACTGGCTGTATAGCGGCATGATGAATGATTTCTCTTGGATTATTGCATCGTTCATTACATTTGTCATTGCTGGAATTGCTCTTTTTCTGCCTAACAAGAGCTTTGGCCAAAACATCGGAAAGCCGCGGCTTGCACTTGTCGCGATTGCGATACAGTATTTTCTGGCAAGCTACGCGTACGGGCGGGCGCATCTCCCTTATATGATTTATCCTGATGTGACAGTTATGTCGGGCTTCACAGAACCAGCAACGTTCAGAGCGCTGTTTGCGACGTATATTGTTGCATTTATCATCCTCTTTCCGGGCTTCTTTTTCTTCTGGAAAATGTTTATGCGAGATAAGCGGTATATCCGTCAGGAGGAATAGAGGACAAACCCGCCGGCTATACTAAGGCAGAACCTTGATAAGGAGGGGATGGCATGGAGCAGAAAATTCTATGCGAAGTCAACAACTGTTCTTATTGGGACAAAGGGAACAAATGCACCGCTGATGCCATTTATGTTGTCAGCCATACTGGTGAAACGGCTGAAAACAGCCGGGAAACGGACTGCAAAACGTTTAAGCCGCATGATTTGTAATCAAAAGAAAGAGCTGCCTCAGCCAGCTCTTTCTTTTCGCATGTTCAATGTTCTCAGTTTTTTTGTCATGACCCCGTTTGCAGGTGAAAACAATAAGGCACCTGTATAACATACACCTGTCATGGCCGCCATCGCTCCGGAAATCGAAACATTAAGCCACGTTGCGAAGAAATAGCCCATGACCGCTGAAAGCCCTCCAATCACCGCGCTGAGGATCAGCATATAAAGCAGCCGGTCAGTCAGCAAATGAGCTGCAGCAGGCGGGACAATCAGCATGGCCACAACCAATACAGCACCCACCGAATCAAAGGAAGCAACGGTCGTCAGCGACAGCATGCCCATTTGCACATAATGAATCAGCAAAACCGGTATTCCCAGAGCTAAAGCCATTTGCGGATCAAACGAAGCGATTTTGAACTCCTTATAGCACACACTGATCAACAATACATTTAAAACCAGAACAGATGCCAGCATCCAAAACGCTTTCGGCCCGATGTCAACTCCGAATACCGTAATCGTATTCCACGGCACAAAAGCGATTTCTCCCATTAACGAGTGCTCAATATCAAGATGGACATTCGCTCCATACACAGATAGCAAAATGACGCCGACTGCAAATAAGGATGTAAAAACAACGCCTATGGCGGCATCTGATTGAACCCCCTTGCTGTGGAGAAGCTGAACCAAAAATGCCGTTAACAGTCCAGATACAGCCGCGCCGATAAACATAGGAATCCCGTCAAGACTTCCTGTCACAAGAAAAGCACCGACGATGCCAAGCAACACAGTATGGCTGATCGCGTCGGCCAGCATTGCCATTCTTCTCAACACCAAGAATGTGCCGATCAGCCCACAGCTCACACCGACTAGTACACCAGTAGCTATAATCCATGCTTCAAAACTCATTTGCGATCTGTCCCTTCTCGGCATCAGCGGGCGCCTTTCGAAGCTCAGGCATCCGTCCATACAGCTTTAAGAGTGAAAAAAGCCGCTCTCTCGTTTCCTCAGGCAAACGATCCGGGACAAAATGATCCTGATCGAATTCTATATTCGCAAGCTCCATTTCATGCATGAGGTACACTTCATACATCCGTTGCTTCAAAGCGATGTGATAGCCTTTTTCTATCCCAGTGCGTGTCATTTGCCAAACCCCGTTTTCGATACGCACGATGCACCTCTCTTTTTCCAAGTCATTCAATACCTTAAGACATAATGCAGGGGATATCCGCCTTTTCTTTCTTACACCTTCAGCCGTTACATAAAGATCCTTCTTTTCATACTGCTCATAAATCGTCAGCAGCACCTGCTCTCGGCTTGTTTTCCGCCGCAGCCTTATCAGCCTTATTGCTTTTGCTGCCAATCCACGCTTAGGCGCGCAAATCATTGAAAATAGAAAGATCATTGTTGCTGATAAGATCATTAACGGCCCTGTCGCCATGCCCTTCATCGTCGTGCTCAGCAAGGTTCCGGCCACGCCGCTTACACCGCCTGTGATCCCGGCAATGACCATCATTCCGGTTAACCGCTCGGTCCAATACCTTGCAGCTATGGCAGGCGTAATCAGCATAGCCGCCATTAATATCACACCAACTGTCTGAAGCCCGATGACGACAGCACAGACGATAAGGCAAGCCAAAAGCCCGTTTAAAAAACGAACCGGCATTCCCAACCCCTTTGCAAACGCGAGATCGAAAGTGATCAATGTAAACTCCTTAAAGAAAACAATACAAAGAAGCAATAAAACAGCGGATATTCCTGCAATCAGAATGATATCCTGTCTGATCAATGAAGCGGCCTGGCCGAATAAAAAAGAATCAAGCCCGCTTTGGCTTCCCGCCCCCTGCTGCTGAATATATGTCAGCAGTATGATTCCGACGCCAAAGAACACAGAGAGAACAATCCCGATCGCCGAGTCCTCTTTTGTTTTTGAAAGCCGCGGAATCAGCTGAATACACCAAGTTCCAAGCAAACCTGCAAGCGCTGCCCCCAGCAAAAAGAAAGGCAGTGATTTTTGCCCGGTGAACAGAAAAGCGAGACACACGCCCGGCAGAGCTGAATGAGCCATCGCATCGCCGATTAAACTTTGCTTTCTCAGCAGCACAAAGCTGCCCAAAACACCGCTTGCCGCCCCGAGCAAAAGCGTACCCGCAAGCACCCACTGTGTATTTGGATGCTGGAGCTGCAGCCACAAACTTTCAAACAATGCGCTCACCCCTTCTGTCCTTCTGCCAGCACTTTATCTTTTAGAAACGTCAGCTTTCCTCCATACGTTTTTTGCAGGTTTTCGATCGTAAAAACGTTTTCCGCCGGTCCGAAAGCGATTTTTCTTAGATGAAGCAGTAGGATCCAATCGAAATAATCCTCGGCGGTCTGCAGGTCATGGTGGACGACAAGCACTGTTTTCCCTTTTTCTTTGAGTTCTGCCAAAAGCGTCATAATCGCCCGCTCCGTCGCTGCATCAACGCCGGCAAACGGTTCATCCATAAAATAAACGTCGGCATCCTGGCAGAGCGCCCTGGCAAGAAACACACGCTGCTGCTGTCCGCCTGACAGCTGGCTGATCTGCCTTTTCGCGTAATCAAGCATCCCGACTTTTTCTAAAGCGGCTTTCGCCATCTCCACATCAGCCTTTTTTGGCCTTTTTAATAAGCCGATGCGGCCGTATCTCCCCATCAGCACAACATCGAGCGCGCTTGTGGGGAAGTCCCAGTCAACCGAGCCGCGCTGCGGAACGTATCCGATTCTTGTCCGCTGATCCTTATAGTCTTTGCCGTAAATAGAGATGTCTCCTGAAGCGCGGGGCACAAGACCGAGAATGGTTTTGATCAAGGTTGATTTTCCCGCGCCGTTTGGACCGATAATGCCAATCAGTTTTCCTTCCGGCACCTGCAGTGAAATTTCCTGCAGAACAGGCTTTTTATGATAAGCGACCGTTACATTATCGAGCTCAACAGGGAACATATCCATCACCTCTTTTCTTTATTTAAGCGCTTTGGTAATCGTGTTGATATTGTGGCGGAACATTCCTTCGTAAGTGCCTTCTTTTGTGCCCTTTTCACCCATGGCATCCGAATAAAGCTGACCGCCGATTGTGACTGTATGGCCTTTTTCTTTAGCCCCTTCTGCCACTGCATTGATTGATTTTTCAGATACGCTACTTTCTACAAAAACAGCTTTTATTTGTTTTTCTGTCAGGAGATCGACCAGTTCCTGAACATCCTTTAATCCGTAATCCGAATCTGTGCTGAGCCCCTGCAGGCCTTTCACCTGAAATCCATACTCTTTCCCAAAGTAGGCAAAGGCATCGTGAGCAGTGACAAGCACACGGCTTTTCTCCGGAATATTCTCGATCTCCTGGCGCGACCACTTATCTAAATATTGCAAATCTTCTTTGTACTCTTTGGCATTTTTCTTAAAATCATCCGCGTGCTCAGGCATCGCTTTGCTGAATTGCGCTTCGATTTCATCCACTGCATAGATCCATAACGGAATACTGAACCAAACGTGCGGATCAAACGTCTTGCCTTCTCCTGCAGAAATGAGCTTGTTTTTCGGTATAGCCTCAGCGACTGCCGCTGCTTGTTTTTGTTCGCCGATTTTTTGGAGAACGTCCTCCATTTTTCCCTCCAGATGCAATCCGCTGTACAGAACAACATCGGCTGACATTAGTTTTTTCGTGTCACCCTGTGAAGCTTTGTAAAGATGCGGATCGACTCCCGGCCCCATTAAAGAGGTGACTTTTACATGCTTTTCTCCAATGTTTTCGGCTGCATCGGCAATTTGGGATGTTGTTGCCGTTACCTGTAACTGTTGATCAGCGCTTTTT
Organism: Bacillus sp. G16; assembly: GCF_021282335.1. Taxonomy (NCBI): domain Bacteria; kingdom Bacillati; phylum Bacillota; class Bacilli; order Caryophanales; family Bacillaceae; genus Bacillus; species Bacillus sp. G16. The sequence goes on along the minus strand of NZ_JAJSOZ010000012.1, from coordinate 19,982 downwards.
CCGGCTGAATCCGTACCGCATCCCGTTAGAGCAAAGCAGGTCAAAAGCACCGCTGCCATCAGTCCCTGTTTCATTTTCACACTCCTCATTGCCATCAATGTCCGATTATATTATCTTATGTTTTCATTTCTTAGACATGTGACATTAAATTAGCCAAAAGCATATTTTATTTAGATAGGACAAAAAGTTTCCTTAGTGCAAAATTATCGCGTTTGCCCACTTTTGTCAAGGACAATTTTCACAAAAAAACCGGCTGGGTTAGCAGCCGGTCCAAACGAGAAGGGATGTATTCAACGAACGCTTTTACTATAACAGCACACTGACATTCTTTCAAAATGGCAAAATACTTTTTTCTTATCCATGTTGCGTGAAAACATCCATTTTGGTCACATATTTTCGCATAATGTCCTGGTTCACCTCAACCCCTAAACCAGGCTGTTTTGACACAGAAATAAATCCATTATCAATACGGATATCAGGGGTCACAATATCCTCATCCCAATAACGTGAGGATGAAGAAATATCACCAGGTATTGTGAATTGCGGCAGTGAAGCTAGCGCCACGTTCTGTGCTCTGGAAATGCCAGTTTCCAGCATTCCGCCGCACCAAACCTGCATATGGTGCTCTCTGCATAAATCATGAATTTTTAAGGCTTCTGTTAAGCCGCCGACACGGGAAGGCTTAATATTAATGATTTTGCAGCTTCCGAGCTCAATCGCCCGTCTCGCATCATCAGCCGAACAAATGCTTTCATCAAGGCAAATGGCCGTTTTCAAATGTTTCTGCAAGTGGCGGTGATCAACGATGTCATCAGCTTGAAGAGGCTGCTCAATCATCATTAAATGGTACTCATCAAGCTCCTTTAAACGGCTGATATCCTTCAGCTCGTATGAGGAATTGGCATCGGCCATAAGCGGGATGTTTGGGAACCGGCTGCGGATGGCCTTGACTAATTCCACATCCTGCCCAGGCTGAATTTTAATTTTTATTCTTTGATATCCTTCTTTTTGATAGCTCTCGATTTCCTTCAGCATATCGTCAAGAGGTGCCAGGCCGACAACTACCCCGGCAGGAACTTTATCTCTTATCCCGCCCAATGCCTCGGCAAGGGAAATGCCCTTCTTTTTCGCATAGATATCCCAGACAGCCGATTCAAGTCCTGCTTTTGCCATCCGGTTTCCTTTGAAGCGCGCCAGGCTGTCCGGCACTTCGGAAGGGTGCTTAAATTCACGTCCGACAACATTGGGAATAAAAAAATCCTTTAGCATGTGCAAACATGTTCCAATGGTTTCTTCGGTGTACCAAGGCGAAGAGAACGCAGATACTTCTCCCCAGCCTGTGACACCGGATGTATCAATGGCTTCCACGATTAGAAATTTACGCTCTTGAAGCGTTTCAATACTGTTTTTGAACGGTTTCTTTAAATTCATGCTTAAGTGGTAAAGCGTAATTTTCTCTATTTCGATCATAGCAGTTCTCCTTTACGCGCATCCTTCAGCTGATTTCGCAAGAGCTTATTAGACGCATTGCGCGGCAGGCTGTCAAGTATAAAGAATTTCGCCGGAATTTTATATTTCGCCAAGCGTTCTTTGCAGTAGGCGGTCAATTCTTCTGCGCTCACAGGCTTGTGAAGGACAAGATAGGCGTGGGGCACCTTCCCCCATTTTTTGTCCTCAGCACCTGAAACACCGGCTTCGGCCACAGCGGGATGTGAAAGCAGCACTGACTCCACTTCAGCCGGATAAATGTTTTCTCCGCCTGATATGATCAGATCTGAACGTCTGTCTAATACATATAAAAAGCCGTCGCTGTCTAAATACCCAAGATCACCTGTTTTCAGCCAGCCATTTTGAAAGGAAGCTTCGTTTGCGCTCTCCCGGTTAAAATAGCTTTTCATGACATTCGGGCCTTTGACCATGATTTCACCGTGTTCAAACGGTTCACATGCCTGTCCGTCCCGCTCTATTTTAATTTCGCATGAAAACAGCGGTTTCCCCGCAGATCCGAGCTTTTCCATACTGAATTCCGGCGACAGGGTGACGATTTGTGAGCATGTCTCTGTCATTCCATAGGACTGAAAGACAGGGAATCCTTTCTCACGGCATTCCTCAAGCAACGGTAGCGGTGCAGGGCCTCCGCCGAGCAGGATGCATCTGATGGTTTCAGGGCAGCGGCTTGTTTCTTCCAAAAGACTGGCCAGCATTGTCTGCACCGCAGATATCATTGTCACTTGATGCCTGTTGATAGAATCCAGCACATCGCTTACGGAAAAGCGATGGTGAAGCACGACAGTCATTCCGTAGATCACAGATTTAAATAACGCGGACAATCCGCTGATGTGGAAGAGCGGCAATGCGATAAGCCAGCGGTCTTGTTCTGTTATACCCAAATTAAGCGCGGATGACACCGCACTGAAATAATGGTTTCCAAACGTTTGCTGAACTCCCTTGGGCTTGCCTGTCGTACCCGACGTATACATCAGCGTTGCCGTTTTATCCAATTGCATATAATCCTCGATCGTAATTTCCTTTGCGTCTACTTGGGCAAGTTCGTCCACATCAATAGTTTGAAGGGTGTGCTCATAATCTTGCTTGTCAAAGCTTGAATCTGTCAGTAAAAAGCGGGCGCCGGAATCCTCCAGCTGAAACAGCCTTTCATGTGTTGACAGCTTCGTATTCAGAAGCACCACCTTAACACCGAGCAAAAAACAAGCGTGAACGGCGTAAACCATTTCTGTACGGTTTTGGAGCAAAATAGCCGCAGTGTCCCCTTTCCGAACCGAATGAGCAGCAAGCTGCTCCGCCATTTGCTTAGACGCAGCAAACAAGTCTGCAAATGTCACGGTTTGGTCTCCATAGATGAGAGCGATTCTCTCAGGTGTCAGCTGTGCCCGTTGCATGAGCCAGTTGGGCTGTTCTGTCAGCATGTCATCATCTCCGAGGTAAAATGTCTGTATTGAAAAGAAAACAGCTTGGACCGCAAAGTCTCAAGCTGTTTGTTTACTAAGTATTGCTGATCACGGGAAACGAGGGAACTGTCCGAAATCAGGTTTGCGTTTTTCCTTAAAGGAATCACGGCCTTCTTTTGCTTCATCTGTTGTGTAGTAAAGAAGGGTAGCATCCCCTGCAAACTGCTGAATTCCAGCAAGTCCGTCCGTATCCGCGTTAAACGCAGCTTTAAGAAAACGAAGTGCGGTCGGGCTTTTTTCAAGCATTTCTTCACACCATTTAATCGTTTCTTCTTCAAGTTGTTCCAAAGGAACGACTGTGTTGACAAGACCCATGTCCAGTGCTTCCTGCGCGTTGTACTGACGGCACAGGTACCAGATTTCACGAGCTTTTTTGTGTCCAACGATTCGAGCCAGGTAGCCAGAACCGTAACCAGCGTCAAAGCTTCCCACTTTAGGGCCTGTTTGTCCGAAAATCGCGTTGTCGGCAGCGATTGTCAAGTCACATACGATGTGAAGCACGTGGCCTCCGCCGATCGCATATCCGGAAACCATCGCAACAACTGGTTTCGGAATGACGCGGATTAAACGCTGAAGATCCAGTACGTTTAGACGCGGAATTTGGTCGTCTCCTACATATCCGCCGTGGCCGCGCACTTTTTGGTCTCCGCCAGAACAAAATGCTTTGTCTCCGGCACCTGCAAGCACGATAACCCCGACGTTTTGATCGTCTCTCGCGTCAGCAAACGCATCAATCATTTCAGCAACCGTTTTAGGGGTAAACGCGTTATGTACCTCGGGGCGATTGATTGTTATTTTTGCAATACCATTATACGTTTCATACAATATTTCATCGTATGTCCGTTTTGTTTTCCATTCTGCAGCCATATGATGACCTCCTTTTATTCTCTATGTGAGTGAATCAGATGCTTGTTAAAAACTCACTCACTATTTTACCAAAAAATCGCGGCTGTTCCACATGGACCGTATGGCCAGCGTTTGGAACAATCTCTATTCTACTAGATGGAAGCTTCTTATGCACCTCTTGATTGATGGCACAAAACTTTTCGTCCCACTCCCCGCAGATCAGAAGCACAGGCACCGCAATTTCGTCAACACGGCTCCACCAGGAAGGCTGTGAGCCGGTGCCAATACCGGTTAAACTGTTCGCAAGCCCAATCTTATTGTTTCGCAGACGGCCCGACCGTATCCTGTGCCGAATATCTTCAGCCAGCCGCTGCTGGGATGAAAACAAAGGGATGCCCTCCCAATACTGCACAAAAGCTTTGATGCCGTTGCGCAAAATAAAATCTGCAAGCTTTCGGTCCCGCATAATTCGTTCCCGCCGCTCCTCAAGCGTTTTGAGCCCCGGCGTTGTGCTTTCAAGTACAAGTGCCGATACCCGTTCGGGATATGTCATCGCAAAAGAATAAACAAGCCTTCCTCCCATAGAATACCCAATCAATTTCACTTTGTGAAGTTTTAATTGATCAAAAATCTCGGCAAGGTCAGAAACTTGCCGGCTTGTGCTGTATCTTTTCCCATTCAGAGGGGCATCGGTTTCACCATGCCCTAAACAATCAATTTTGATCAAACGGGAATCAGGCAGCATCCGATCAAGAAAATTCCATGATTGTTTGCTGCCGGTAAACCCGTGCAGACAGACGATGGCTTCGGAAGCATTCGGCCGCTCGTCTGTCACAGCATATCGGACACCGTCTGAAACCGTTAAGTTTACAGTTCCCATTGTTTTTTCACTTCCCGCACAGCCTCCTTCAGCATATCGCGATGAAGCTGGACTCTTGATTGTCGATCCGTTTTGATTTCTATCAAATGGAGTCCGGGCTTGTCTGCCTGCGGCGCGTAAGCTGCTTTGAATTCATCCCATGAAGCCGGGCATGAATACGTACCGTCGTATAGTGCAGCCGCATGCTTGAAATCGAGCCCTGTCGGCGTGCCGAACAAATCTTCAAAGTGTGCCTTCTCAGATGACTGCGGCAAAAATGAGAAAATCCCTCCGCCGTCATTATTCACGAGAATCACAGTAAGAGGAATGCCCAGCTTTTTAGCAGCCAGCAGTCCGTTTAAATCGTGATAAAAAGATAAATCTCCAATCACGAGGGTTACAGGCGCTTTTGTCCCTTCACATACCCCCATGGCAGAGGAGACGACACCATCTATGCCGTTTGCGCCCCGGTTTGAATAAATTCGGAAATCGCGTTCCTGCTTTTCAAAAAACGTATCAACATCCCTGATCGGCATGCTATTGCCGACAAACAGCGAGCTGTTTTCGGGCACAAGATACTGAAGGATCCGATAGAGATTACCTTCAAACGAAACCTCTTCACTGCTGATTGTTTGCAAATGCTCACGGAACCGCCCATTGACAAACTGCCACTTTTCCATCCATTCTGATGACCTGGTGATGTCAGCAAGGTCATCAATGATCGCTTCAGCAAAAGCAGACGCGTTGCAGTGAATCATATGCGAGCTTGCCTGTGTCGGGTCTCTCCACCCTCCATCCTCGTCAATCACAATCTGCTGAATCGCCGGATCATCCTTAAGCCATAAGAAAACCGGTTTTGAAACAGGCATCGGACCAAAGCGGATGACAACATCCGGACGCAGTTTCGCCTTCAGCTCATCATCTTTTAAAAATGAATCGTACGCATCAATGACAGTGCTTTTATCATGGGCGCCGTTCCGCAGATTAGACAGCGGGTCCGCTAAAATCGGATATTGAAGCGCCTTTGACAGTGCAATAATGTTTTCCTTATCCGTATCACTATGGAGCTCTCCGCAGACGATCATTCCTTTTTCAGCCTCTGTCAGCATCACAGCCACATCGGACAGGGATTCCCGGTCAACAGACTGCGTTCCCGTTTTCACAGACACGTGACAACCTGTTCTCATTCTTTCAAACGGCTCAGCTGAAAGATCCGGCATCAGCGGTTCGCGCAGCGGCACATTCACATGCACAGGTCCCATAGGGCGCTTTTGTGCTTCGCCAGCGGCGCGGCTGGCCAGCGTTCGGATATATCTCAGCATATGCGGAGACTCTTCAGGAAGAGCAGAGTCTGTGAAAAACTTAACAAAGTTACCGAATAAGAAGTGCTGATTAATAGCCTGCGGTGCGCCTACTTCGCGCAGCTCGTGAGGCCGATCAGCAGTTAACACAATAATTGGCACTCTTGAATAATGGGCTTCAATCACAGCCGGATAAAAGTTGGCCGCGGCTGTTCCTGATGTGCAGATCAAAAGCACGGGACGCTGCTTCGCTTTTGCCAGCCCTAAAGCAAAAAACCCGGCAGATCTTTCATCAATTTGGACATGGACGCTGATATCAGGATGCGCGGCTGCAAGAATAGCCAGCGGTGTGGATCTTGAGCCCGGACAAACGACGGCGTCCGTAATTCCGGAAAGGGCGAATTCATCCATAAAACTTCCGATGTAATGAGTAATCGGGTTAGCTGTCAACGCCTCTCACCTCCTAATGCAGAGATCATCGGCTTCAATTTAATCTGCGTTTCCTCATATTCCGAGTGCGGGTCTGAGTCTTCCACAATACCGCACCCGGCAAACAGCCTTGCTGTGCTGCCTTCGATCAGCCCTGAACGGATGGCCACTGCGAATTCCCCGTTATCCTGGCTGTCAATCCAGCCGATAGGAGCCGCATACCAGCCGCGGGACATCGGTTCGATCTCTCTGATCACTTCTACAGCTTTTTTCTGAGGTGCCCCCCCAAGCGCAGGTGTGGGATGCAGTTTCTCAATTAAGTCAAAAAGCGAAGCAGACTCACGAAGCTGTCCGACAATCGGCGTATATAAGTGCTGGACGCTTTTCGTTTTGTACAATGCAGGTCCGTCAGGCTTTTCAACCTCCGAACAGCTTGATATGAAAGCGTTATGGATCATGCCTACAACAATATCATGCTCCAGCAGATTTTTCTCATCGTTTAATAATTCAAGGCCTATCCGGCGGTCTTCTTCTTCATCCGCGCCGCGTTTAATGGAGCCTGCCAGACAAGAAGACATAACAGTGCTGCCGTCTCTTTTGATCAGTCGTTCTGGAGACGCGCCGACAAAGGTTTGGCCTTCCTGTTCGATTGCAAAAACATAGCTTGTCTGCTGATCGTTCAAAAGCGTTTTAAGCACCGGTTCAATTTGGACCGGGCCGTCAAACGTGAGCAGCAGCTCTCGGGCAAGAACCACTTTATCATATTGTTTCTCTTTAATTTGGCTTGTTGCCGTTTCGATTGCTTTCAGCCAATCATCCTTATCCAGCTCTTGAGATGCTGCAACCGCAGCCTGATCTCCTTGCTCTAAAACTGGAACCATAAATTCCGCTGCAAAAGCTTTTAAGCCTTCCAAAACAGCTTCTGCATCTTCTTCTTCGCTTACCCATCTGTTGACTGTTAAGAATGGGCCTTCAGCAGTCATCGTCAGCATAAGCGCAGGCACAAAGAAATCCCCTTCCGAGAAATGGTCCCATTGTGTACCTCTTTCTTCGCAAGGGTCAAAAGAAAATCCTCCGAATAACACAGGTCCCACTGCAGAATGCTGCAGCTTTTCTTCTTCATAAATATGAAAAGCCGTCTTTTTAAAGCGCTCCCATTGTTCAAAAACCTCGCGATACCGCTCGCTGTTTTTTTGACTTGTCTGGAAAACTGCTTCTTTGCCAAGACCGACTATTGTCAATTCACTTTCAGGATCTGACCAAAAAAATCGATTGCCTGTATATTTTTTTGCTCCGTAATTGAAAAATGATAGAGGGTCAAGAGACTCGATTTGTCTCGAATAGCTTATTAAGACAGCATGGTTGACTTCTTTGGCTTTATGTAATGCATGTAGAACTTCCTTTCGGAACGTACGCTGCACCGTTGTCACCATGAGACATTCCTCCATAATCCTTAAAATGCTTTTAATACCATACACCTGTGTCTCCTTTGTGTCAAACACACAGATCATGCAGTCCAAATGGCCTGCCTTACCTATTATAAACCTAATTTCAGAAATGAAAAAGAAACAAACCTTAATTTTCTTTCTCCACTGATAGCAAAGGTTGTATCCGCTTACCATATAAGGAAAATCTCCTATATTCCTCCACGCGCCATTTATGAAAGTTCTCAGGCGATCTGTTCATACTAAGGGTATGCATCACAGAGAAACGAGGCGATCACATTGCTTACAAAAGACCAGCTGCAGCATTTAAAAAATGAACTGGAACAAACGAAAAAAGATATCTTAAACCGTTTCAAAGACAATGACCATTTTCAGCTTAACTCAGCCTTTCCTTATGATTCGTGGGGTGAGCTTTCCGCTTACGACAACCATCCCGGCGATCAGGCGACAGAGCTTTACGAGCGTGAAAAAGACATCGCTCTCGACTTGCATGAGCGAGAGCATCTCCGGGACATTGAGCATTCATTGAAGGCGATAGAAAACGGTACGTACGGTATTTGTGAAGTCAGCGGAAAGGAAATCCCTTACGAACGTCTTGAAGCGCTTCCGACGGCCACGACGCTCGCAGAGTATTCGTCACAGGATGTCGTTTCCAAAGACCGTCCGATCGAAGAAGAAACACCTTTCGGGCAATTTGAATTTGACGATGATGAAGAAATCAGAGCGCCTTATGACAGTGAAGATTCCTACCAGGACGTTGAAAAATACGGAAACTCATCAACACCGCAGGATATGGAAAACCCGCCGCTCAGCTATGATGATATGACGATGAATGCCGAAGAAAATATCGGCAATACGGAGTCATACGAAAATTTCATCGCTACTGATATCACAGGAAAAGAAATTACAGTTTATCAAAGCAGAGCCCATGAGCGTTATGAGGAAGAACTCGATGAAGAGGGAATCATGACAACATTCGGCGATCTCCACGCTGATTGAACCCCCGATTATTGGGGGTTCTTTTACGTTTTCTGCATATCGGGGTTTGATCTTTATAAGATAAAGGGTAAGTGCAAATGTAAAATAAATACATACGGAGGTTACAAACATGAAGAAGATTGTCGGCGCCATAGCGGTTTTTGTGATTACATATGCGCTGTTTTCAGCCGCAGACTACCTGTTTCCAATTGACCAAGAATGGTACAATTCACTGAAAAAACCGGACTGGACGCCACCCGGATCTGCGATCGGCATCATTTGGGCCATCCTGTTTGCCCTGATCTCCCTTTCAGCTGCCATTGTGTATGCCGCGTTTTCATTTAAAGATGCGAAAAGCTTTTGGCTTATGCTTTTGCTTAATTATGTGCTTAATCAGGCATTCAGCTATTTTCAATTTACGCAAAAGAATTTTCTGGCTGCATCAATTGACTGCCTGCTTGTCGCGATCACAGCACTCATATTAATGATCGCAGCGAAAAAATACAGCAGAGCCGCAAGCTATCTTCTTTTACCTTATTTTTTATGGAGTGCATTTGCGACATTCTTATCCTTTACAATCTATTCAATGAATCTGTGAACAAAAAAAAGCCGCTTATACAACGGCTTTTTCACATCATCGGCCGGATGCCCCAAATGTCTTTCGCATATTCCCGGATCGTGCGGTCGCTGGAGAAATAACCAGAATGGGCAATGTTTAAAACCGAACGCTCAGACCATTTCCGCCGATCGCGATAATCAGCTTGAATACGCTCCTGCGCATCTGCATATGAGCTGAAATCCTTCAGCACAAAATACTCATCATTATGCGGAAGCAGCGAGTCATAGATCGATTCAAATTCATCTGCTTCCCCTTCAAAAAAACCGTTGATCAGCTGATCGACCACCTGTCTGATTCTGCGGTCATGCTGATAATATTCCCTCGATCTATAGCCGCCGTTTTCCTGATACGATAGAACGTCATCCGCCTTTAAACCGAATGTATAAATGCAATCAGGCCCCACCCGCTCAAGAATCTCAATATTTGCGCCGTCATGCGTGCCGATTGTCAAAGCGCCGTTCATCATAAACTTCATATTTCCTGTACCAGACGCTTCTTTGCTTGCGGTTGAAATTTGTTCACTCACATCTGAAGCCGGAAAAATACGCTCAGCCATAGAAACTCTGTAATTTTCCAAAAAAACAATCTTAATCAGCTGTTTGACTGCCGGATCATAGTTGACCTTTTCTGAGACAGAATGGATCAGCTTAATGATTTTCTTGGCATAATGATAGCTTGGTGAAGCCTTTGCCCCGAAAATAAAGGTTTGCGGATAGATTGAAAATCCCGAGTCCTCCTTGAGCCGGTTATACAAATACATAATATGAAGAACATTCAGCAGCTGCCGTTTGTATGCATGAAGCCGTTTTACCTGTACGTCGAATATGCTGTCAGGATTCACAACCACCCCGGCCGTGCAAAAAATCAAATCGGCAAGCTCTTGTTTTTTCCTGCTTTTGTTGTTTTGAAACTGCTCGATAAAAGCGGGATCAGAGGCGTACGATTCTAATCCGATAAGGGATTCCGGCTGTTTCACCCATTCATTGCCGATCGCCTCTGTAATGATGGCAGACAAGCCGGGATTCGCTTTTAGCAGCCAGCGCCTGTGGGCAATTCCATTCGTCTTATTGTTAAAACGACTCGGGAACAGCAAATGAAAATCGTGCATCTCCCTTTCCTTTAAAATATCAGAATGAATTTTGGCAACGCCGTTTACACTGTAGCTGCCCACTATAGCCAGATGAGCCATTTTGACGACACCATGCGCCGTAATCGCCATGGCCTCTATTCTTTTCCAGTCTCCGGGATACTTTTCCCAAACCGCTCGGCAAAACCTTTCATTGATCTCTTCAATAATCATATACATTCGCGGGAGCAGCGGCTTAAACAAATGAATCGGCCATTTCTCAAGCGCTTCTGACAATGTCGTATGATTTGTATAAGAAATCGTATGTACGGTAATATGCCAGGCCTCTTCCCAGCTCATGTTCTCTTCATCGAGTAAAATCCGCATCAGCTCAGGCACCGCAAGCGCAGGATGGGTGTCATTAATATGGATGCTTACTTTTTTATGCAGGCCGGATAAAGATTTATTTGTTTTTCGGTAATTGTTCACAATGCTTTTTAAGCTTGCGCATACTAAAAAATATTGCTGCTTCAGCCGCAAAATTTTTCCCTCGTCATGGGTGTCATCAGGATATAAAAATTCAGAAACAGCTTCTGTTTCCCGCTTATAAGACAAAATATTGCCGCCATGATAATGCGCAGAAGGCTCGGCGTTCCAAAGCCGTAACGTATTAACAGTGCCCGTTTCATAGCCGATGATCGGGATATCATAAGGAACAGCGGAAACAATTGTAGCTTGTTCGTGGCGAAAATGCAGACGCCCGTTTTTTTCTGTCATATGCACCTCGCCCCAAAACGGCACATCAACTGCCTGATCCACATTTCTTACTTCCCATACATTCCCGTTTTTCAGCCATTGCTCAGGCAGCTCCACTTGATGCCCGTCTACAATTTTTTGTTCAAACAAGCCATGCTTATAACGAATGCCCATCCCGTGCCCCGGCAAGTTCAACGAAGCCAGAGAATCTAAAAAGCAAGCGGCCAAGCGACCAAGCCCGCCATTGCCGAGACCTGCATCGCTCTCCATCTGAACGATCTCCTCTAAATTGATGCCGATATCCTTCAAGCCTGCTTCTACAACATCACGAACGCCAAGATTCATTAAATTTTGTTCAAGGAGCTGACCGAGAAGAAATTCGATTGACAAATAATATGTCTGCTTCCCGGAATTGGACCGGCTCTTTTCATTCGTCTGGATCCAATCAGCGCTGATATACTCTCTGACCATATTGCCCAACGTTTTATATTGATCCAGCTTGGCAGAGTCTTTAAAGCTTTTTCCGCACGTCATTTCCAGACGCTTTAAAAATAAGGCTGCAAAGCGTTCTTTACTCGAGAACATCCCGTCCACTCCTTGTCACATGCTCGAAAATGCGCTGATACTCTTTGGCTGACTGCTCCCAGCTGTAATCTGCATTCATTGCGGTATTCATGATGCCCTTCCATACATCCTTTTGACGATAAAACGACAGCGCCCTCTCAATCGTAAATTTCAGATCATGCGCATTGAAGGCAGAGAACGTAAAGCCATTGCCGGTTCCCTCTTCCTCCTGATAGGAACGGACTGTGTCATAAAGCCCGCCCGTCTCTCTGACAATCGGAATGGCGCCATATTGGAGAGCAATCAGCTGCCCCAAGCCGCACGGCTCAAATTTCGACGGCATCAAAAACAAGTCAGAGCCCGCATAAATTTGATGGGCAAGCGGCTCGTCAAACCCAATATACGCTCGGCACTTCTCATGAAAAGCAAATTCTGCATACCGGAAATAATCTTCAAATTCGCGTTCCCCTGTACCCAGCACAATCAGCTGTATGTCCTGCTCCTCAAGAAGTTCATGCATAATCCTGCGGACAAGATCAAGTCCCTTTTGTTTAGTCAGCCTTGTCACCATACTGATCAGCGGAATATCGTGTCGTTCCGGAAGCCCCATCCGCCGCTGAAGCTTCGTTTTATTTTCTTCCTTGTTTGCAAGATGCTCCGAATCGTAATGCGCCTCTATATAAGGATCGCTTTTTGGCTGGTAGAAGGAATCATCAATGCCATTTAAAATGCCGGTTACATCATTTTCCCTATATCGCAAAACCTGTTCCAGCTGTTCACCGTAATAAGGCGTCAATATTTCATTTCTGTAAGTAGGGCTTACAGTTGTCACATGATCAGCCGCAATGATGCCCGCCTTCATAAAATTAACAAATCCGTTGCATTCTAACCTTTCATAATGAAAATGATCCATCTCAAGCCCCAGCAAGTCATGTGTGACATCAGGCGGAAATATGCCTTGAAACTGCAGGTTGTGGATTGTGAGTACACTTTTCATCTGCTCATAAAAAGGATGTTTTCTGTATTCCTCTTTCAGCAAATAATTGACCATCGCTGTATGCCAGTCGTGAGTATGAACAATATCCGCTTGAACATTCACAGCTTCGACGGCCTCCAGTACAGCTCTTGAAAAAAAGGCAAATCGTTCACCGTCATCATAATGCCCGTACAACGAATCCCTGTTAAAATAATATTCATTGTCGATGAAATAATAATTCACATCATCTTCGGCCATATGTTCAATTCCGCAATATTGCTGACGCCAGCCAACAGCTACCGTACACTTAGCCATTTTTCTCATGCGCTTTTTCCAACGCTCAGGTATTTGACTGTATTTCGGCAGCATCACAGCTACTTCATTGCCTAATCGCGCAAGTGCCTTTGGCAGAGCGCCGGCTACATCGGCAAGACCTCCTGATTTAACAAACGGGGTACATTCTGATACAGCAAATAATACCTTCAAGAATTCATCAGCTCTCCTTGCACCAAACCTTTTCTTAATACAAGCGGCTGCTCAGCTGTTCCCGCAGCCTCAGTCGCATTTCCGATTTTAACGTCCTTATCAGAAATGACCTGCTCAAGCAGGCACTCCTCGCCAATCTGCGTTTTTTGCATAACAATGCAGTTTTTCAACTTCGTTCCCTTTCCGACATGAACCGCCCTGAACAAAATGCAGTTTTCAACCTCTCCTTCAAGCACACATCCGTTTGCCACCAAGGAATTTTTGACAGTGCTGTGCTTGCCGTATTTCGTCGGCGGCTCATCCTTCACTTTTGTATAGATCGGCTGCTGGGGCAAAAACACCTGCTGCCAAAAACGAGGCTGAATGAGCTCCATACTGTGGGTATAATACTTTTCCACCGAATCAATGACAGCGGCATAACCTGAATATTCATAAGGGCAAATGGTCAAGGAGGATGATTCTTTTTCAACAGCCTCCTGAATGGTTTTATAGCCTTTTTCACTATGTCCGTAGATCAGATCCTTTAAGAGCGCTGTAGACATGATATAGATTTGCAGCGACTGGCCGTCCTGAAATACCTCGGTGACATCGCAGCCAACCTCCTGATGGCGTTTCAGCACATATTGAAATTGAATGTTGCATACGGTATGGCTGTTGGAGATCACGGCATATTGCTGTGTGCTTCTGTGGAAGTAATCAAGATGGTCGGAAAACTGGCGAAAGGAACCGAATTCATCGTATTCTTGGTGAAGATGGGGAGACGGGAAAAAAAAGAGGCCATCCTTTTTTCGATGCAAATCCCATTCCTTACCTGCTCCAAGATGATCCATAAGCGAACGATAGCGATACTTCGGAAAAATCGCGACGCTCCTAATATCCGCATTCACCATGTTGGAAAGCATAAAATCGATCAGACGGTACCTGCCGGCAAAAGGGATCGCCCCAAGCGACCGCTGTGCCGTTAAATCCTGAAGAGAATGCTTATATGTGGTTTCATCTATAACACCTAACATTTGATTATTGAACACTGGCTTTGCCCCCTCTTCAGTATTAAATTAATTCTTTTTCTACAAATTCCTCTGAAACGAGCAGCACCTCCTGAATGTCTTTTTCAGATCGAATCACTGCGCCATCCGGAAGCACCAGACCCTTAGGTACGATGGCATTTTCAATCACTACATGCTCGCCAATCGTCACATCCGGCATAATGACCGACGATTTGACAGTCGAATGCTTGCCGACAGTAACACCTTGAAAAAGAACGGAATGAGACACATTTCCATACACGACACATCCTTCGTTCACAAGCGAATCATGAACCTGTGCGTCAGATGAAATAAATTGCGGTGGCTGATTGGGATTGACGGAGTAAATTTTCCACTTGCGTTCAAACAGCTTGAGCTCCGAGTCCTCTTTTAATAAATCCATATTGGCTTCCCACAAGCTCTGCACTGTGCCGACATCCTTCCAATATCCTTTAAACGGATATGCGGAAAGCTTCTTTTTTTCCTCTAAAAGCAGAGGAATAATGTCTTTGCCGAAGTCGTGGCTTGAATAAGGGTTCCGGTCGTCCATCTCAAGGTACTGTTTCAAAAGCGGCCAATTGAATATATAAATTCCCATTGAGGCAAGATTGCTCTTAGGAAATTTGGGCTTTTCATCAAAATGCGTGATCATCCCATCTGCATTGGTCTTCATGATGCCAAAGCGGCTTGCTTCCTCCCAGCCCACTTCGATGACAGAGATGGTGACATCCGCTTTCTTTTCAATGTGAAAATCGAGCATTTTGCCGTAGTCCATTTTGTAGATGTGATCTCCTGATAAAATCAGCACATACTCAGGATCATACTGATTCAAATAATTGAGATTTTCATAAATGGCGCTTGCCGTTCCTTTATACCATTTGACTTCGGATGACTCGGCATAAGGGGGTAAAACCGTCACGCCGCCATTATATCTGTCAAGGTCCCATGCACTGCCGATTCCAATATAGGAATTCAGCTCAAGCGGCTGATATTGTGTTAAAATCCCGACTGTGTCTATGCCTGAATTGGAACAGTTGCTGAGCGTAAAATCTATAATCCTGTATTTTCCCCCGAAAGATACAGCTGGTTTTGCCATATGTTTTGTTAATCCGCTGAGACGGCTGCCCTTCCCGCCGGCAAGGAGCATGGCTACACATTGTTTTTTCATCTTTTTATCTCTCCTCTTTTTTTAACCGCCCGTAAAATTGAAATGCCGTAAGGGGGGATGGTCATCGTGATATAACACGGTTTATGATGAAGAGCTCCCTTTTTGGCCGCTAACGGCTTTTTGTTGATTTGTCCTGAGCCTCCATATGTTTCACTGTCGCTGTTCAGCACTTCGATGTATTGGGTTAGAAAAGGAACACCAACATCATATTGATGATAGACCGCGGGTGTAAAATTACAAATGATGACAAGCGCCTCACCGTGCCTTTTCCCATAACGAATAAAAGAAAAGATTGATTGTTCGTTATTATGGACATCAATCCATTCAAACGACTGGGCACGATGGTCATTTTCATAAAGGATTTTGCTTTTTTGATAAAAGCGGAGAAGATCTTGCGTAAAAACGCTGGCTTTCTGATGCATGGGGAAGGAGTCCAAAAACCAATCTAGCTGCTCTGTGTCTTTCCATTCATCAAATTGGGCAAATTCTGAACCCATAAAGATCAATTTCTTTCCGGGATGAGCCGTCATATATCCGAGCAAAAGCCGATACTGGGCAAATTTCTGCCAATAGTCGCCAGGCATTTTATTAAGAAGTGATTTTTTTCCGTATACGACTTCATCATGAGAAAACGGCAATACAAAATGTTCACTAAATGCATACAGTAATGAAAAAGAGATAAGCTGATGACAATTCCGCCTTTCTTCTGGCGGCGTCTCCATGTATGTCAGTACGTCATTCATCCAGCCCATATTCCATTTAAAATGAAAACCGAGCCCCCCTTCCTCAACGGCACCTGTCACTTGAGGCCATTCCGTAGAATCTTCCGCAATCATCATGACATGCGGATATGCCTCTCTCATGGTTTGATTGAGTTTTTTTAAAAATTCAACAGCATATGGATTCGTATGGCGTTCATTCTGATTTGGCCAATACAAGATGTTAGCCACTGCATCAACCCTAAATCCATCTATATGATAGAATTCTGCCCAGTACAACGCATTAGAAATTAAAAAACTATGAACTTCCGGTTTTCCTAGGTCAAAGTTTGCCGTGCCCCATAGCCAGTTCTCCCGATCACGTTCTTCTTGATATTCATAAAGGGGCTCTCCATCAAACATATAAAGGCCATGTGCATCTTTACAAAAATGTCCGGGCACCCAATCCAGAATGACTCCGATGTTTTCTTGATGGCATTCATCCACAAACTTCATCAAATCATGGGGTGTGCCAAACCTGCTTGTCGGGCTGTAATAACCCGTTCCTTGGTACCCCCAGGAACGGTCATAAGGATGCTCATATACCGGAAGCAGTTCGATATGGGTAAATCCATGTTCTTTGATATAAGGAATAAGCGACTGGCTTAATTCTTGATAGGAGTAATGCCTGCCATCAGAATATTTCTTCCACGAACCGAAATGAAGCTCATAAATAAAAACAGGTTTCTCATACACCGTCTTAGCCTTTTGTTTCTTTTGCCATAATTGATCTTTCCAGCTGTAATCACCTAAATCGTAAGTAAGTGACGCTGTATGTGGCCTGACTTCCGAATAAATAGCATATGGATCTGCCTTCAGCCTGATCTCACCGCTATGAGTCACGATTTCATACTTATATCGTTCCTTTTCTCCCAAACCTGGAATAAATAACGTCCAAATGCCGTTATCGTTCACTCTGTGCATCACATGCTGCTCTCCTGACCAGCTGTTAAAATCCCCTGCCACTCGTACTTCTGACGCATGAGGCGCCCACACACAAAATTCATATCCGCTTTGGCCATTCAGCTCGCGATAGTGCGAGCCGAACAGCTGATAGCTTTTAAACAGACTGCCTTCGTGAAAAAGATAAACATCATGTGCTGTCGGGCTGGCAGCGGCCATGTAATCATCCTTTCTGACATCATAGTTTTCACTTATAGTATTTATTCGAAGAAATAAAAAAAAGCCCTTTCATGAAAGCGCTTATACTTATTGACATTTAACTTCATTTTCCGAAGAAAAACGAAATATATGAAGATTTTTGTTGTCTGTTTGTAGAATAAAGTATGAAATCTAAGGCATATCATGATTTATAAAAATAAAAAAACCTTGCAGGATATGCAAGGTTTTTGGATGACCCGTACGGGATTCGAACCCGTGTTACCGCCGTGAAAGGGCGGTGTCTTAACCGCTTGACCAACGGGCCGTTGCTTGAGAACTTATATTTGTAATCATATGGCGGAGAAGGAGGGATTTGAACCCTCGCGCCGCTTACACGACCTACACCCTTAGCAGGGGCGCCTCTTCAGCCACTTGAGTACTTCTCCATTTGGCTCCACAGGCAGGATTCGAACCTGCGACCGATCGGTTAACAGCCGATAGCTCTACCACTGAGCTACTGTGGAATATAAAAATCATGGTGGGCCTGAATGGACTCGAACCATCGACCTCACGCTTATCAGGCGTGCGCTCTAACCAGCTGAGCTACAGGCCCATGACAATATAGAAATGGAGCGGGTGATGGGAATCGAACCCACGACATCAGCTTGGAAGGCTGAGGTTTTACCACTAAACTACACCCGCAATTTTTATTTGGGGCGATTGATGGGAATCGAACCCACGAATGCCAGAGCCACAATCTGGTGCGTTAACCACTTCGCCACAACCGCCAAAATATATATATTGATATATGGTGGCTCGGGACGGAATCGAACCGCCGACACACGGATTTTCAGTCCGTTGCTCTACCAACTGAGCTACCGAGCCTAAGTATTTAAATGGCGGTCCGGACGGGACTCGAACCCGCGACCTCCTGCGTGACAGGCAGGCATTCTAACCAACTGAACTACCGGACCATTTTAAAATTTACACGTGAATTTTCTTGGTTGCACCCTTCGGGCACTACTTATTTCATTCATGTATTTTGGTTGCGGGGGCAGGATTTGAACCTGCGACCTTCGGGTTATGAGCCCGACGAGCTACCGAACTGCTCCACCCCGCGATGATTAAGAATATATATGGCGGAGGAAGAGGGATTCGAACCCCCGCGGGCTTTGACACCCCTGTCGGTTTTCAAGACCGATCCCTTCAGCCAGACTTGGGTATTCCTCCGTATAATGGTGGACCTTGTAGGACTCGAACCTACGACCGGACGGTTATGAGCCGTCTGCTCTAACCAACTGAGCTAAAGGTCCATTGGTAGCGGCGGAGGGGATCGAACCCCCGACCTCACGGGTATGAACCGTACGCTCTAGCCAGCTGAGCTACACCGCCAAATATTTATTGAAATCAAGTGGAGCCTAGCGGGATCGAACCGCTGACCTCCTGCGTGCAAAGCAGGCGCTCTCCCAGCTGAGCTAAGGCCCCAAGAATGGTCGGGAAGACAGGATTCGAACCTGCGACCCCATGGTCCCAAACCATGTGCTCTACCAAGCTGAGCTACTTCCCGATTTCATGTAGATCATGGCGCGCCCGAGAGGAGTCGAACCCCTAACCTTTTGATCCGTAGTCAAACGCTCTATCCAATTGAGCTACGGGCGCAAAACTTAATGCCGAGGGCCGGACTTGAACCGGCACGGTAGTCACCTACCGCAGGATTTTAAGTCCTGTGTGTCTGCCAATTCCACCACCCCGGCGTGGATGGTATAGTTGGAGCGGAAGACGGGATTCGAACCCGCGACCCCCACCTTGGCAAGGTGGTGTTCTACCACTGAACTACTTCCGCAGAAATGGTGCGGATGAAGGGACTTGAACCCCCACGTCTGTAAAGACACTAGAGCCTGATTCTAGCGCGTCTGCCAATTCCGCCACATCCGCAACATGTAAATGGTGAGCCATGAAGGACTCGAACCTTCGACCCTCTGATTAAAAGTCAGATGCTCTACCAACTGAGCTAATGGCTCTTCTTACAAGAGACTTGAATATTATATCATATAAAAGTGGTGCCGGCAAGAGGACTTGAACCCCCAACCTACTGATTACAAGTCAGTTGCTCTACCAATTGAGCTACACCGGCATATATGTAAAACCGAGTATGTATAATTAAAATGGTGGAGGATGACGGGCTCGAACCGCCGACCCTCTGCTTGTAAGGCAGATGCTCTCCCAGCTGAGCTAATCCTCCGTAATTGCACTAACGTGCAATTGCTTGGCGGCGTCCTACTCTCACAGGGGGAAACCCCCGACTACCATCGGCGCTGAAGAGCTTAACTTCCGTGTTCGGTATGGGAACGGGTGTGACCTCTTCGCTATCGCCACCAAACAAATGCCTTCAGGATGAAGGTACTGGGCGTTTCTCACAGGATATGAGAGCCCTTAGCGGAGTTTCTTTGCTTTTCCGCCTTTTAGAGAGTGTTCTCTCAAAACTAGATAACAGATGTGACATCATTCAAAATGTGGTTAAGTCCTCGATCGATTAGTATCTGTCAGCTCCATGTGTCGCCACACTTCCACCTCAGACCTATCAACCTGATCATCTTTCAGGGATCTTACTTCCTTGCGGAATGGGAAATCTCATC